>CAZLGJ010000055.1:0-17524 GCA_964559075.1 uncultured Glaciecola sp.
CGTAATTACTTGTTTATTTTTATTGTTATGCACTACACTTTTAGTGGCGGTCGTACTTATAAAAAAGGATTTTATCTATGCCCATCAATTCGCGTGCGTTCAAACGGACCTTGATTGCGTCTAGCCTTGCATTAGTTTTAGTTGGTTGCGGCCAAAAAAGCGCAGAAGAAGCTTATGCAGACGCCCAGCACTTAGTGACAGAACAGCAATATGATGCCGCAATTGTCGAGCTTAAACACGCGATTCAACAAGCCCCACGCGATCCCAATCCGCGCTTTTTACTTGGTAAGATTTACCTAGAGCAACAACAGTTTGCCTTTGCCGAAAAAGAACTCGAAAAAGCCAAAGAGTTTGGCTATGCCGCAGCCGATGTTATTCCGTTATTGTCACAGGCATATCAACGCAACGGCACCTTTGCGGGGATCCAGCGCCTTGATGCATCCGGTGCCGATCTGACTGACCAGCAGCGCGTGCAGGTGGGATTTTATCAGCTACAGTCGGCGCTTGAATTAGGCAAACTAGAAGATGCACAAACCCTCTTAGATAGCCTAACGCCGATCTCTATCGACAACGTTTACCGACGCCTTATCGATGTGCTTGGACTGTTGCTCGAAGCGGACCGCCCTGCGGCCATCTCCAAGTTGGAGCAAGTGTTAGATAAATACCCAGAGTCGATTGACGGGCTCAACATGCTTGCCGCGCTGTATTTGCAAGATGGCCAAAAAGTCGCAGCCGCGCCAGTGCTCGCGCGTTATCTTGAGGTGGTGGAGACCGACTTAGAAGCCGAGTTTACCTACACTCAGCTCTTATTTGAAACCGACCAAGCGCATCTAGCGCAGCCGCATTTGGATAAACTGCTCAAGGTCGCTCCCAAAAATCCCCGCCTACATCAGTTGCAAGCCATGGTTCATGCGTCCAATCAGCAGTTTGCAGATGCGCGTGAAAGTGCCCAAACTGCACTAACACTGGGATATGATTCGACCATAGTGCGCTTTGTAGCAGGCTACAGTGCGTTTATGCAGCGCGATTTTACTTATGCCAATGAACAGCTAAGTTTAATTGCGAATGAACTGCCAGAGTCACACCCTGGTTTAAAAATGCTCGCAGCAAGTCAGTTGGCTACTGGGCAATCTTTGCAGGCCAATGATATATTGGCCAAATATACCGAAATGGATACCCAAGATGCCGCGCTGCTAGCTCAAACGGGCTATGCGCTGTTTCGCGATGGGCATCGTGAACAAGCATCACAGATGCTCGAACAGATCCAAGCCACGGCAAGTGCACCGGAAGACTTGGCGAAGCTTGGCGTACTTAAGCTGCAAATGGCTGATTTGACCGGATTGGCCGATATCGAGACGGCCGTTGAGCGCAATCCCGAATCGACAGTGGCACGAGAAACACTGGCAAAAGCCTATATCGCCACTAAAAAATTCGACGAGGCCGCACAGTTAGCCAAGCAATGGCAGGCAAGTGAGCCTGACAACTACAAGGCGTATTTGCTGGCCGGTGAGGCGGCGCTTAAGTTGGGTAATTTAAGCGAGGGGCAAGCACATTTTGCAAAAGCGAACCAGCTGGCACCAAACGTTGCCCAAACACATTTGGCATTAGTGAATATTCACATGGCCATAAAGGACTATTCCAGCGCGTTCAAGCAAGTACAGGCTACCTTGGATGCCTTTCCCAACAACGTTAATGCCATTGCCGTTTATTATGCGCTAGTCAAACTGCAAAGATTGCCGCAAGACGCCTTTGCCCCTTTTGCACGCTATCTCGAAGAGGGAACCCCCACTGCCGTAGATAAGGTGCTTGCAGCGCAGCTACTGCTTAATGATAAACGCGCAGATGAGGCACAAACGCTGCTTGAATCACTTGATATCGCACAATTAGGGCACAATGTGCCACGTGCCTACTGGCAAGTATATGCTAATACCTTATTCAAAAATGGCAGTATCACTGCGTTAGAGGCGCATTATGCACAGTGGCACGAGCAGTTACCCAATGATTTAAGGGGATTTGTTGGGCGGCTGTCGATGTTCGAGCTTAAGCGTGAGTTCGCGCAAGGACTTGCGTTTATTGAACGCAATCCAAAATTGAGCCGTGAAACGCCAGTTAAAATATTGCACGCGCTGTTTGCTGCACAAACCAAGGATGCTAAATTAGCACGGCGCTTATTTGATAGTCTGCCTGAGAATATTCAAAATGAAGCCCAGCTGCAAAGCTTGCGCGCCCGTATTTTGTTGCTAGAAGGCAATCAAATCGACGCACTAAGAGCAGCTGAAACAGGTTACAATGCGCGCGTCAATCGCGACAGTTTTTTGGTGTATTATGATGCCTTGCGACTCAACAATCGTGCTGCAGATGCAACCGCCCTCCTTAAACAATATGAAGCGGCACAGCCGGCGGATGCCACAGCAAAGCTGTTGGCGGCGCAGCACTACTTAACCACTGAGCCTGAAGCGGCAATCACCCGCTACAAGGACGTGTTGGCGATACATCCAGAGCACTTCGTCGCGCTCAATAATCTTGCTTACTTGTTAGCAGAGCAAGGGCAGTACCAAGATGCTTTACAATATGCTGAACGTGCGCACGATATCGCTCCAAAAAACCTTGCCGTCGTTGATACGTTGGCACAGATTTATGTGGCTTTAAAAGCACCTGATATGGCGCTCAACTACTACAATGAAGCGATGACGGATGATGTGCAAAACGAAGAGATTTTGTTGAACTATGTTGAAACGCTGTTGTTAAACCAGCAAACGCGTCGGGCACAGCGCACGATAGCAGCGCATGCTTTTGAAGAACAGGTTGCACAAGACCGCTTGCGCGTGCTCAAAGCCAGATACAACCTGTGATGGATTATGAATGTTGCTGGTCGCACCTAGCTAGCAGGTGCGACTAAACCTTGGTTAATGGCATTTAAATCTGTAACGCTAAGCGTGCCTGCTGCGCGTTTAAGATTAATCACTGAGGTAATAAAATCATAACGTGCATTGGCCAGGTTTTTACGTGCATTAAATAGATTACGTGTACTGTTGAGCACATCGACAATAGTACGCGTCCCGACATCAAAGCCCGCTTCAGTAGCCCTTAGCGCACTTTCTGCCGATACTACCGCCTGTTCAAACGCTTTGATTGTCGACTCATTTGCGCGAATATCGTTAAATGAGTTGCGCACATTACGCACCGTTGCCCGATAGGTTTGCTCGAGGGTTTCACTTTCGGCCACAAAACGCGAACGCGCGCTTTCAGTTTGTGCGGTTGTTGCAAAGCCCGTGAAGATCGGCACGTTAAGCGTGATCCCTAATGAGTTTGAGTTGGTGCGGGGCAAATCCACATCATTGCGTTCAGCATCACTGCCGCTGAGTGAGCCAGATAGTGACAAAGTAGGGTAATTGCCAGCAAAGGCACTATCGATATCCTGTTTGGCGATATCCACAGCAAACTGGGCCGCTTGCAAATCTAAGTTCTTATCTTGCGCCAGCGCCAACCACGCGTCCACGGTTATTGGCGTTGGCGGAGTAGCAGAGAATGTCTCGGTATTCAGTAGGTCTACGCGCTCATAAAATTTGCCTGTGATTTCGCGCAGCTGTTCTTTGCGCAGCTCTAGCGCATTGAGCGCGCGAATTTCAGAGGCCACGGTAGTGTCAAAGTTTGCCTGTGCCTCATGCACATCAGTAATTGCCGTGAGCCCCACTTCGAAGCGCTGTTTAGTTTGTTCAAGCTGGCGCTCAATTGCGCGTTTTTCAGCTTGTACAAACTCGACATTGTCCTTGGCGCGAAGAATGTTGAGATAGGCATCTACTACACGCACAATGAGATTTTGGAGCGTGGCAGAATAGGTCGCCTCGGCCTGTTGCGCGGCTTTTTCGGCGCGATCTAAGCCCACGTAGTTGGCGTGGTTATACAACGACATATTGAGCCCTAACTGGTAACCTAATGCGGTAGTGTCAGTGGTTGAGATGGTCGTTGCTGATAGCGCGGATTCACTATCTGACATGCTGTAGCCGATGGAGCCTGAAATTTTGGGTAGTAAGTTAGACCGAGAGAGCTTGATACCAGAGTATGCGGTATCACGGATGGCTTTGGCGCGGTTGACAACAGGGTCGTTAGCTAATGCCTGGGCGTATATTTCGTTGAGATCTGCTGCTTGTGCAAAGCCGCAACAGCTGAGTGCGACGATTGCGCTGATCAGAGTTTTTTTCATGTAATTGTCCACGTCATTCGTTAATTCCATTAAACTACGCTAAAGTGTAAAAAATTCCACAGAGTTCATAAATGTTTTTCCTGTGAGATTATGCCCTTATATGTAACAGAATGTAATCAAAGAGTCTAAAATGTCTATCATGCAGCGCTTTTCCCATGAAAACGTCAAAATCATCGCCAAACACGATGTTTATCAAGGCTTTTTTAAGATGGTCGAATATCACGTGCAGCACGCATTATATGCGGGAGGCTGGTCGCAAACACTCAAGCGCGAGATGTTTGAACGCGGTCACGCTGTGGCATTGTTGCCCTACGATCCGCACACCGATGAGTTTGTGTTAATTCAGCAGTTTCGCTTAGGTGCCATGGCTACCTGCGATAACCCGTGGTTACTCGAGGTGATTGCGGGCATGATTGATCCGGGACTATCCGGCGTTGAAGTATGACACAAAGAAGCAAGTTAAGAAGCTGGAATTCGGTTGGATAATTTACATCAGGTGCTGAGCTATTTGTCGAGCCCGGGCGGCACTACCGAGCGCATTGATGTGTACATTGCCCATACTGACAGTAGCATGGCAGACGGACTGCACGGCTGTGATCACGAAGGTGAAGATATAAAAGTGGTGCGGGTAAAGCGAGCTCAAGCGAGGCAATGGTTAAGCGACGGCACCATGAATAATGCTGCCGGCATCATTGCGCTTCAGCACTTCTTTTTGCACGAGGCCGATTATGTTGCGGCTGATATCTTGTAAGATGTGCTTAAGATGAGTCCACACGGTAAAAAATACGTCCCGCACCTGCCAAGCTTGCTGGCGATGGGTGAGCACAACTACGGTAAGCTGATGTTGCTTCTGCCAGACGTTGACGATCGTGATATGACCTACGAGTTTACGATTAACACGGTGTTAACCTACCAAATCACCATATTGGATGTGGCGCGCTACACGACGACTGTAGAAATCGCTCAGGTAGCAAAAAATTTACCCAAGTTTTTAAAGCCGGCTTTGACAGTGAGAATGTATCATGACGTACGCAGCGCGGAGGTCTTATCAGTACAAAATATTGGCAAAATACAGCCCAGTTATGACTATCCGAACTTGCAAATGCATCAGAAAAATGAGAAATTTATGACTAATGTGTTTTTGACAGAATGGTTAACATTTTGTGAAAGACAACAAAAGTGACAGCCAAAGGAAGTTGATGGCCGTTTATAGTGTCTGGTATTGAGAAGAGTCTCAATTGCTGTACTGTAACGAATAATATTGGCGCTACGCCAAAGGACAATTAGAATGCCTGGTTCCATCCTATATTTGCATGGCTTTTTGAGCTCTCCGCAATCTGCAAAAGCATGCGCAACGCTCGCCTACTTGCAACAACACCACCCCGATATTAAGTTTATTGCCCCCCAATTGAGCGGGATCCCATCTGAAGCATGGCAACAAGCACAGCGCGCGATGCACAGTGTTAAAGAAGATGTAGTGGGGATCATGGGCAGTTCAATGGGGGGGTTTTTGGCAACTCTCCTTGCCGAACGGCATCAGTGCAAAGCCAGTATTATCAATCCAGCGGTCGCACCACACGAACTCTTCCCCGAGTATTTAGGGACGCACACCAACCCCTACACCCAAGAAACATTTGAACTCACGGCTAACCATATCCAGCACGTCGCGCAGTTAGTCATTGACAAGGTTACCTCCCCGGATAACTATCAAGTGTTCTTACAGACCGAAGATGAAGTACTCGACTATCGCCTCGCAGAGCAGCTCTATCAAGATACTAACCTGCATATTGTCGAAGGTGGCGATCACGGTTACCAAGATTTTGATAATGAGCTACCGAAGATCATGCGTTTCTTTGGTTTACGTCATCAGCGTACCTGTGCCTGTGAGTCTAGGGCTGCTGCCAACATGCACTAGCGATTCATCGTCAAAATAGTAAACCTTCTTACGTTACAGATAATAATTGGTATCGCTGGGCAGTGTTGATCTGAGCATTGCCCAAATGCACAACAATTGCTAATATCGACGCATATTAAAGGATGCCGTATTAGGTCACCGCGATTCGGTGTCTCATTGGCGCCAATCATAACAACAAAAGCGTAATCATCAGATGTCCAATCAATATACTGCAGATGCCATTGAAGTACTCAACGGACTAGAGCCTGTTCAGCGTCGCCCAGGGATGTACACCGACACCACCCGCCCCAATCACTTGGGCCAAGAAGTCATCGATAACTCGGTGGACGAAGCGTTAGCTGGCTTTGCTCGCAGTGTTAAAGTGATCTTACACGAAGATAACTCCCTAGAGGTACACGATGACGGTCGCGGCATGCCGGTGGATATTCACCCTGAAGAAAAAATCTCTGGGGTCGAGCTGATCATGACCAAGCTGCACGCCGGTGGTAAATTCTCAAACAAAAACTATGAATTCTCCGGTGGTCTGCACGGGGTGGGGATCTCTGTCGTTAACGCGCTCTCCACTCGAGTTGAAGTGCACATTCGCCGTGATGCAAAAGTGTATCGCATTGCGTTTGAAAATGGTGACAAAGTCGAGGATTTGGCGGTGGTAGATAGCTGTGGTCAGCGCAATACCGGCACCTCAGTGCGTTTTTGGCCCGATCCAAAGTATTTTGATTCAGATAAGTTTAGCGTGCGCCAGCTGACGCATAACCTGCGTGCCAAAGCCGTACTGTGCCCGGGGTTACGCATTCGCCTAGAAAACAAAATCGCCAAAGAAACCACCGAGTGGTTCTACGAAGACGGTCTACGCGATTATCTTCTTAGCTCAGTCAAAGATCTGATCACCTTGCCTGAAGATGAGCCTTTTGTCGGCTCATTCTCCGCAAACAGCGAGGTCGCAGACTGGGCGGTATTGTGGTTGCCAGAAGGCGGCGAAATGGTCACCGAAAGCTACGTGAACCTGATCCCAACAGCGCAAGGCGGGACCCATGTTAACGGTTTACGCCAAGGGTTATTGGAGTCCATGCGCGAGTTTTGTGAATATCGCAACTTATTGCCACGTGGCGTAAAGCTCACCCCGGACGATATTTGGGAGCGCTGCGCGTATATTTTGTCGACCAAAATGCAGGATCCGCAGTTTGCCGGACAAACCAAAGAGCGCCTCTCGTCACGTCAGGCAGCGGCGTTTGTCTCAGGTGTAGTCAAAGACGCGTTTAGCCTGTGGCTCAACCAACACACGGATATCGCGGAGCTGTTGGCGGAGATGTGTATCAGCAACGCTCAGCGTCGTCTTCGTCAGACCAAAAAGGTCGCGCGCAAAAAAGTCACACAAGGCCCTGCACTGCCGGGCAAATTAACCGACTGTTCGTCACAAGATAATACGCGCACTGAACTGTTTCTAGTGGAAGGGGACTCTGCGGGAGGCTCAGCTAAACAGGCGCGGGAACGCGAGTTTCAAGCCATCATGCCGCTGCGCGGTAAAATTCTCAACTCATGGGAAGTTGACTCATCTCAGGTATTAGCCTCACAAGAGATCCACGATATCTCAGTGGCGCTGGGGATTGACCCAGACTCAGAAGATTTGAGCGGCTTGCGCTATGGCAAAATCTGTATTTTGGCCGATGCCGACTCGGATGGTCTGCACATTGCGACCCTGTTGTGTGCGCTGTTTGTCAAACATTTCCGCACGCTGGTTGAAGCTGGCCATGTATATGTTGCGATGCCGCCGCTGTTTCGTATCGACGTGGGCAAAGAGGTGTTTTACGCGCTGGATGAAAGTGAAAAACAAGGTATCTTAGACCGTATTGAGGCGGAGAAAAAACGCGGCAAAGTTGGCGTGCAGCGCTTCAAAGGGCTAGGCGAGATGAACCCGCTACAGCTGCGTGAAACGACCATGGATCCCAATACGCGCCGCTTGGTTCAGCTAACCATTGATGATGCTCAGGACATGTTAGAACTCATGGATATGTTGCTAGCGAAAAAACGCTCCGGCGATCGTAAAGCATGGCTTGAAAACAAGGGGAACTTGGCAGAGGTTTAGAGCTGAGTATATCAATAGGAACTTATGAAAACCTTTTTGAAAGGGTGTGCCTACACCCTTTTATTCTTTGTATTAGTGGTGGCAAGCACTGCACTACTGGTGTTGGAAGAACAGCCACTGGTCGCGGTCGATTCTGCTAAGCAAGTAGAGCGGGCGCAGACGATCCCTCAGCTCATGCACGATCTCAAAACCGTTCTCACTCGCGACCAAGCCTTTCACGAAGTGAACCTATCCAGTGAACAAATCAACAGTCTGCTGGGCTTTATGCAGCGCGCACACGCTCCGTTTGCTGGCGCGTTTTTTGTCCAGCAAGCGCAAGGTCGGTTATTTATAACCTATCGCATTGAGTTTTTTGGGGTCACCCGCTTCATCAACGCGAAGCTGATTTTGGCCAGCGGCATTCGCTTTACCATTGCAGAAGCATCACTCGGCAAGTTGCCCGTGCCTGGAAATTGGTTGATCGATGCAGCGCGTTACGGTGTCAACTGGCATACCCAATCTGATATCGCCGATGTGGCTTATCACACCCTCCAAGGCGTGGAATACGAACAACAGCACGCCAAACTTATCATTGCTCCGGTTGCGCCGTTGCTGAGCAAAATTCGCGAGGTGCAAATGCAGCTCGGAGATGACTTGCCAGATGCGCTTGACCACAAAATCGCGCATTATCTCGACTTTTTGGTGCTCAATCATCAATACATGGGCGAAAAACACGGCTCGCTTGCGCCTTATCTGCGCGAGGTATTTTTGGAAGCGCAAATTCAAAGTGGCCAATATCCTGCCGTCATCGAAAATCAGGCGGCGATTTTTGCGATGACGATATTTTTTGCCGAGCCGCGTTTCAGTCGCTTTTTTAACCTACCGGATAAAGCCGTGTATCGGCTTGGCGTGCAAAAGCAAGTCACGCTAGCGGGACGCCGAGATTTGGCGCTGCATTTTTTGTTTTCGGCGAGCTTTGAATTATTGGCGGAAGCCTCCATTTCAGTGGCTATTGGCGAGTTCAAAGAATTGATGGACCGCAATCAGCAAGGGTCTGGCTATAGCTTTGTCGATTTGGCGGCGGACAAAGCTGGGATCCATTTTGCCTCTGTGGCGACCAGCCCGAGAACTGCACTTGCGGTGCAGCAGTTACTGGCCACCCGCGCCGATGAAGAGCTTTATCTACCCAACTTGGATGCCTTGCCTGAAGGGCTGAATGTTGACACGTTTAATGATGTCTTTGAGCGTGTGGATAGCCCCAAATATCAAGCTTACCTGGCTGAGATCATCAGCCGTATCGATGCCCTGCCGATTACGGCAGTGCCTAGCCCAGCTAGTCTTTAAGTGAGCTTTTGAACTGGCTTAACGTGCTGTGCAGCAGTTCGATTTGATTGACGATCAGCTGAAGTTTTTTGGTCAATGCCGTTTGGTCGGCATAGCCAGTCTGCATCTGCGTTAACTCATCGAGCAATGTACAGGTCTCAGCGACATAGGGCTCAAAGGTTTTGGCTTGGGTGGTAAACGGGGCGTCGGCGGCAAAAATCGCAGCGTGTTTGCCTTTGCCTTCTTGCTGATAGGTCTTGATCAACGCATCCGCATCGACCGCTTTGCGATAAATCGTTTGCAAGTTGGTTTGAATTTGGGCGATGACTTTTTCCACGCGCACTCCTCGGCAAGATTTTTTATTAAAAACGCCTAAAGTGTATCACAAATCAGCCGATACCCAATGAAACCCCTTACTTTGTCCAGATAAACACCGTCTATGCAGATCCCCACAGGTGCTTCGGCTGCTCATTACAATTCGCTTGGGACGCATGCGAAGCCACAGGGTACTGCGTTGTATGAAATGCAGCAACACGCCATGCATCAGTACCAAAGACCGCTTGCAGTGATGTCGGTGGAGGTGATCCCTGCCCGGGTGCCACCTCAAGAAGCCGCGCAAATCGCGAGTTTTGCCACGCCTCAAGGGAACTATATAGACGTCTTTGTGTGATCTGTGTCTGATAGTCTGGATGATTTAATCGAGCGTCAAATCTAGCCAGGTTTTGCTCGCGCGGTTACCCACTTCTCTAACCAGTTTGGGGATCATATAGCCAGATTGCTTGGCGATAACCTCCCGCATCAGCGCAATCACCACTTCATCCGGCACATAAAAATGCTGCGCTCCAGCCACTTTATCAAATGCATGTAAATAGTAAGGCTGAATACCGTTGTCGTACAAATCAGCATTGAGTTGCATCAAGGTCTGTGCGTTATCGTTGACCTCGCGCAAAATCACCGCCTGATTATAAATGGGGATCAGTGCGCGTCTATATGCTTGCACTTTATCACTTAGTTCAAGGCTAATTTCGTTAGGGTGGTTGATGTGCAGGACGATATTGGCGTGCAGGCGGGAGCGGCTTAAGCGCTGCAATAATTTGTCGGTTAAGCGATATGGCAGAACCACCGGCAGGCGGGTGTGGATACGCACGCGTTTGATATGCGCAATGGCTTCTATCTGGGTCAGTAACCAAGCGATCTGGGCGTCGTTCGCCATCAGCGGATCGCCACCAGACAAAATTACCTCATCTAGCTCGGGATGCGCGCTAATATAATCAAGCGCGCTTTGCCACTGGCCTTTGTTGTTGTGATGCTCAGGGTAGGGAAAGTGACGCCGAAAACAATAGCGGCAGTTGACCGCGCAACCAGTGCGCACTATCAGCAGCACGCGGTTGCGATATTTATGCACTAGGCCGGCTTGGGCTTTGTCTTGCTCAATAGTGGGGTCGGTCACAAAATCAGGTGCGGCAACAAACTCATCCCGCAGCGGCAGTACTTGACGTAACAGGGGATCATCGGGGTCGCCTTTGTTCATCAAATCTGCAAAAAAACGCGGCACGCGCATGGCGAATAACGAACGGGCAGTGGCGTCTTCACGGTACAAATTGGCATCTAACCCTAGGTATTCCAACAAGTTAAGCGGGTCGGTAAAGGCGCTGGCCAATTCTTTTTGCCAATGAGGCTCTACAGTAATGACTTTTTTGTGTATATAATGCACGAAATAACCGTCGACTATTTGAGTAAAGAGGAATTATGGCGAATTTTAGCACAAATGAATTTAAAGCAGGATTAAAGGTCATGATCGATGATGAACCTTGTAATATTCTGGAAAACGAATACGTCAAGCCAGGTAAAGGCCAAGCGTTTAACCGTGTTAAGATCCGCAAGCTCATCTCTGGCAAAGTGCTAGAAAAAACCTTCAAATCTGGCGACTCTGTACCCGGTGCAGATGTGCTTGATACCGACCTATCTTATTTGTACAACGACGGTGAATTTTATCACTTTATGAACAATGAGACCTTTGAACAAGTGGCTGCTGATGCCAAAGCAGTTGGTGAAAACGCCAAGTGGTTAGTCGAAAATACCGACTGTACTATCACGTTGTTCAACGGCAATCCCATCGTCGTTACGCCGCCAAATTTTGTCGAATTAGAAATCACTGAAACCGATCCGGGCCTCAAAGGTGACACTGCCGGTACCGGTGGCAAACCAGCGACCTTATCAACCGGTGCTGTCGTGCGCGTGCCGTTGTTTGTGCAAACCGGTGAAGTGATCAAAGTCGATACGCGCAGCGGCGAATACGTATCGCGCGCGTCAAAATAATTCGCAATGTCTGACCGTCTGGTCAACTTGCGCAAAAAAGCTCAGATCTTATCGCAGATCCGAGCTTTTTTTATGGCGCGCGATGTGCTGGAAGCCGATGTGCCGTGTTTGAGCCATCACGGCGTGACGGACCCGTATCTGTGTAACTTCACAACAAAATGGCAACATACCGAGCTACATTTACAAACCTCTCCTGAATTTGGCCTCAAACGCTTACTCGCCGACGGTATTGGCGATTGTTATTACCTAGGCAAAGCGTTTCGCAATGAAGCTGCAGGCCCACAACACAGCCCTGAGTTTTTGATGCTAGAGTGGTATCGCTGTGGTTTTTCACCGCAGGCACTGATGGCCGAAATAGCCTGCTTGGTCACTACTGTGCTCGATGCCCCGCAACCCGAGTCGCTGACTTATCACGAGGCGTTTTTACAGTACACGGGGCTTGATATTTGGCGTGCTCAACGCGCTGATATCATTGCTGCGATGCCGGCACAGCCACATTTTGATATTTCCACGCAAGATGATAGCGATTTGTTGCAGATGTGTTTTGCCTTGGCTGTCGAGCCACATATTGGACAAATTCGCCCCTGCTTTGTCACAGATTTTCCGTTAGCACAAGCAGCACTGGCTAAACCTAACCCAGACGGTCTCACTGCGGCGCGGTTTGAGCTGTATTATCGCGGTATGGAATTAGCCAACGGCTACGGTGAGTTAACCGACGCAGCAGAACAACAGCGTCGCTTTGAGGCTGATAACGCCAAACGTCGTCATCTAGGCCTGCCGCTTATAGCTCCAGACACACGACTCTTAAAGGCACTGGAGCGCGGCTTGCCAGAATGTAGCGGTGTTGCGCTAGGGGTGGATCGCTTGGTGATGTTAGCATGTGGTGCGACAGATATTAGTGAGGTGCAAGCTTTTGCGAGTAATAGCTTGTAATTAATTCGCCGACGGGGTCTTATAACCTAAAAGCGCCAAATCCTCCATGATCCATCCTGGGATAGCCATACGCGTGCTATCATCTAATATGCGGTAATCGTTTTTGAGCACTAAGATTTCTTTGATTTGCGGGCAGCGGTAAATCACATTGCTAGGCAGGTGAGTGCACAGCTCTAACAGCAGCAATAATTCATGATCTTGGTAGCTATTGCGTTCGGCAATGTAATGCAAACAGCGCTCAGTTTGTTTGACCAAATCCGGCAGTGGTGCAAGTTGTGGTATAGATTGATTTGCAGATTTCATTTTGTAATTATATGTATAATTTTTGTGCGTTTCGAATAAAAACAATAAAATCAGTCTTTAGAATAAAGAGTAGCCAATGGCCCAAACAATTCTACAAACCCAGCATTACCGCCTGCGAGAAGTCGATTTACGCGATTCTCAAGCCGTTTTAGACTTGGTGAGTGATGCCGAGTGGCTGCGCTTTATTGGTGATCGTGGCGTGGTTGATACAAGTTCCGCACAAGCTTATATCACTGACAAAATTATACCTTGCTATGCAAAATTTAGTTTTGGCCTATGGGCAATTACCACACTTGATAATGATGTTATGCTTGGACTGTGTGGGTTTTTGCTACGCGGCAACTTGGCCTTTCCCGACCTAGGCTATGCGATATGCCCAGAGCATCGAGGCAAGCGGATCCTCGCCGAAGTTGCTCCTGCAGCATTAGCCTGGTTAACCGCAACAGGGGAACGCTTCGTCTATGCCACTACCACCCCGGACCACACTATTTCGCAGCGGATCCTTGCAGACCTGGGCTTTGTGTACGCAATGCCGCATTTTGATGGCGGTGTTGAACTATCCCTGTTTCGCTTAGCGCTTGATAACCAATAAAGGATTAGTACTGCGCGGGCAAGATCTCAACTTTTTGTAAAATAATCGGCTTTACCGGCACATTGGGCTGCATCAGACCCACAGAGTATTCTGTTTCAACTGCGCCCATCGCATCAATGACGTCAGTGCCTTCAGTGACATAGCCAAATACCGTATAGCCCCAGTTACGACCAGGGTTGAGTGATTCGTTGTCATTGAGGTTAACATAAAACTGCCGCGTTGCGCTGTGCGGGTCAGTTTCTCGCGCCATGGCAATGGTGTAGTAGTCGTTGGTCAGGCCGTTACCACTTTCGTTAAAAATTTTATCAAGCGTTGGTTTAACCTTAAAATCTTCCGTGTAGCCGCCACCTTGCACGACAAATTCAGGCACGATGCGATGAAAAATGGTGTCTTCATAGCTACGTAAAGCGGCATAACGCAAAAAGTTATTGACCGTGATTGGGGCTTTGCGACGATCAAGCTCGACAATAAAATCGCCCATCGTGGTGACCATTTTGACCCGAGGGTAGTAGTTGTCTGGTTGTATTTCGGAGCCGTCTTTGACGTTGACTGCCTGCGCAGTAAAGGCCATAAACAGCATAGCTGCCAGCCAAGCTTTGATAAAAGAATGTCGCATTATTATCCCTTTTTAAATGTCGATAAAATGGTGAATTTTTCGCTATTGGCCACTACTTTAAAGCCACCAAAGCGCTTTTTCAACACTTTGCCATAGGTCAAATGACGATTGGCGACAACGCGCAGCTCGCCGCCAGGTGCAAGTGCAAGATAAGCATCGTGAAACATTTGCACGGCAATATGTTCGGTAATGGTGTTGTTTTGGTGAAACGGCGGATTACACAAAATGAGGTCAGCTGGCGGACGCTTGCCAAAATAACTCAAACAGTTATTTTGCCAAAATTCGCATTGTTCAAGTTTATCAGGAAAATTGTGCGAAACGGTGTCTCTCGCACTAGCGAGGGCGTGTTGGGACTCATCGACAAAGGTCACTTGCGCCTCTGGGTTGACTTGCAACACAGCGCAGCCTAAGACTCCGTTGCCACAGCCTAAATCAATAATATGCTTGCCCGTACAAGGTTCCAGATGGCGCAACATAAAGCGAGCGCCAATATCGAGGTGTTGGCGTGCAAATACGTTGGGGTAGTTGTTGATGGTCAGCCCTAGTTTAGGCACCTCCCACTGCAAGACGTCTGTCTCCTGATTGGCCTGCTCTGCGGTAGTGGGTGCCACAGTTGCGCTGAGTAAACGCGATTTTTTCCACGCCAGGCCGGTGCGATTTTCCCCAATGTAGCGACTAAACAGCGCCTGCACGTTATTGCTTACTGCTTGCATTTTGGCTCCGGCAAAGACGATACTATCGCTATGCAGCTGTGGACGCAAACGCTGCAGTTGGTCTGCCAAAAATGGCATGCTTCTAGGCAGTTTAATGAGGGCGACATCGATAGCTACAGGCGGGGAACTCAAGCTGTCTAACCAATGAATGTGGGTATCATCCAGTTCATTATCTGCAAGATTAGCCAGTGCAGCTTGCTTGCTGATCAATGAATCCGACCAGCTGTAAATTGCGTATTCAAATCCTGAAACAGCCAAATGTTGGGTCAGGGCACAACACATTGCCCCAAAATCGTCATTGGCAATGAGTATATTGAGCGGTTTATCTTTGGCTAAACGCGGCAGGATGTCTTCGGACATAGTGTTGAGCATATAGCTGTCGGTAGCATCCCACGCTTGCAGTGATTTGTGCTGTGCGCCCTTGGGAAAGCGTCGCAGAGTTAACTCACCAAACGCATGTTCAAAATGGATGTGCATAAAAAAACGGCCGCCTTAGGTCATTTATCGTTATTAACTAGAGCAATATTCATGTTATTTACAGCTGAACCTATTGATGTGCCGATGGCGCAGGCACAAGTTACGTATTATCCGCAGTGGTTGGGTTCAGCACAGGCTACTCTGATCGCCGAGCAGCTCAAAGCAGAGCTTTGCTGGTCGCAAGATTATATCAAAGTCTTTGGTCGTGAGGTAAAAATTCCGCGCCTGCAGGCTTGGTATGGTGATCCCGAGGCGACCTATACATACTCCCAGTTAGCAATGACGCCGCTTGAATGGCACCCATGTTTGGCAAAACTGCGCGCACAGTTACAGTCAGACCTGGCTTGTTCGTTTAATTCGGTACTGGCCAATTGGTACCGTGACGGAGCTGATAGCATGGGTATGCACAGTGATGATGAGCCTGAGCTGGGGACACAACCAGTGATAGCCTCATTAACCTTCGGAGAGCCGCGCGCATTTATTTTTAAGCACAAGCACAGTGGTCAAAAACACAGCCTACCGTTGGGACATGGTAGTCTCTTGGTGATGGCAGGCGATACTCAGCAGTATTGGCAACATGGGATCAACAAGACCAAACGCAGTATCTCTGATAGAATCAATCTCACTTTTCGCATGATTCATCCCGAGGAAAATAGATAGTGATCATCCAAGAGCGTATTCAACAAAAACTCACCCAGGCGTTCTCACCGAGTCACCTAGAAGTGATCAACGAAAGTCACATGCATAACGTGCCGGCTGGTAGTGAGAGTCATTTCAAAGTGGTGGTGGTCAGTGATGCCTTTGAAGGTAAGCGCTTACTGCCTTGTCACCGCATGGTTAATGAGGTGTTAGCAGAAGAACTTGCAGAACACATTCACGCTTTAGCCATTCACACTTACGCGCCAGAAAAGTGGGCTAGTACTGCACAGGCTCCAGATTCACCTAACTGCATGGGTGGTTCAGGTAAATAGCGAATAAAAAAGCCCATCATTTGATGGGCTGTTCATTAGAAAAACGGTTTAATCACGCGCTTCTTTGAATAGCGATTCGAGGTTAAGACCTTGTTGACCGAGCACATCGCGCAGACGGCGCAGTGCTTCAACTTGGATTTGGCGGACGCGTTCGCGAGTTAAGCCAATTTCACTGCCGACATCTTCAAGTGTGGAAGGCTCATAGCCAAGCAAGCCAAAGCGACGTGCGAGGACTTCGCGGTGTTTTGGATTGAGGTCTTTGAGCCAGCGTACAATGCTTTGTTTCATGTCGGTATCTTGTACTTCTGTTTCAGGGCCAATGTTATTTTCATCGGCAATGACATCAAGCATGCCCTTATTTTCGCCATCATGGTTGACCGGTGTGTCAACGGATGAGATGCGCTCATTGAGTTTGAGCATCTTGGACACCGTTTCGACGTCCTGATCAAGGGCTTTGGCGATATCTTCTGCAGTTGGTTCGTGATCCAGCTCTTGGGACAGCTGACGGGCCGTGCGCAAATACACGTTGAGTTCTTTGACGACGTGAATCGGCAGGCGGATAGTGCGCGTTTGGTTCATGATCGCGCGTTCGATGGTTTGACGGATCCACCAGGTTGCATAGGTCGAGAAACGAAAGCCGCGTTCAGGATCGAACTTTTCGACCGCGCGGATCAGGCCCAAATTGCCTTCTTCAATCAGATCTAACAAAGCCAGTCCGCGATTGTTGTAGCGCCGGGCAATCTTGACGACTAAACGCAAGTTGCTGACAATCATGCGCTCGCGAGCCTGCATATCACCTTGCAATGCTTTACGTGCATAAAGCACTTCTTCTTCGGCACTGAGCAGTGGTGAAAAACCAATCTCGCCTAAGTAAAGCTGGGTTGCATCGAGATTTTTTTGGACATCGTCAGTGATGTTAACGTCGTCGAAGGCGTCACTGTCGCTATCTGCGTATAAATTAAAATCTTCATCATCAGTGGACGAATTGGAGGCATCATATTGGTCCTCAACGTCTTTTGTTGAGATTAGATCGACCTCTGTATCCTGCTTTTTCTGACCCATAACTGCATCTCCTGCAAACCGGAATAAATATTCG
>CAZLGJ010000056.1:0-4237 GCA_964559075.1 uncultured Glaciecola sp.
CCTGGTGGTCATGTCATCGAAGTCATTCTCGACCCAAGAGACGCTGCAAAACACCCTTACCGCCAAAGAGTGGTTTTTGGCATCAGGTGCACCGCAAGCAGCCATTGCCACTCATTTTGCCGCAGTCTCATCAAACGTAGCTGCTGCAGTCGAGTTCGGCATGGCGCCTGAGATGGTCTTTCCAATGAATGATTGGGTAGGCGGTCGCTATTCGTTATGGTCTGCGATTGGTTTACCTATTGCGCTGGCGATTGGCTTTGTTAATTTTAAAGCGCTGCTGGAAGGCGCGTTTGCAATGGACCGACATTTTGTCGAGGCGCCACTTGAGCAAAATATGCCGGTCATTATGGCCATGCTCGGGGTCTGGTATCGCAATTTCCACGACGCCCAAGCGCATGTGTTGCTGCCCTACTATCACTATTTACGAGGTTTCCCTGCTTATGTACAGCAGCTGGACATGGAGTCCAACGGCAAGCGTAATGCGTTCAATGGCGATGTCCTTGAGTGTGCCACAGGCCCGATTATCTTTGGCTCTGAGGGCACCAACGGCCAGCATTCATTCCATCAGCTGATCCACCAAAGCAACACCGTGGTGCCGGCTGACTTTATCTTGCCGCTGCGCGTCCCCAACCAGCAGCAAACACATCACAATATGCTTGCAGCTAACTGCTTTGGTCAAAGTCAGGCACTGATGCAGGGCAAAACCTTAAAAGAGTGTTTAGCTGATATTGCGCCTGATGTGGATAATCGCGAGCAGCTAGCCGCGCACAAGGTCATGCCAGGTGACAAACCCTCAAACACGCTTCTGTGTGATGAGCTAACCCCTTACAATTTAGGCGCCCTTGTGGCTCTATATGAGCATAAAGTATTTGTACAAGGCGTCATTTGGGATCTCAACAGCTTTGACCAGTGGGGAGTGGAACTAGGGAAAGTGCTTGGCAATCAAGTGCTAGCCGCGCTTGAGGGACGCACTGATACCAATGGCGTAGACTGCTCTACAGCTGCCTTGATCCGAGCATTTACCGAGGCTAATTAGCCATTTATAAATATCGGTTATATTGATCGCTATCAATATAGCCGATTTATCTACATTTTTTCCTGCACTTAGCGTATCAATTATCATATACTCAAATTGTGACGTGATATTTGTACCCCAAATTGTCATGTTGTTATCACAGAAGTGTCACACTCAAGGATTATCGTTGGCGAAAGGTTTTTACCTCTCGTTTTTCGAATAGGAGCAGATACAATGGATAGACAATTCAATCTAGAAACGGATGATATGCACATGGACGCGAGCGTGTTTGAAGATGTAATTTTTTACAAAAATGAAGCCCCGACTAAGCGACGCAGTAAGCGTGTCAAACGCAAGTGGCGCGAGATCGAAGCGCTCAAAGCAGATAAAGCTCTTGCTAAAGAGCTTGAGGCCTACGAATTCAATTACGATTTGGAAGACGAAGAAGAATAACCCACAGCGGCTGCATCAATGATGCGGCCGTTTTTGTTTATTGGTCTTTGTATTTACCATTTGATTGGTTCGCGCCCTTTTTGCACTAACCATTGATTGGCTAGGGCGAAATGTTTGCAGCCAAAAAAGCCGCGGTGAGCAGACAGTGGAGATGGATGTGGTGCGCGTAAGATACAATGTTTTTTGCTATCGACAAGGGTCGCAAGCTTCTGAGCCTGTGCACCCCACAGCATAAACACGACATGTTCACATTGGCTATTGATGTGCGCTATTGCAGCGTGTGTAAACGTTTGCCAGCCCAGTTCGCTATGAGAATTGGCTTGACCAGCCGTGACGGTTAACACAGTGTTGAGCAACATTACGCCCTGCTCCGCCCAGTGGCTTAAATCGCCATGCATGGGCGGCTGATAATCGGCAAAGTTGTGAGTCAATTCTTTGAATATATTGCTCAGCGATGGCGGTATTGACACCCCATCCGCCACCGAAAATGCCAAGCCATGCGCCTGATCAGGTCCGTGATAGGGATCTTGACCGAGGATCACCACTTTTACATTCGACAATGAGGACAGCGAAAAAGCCCGCAGAACGTCATCTGGTGCTGGGTAGATCTGCTCGCCTTGTTGACGGCGAGCGGTGAGTTGAGCTTGTATATCCTTATAATACGTTGCTTCCTGCTGTGAGGTAATAAAATCCACCCAGCCTTTAGTCATTGTGCCTCTCTTGTTGGCTTATTTTGCCAATAAATCAAACATATGCTGTTTAATTGTAGCGTAGTCTGCTGGTTTATCTACTGCCAAAGAAGGTTTTCCAGCAACATCGGCTAGGGGCTTAGGCAGCGCAAGGGGTTCACCCAAAATATTTTCTACTGACTCTTTAAATTTGGCAGGATGGGCGGTGCCTAAGAACAAACCAATTTCGCCTTCCTCTAGGCTATTGTGCAACGCACGATAGGCTACTGCGGCGTGCGGCTCACTGGTATAGCCTAATGCCTGAAGTTGTTTCATGGCGACTTGGGTATATTCTTCATCCACGCCAACACCAGCCAGAATGTCTTTATTTAGGATCCCTTTTTCAAACATGGCTTCTATGCGCGGCCAGTTGTTCGGTTGTGCAACATCCATCGCATTCGAGATGGTGGCAACGGTAGATTTTGGATCCCATTGCCCTGATTGCAAATAACGCGGTACGGTGTCGTTGAGGTTCGTCGCCGCCACAAAACGCTTAATTGGCAGGCCAAGGGCTTTGGCAATCATCCCCGCAGTCAAGTTGCCAAAGTTACCACTAGGCACGGCAACGACAAGCTCATTGCGCTGCTCTGCTGGTAATTGCGCGAAAGCTTCAAAGTAATAACAGACCTGGGCAAGCAAGCGACTGATATTAATCGAGTTAGCTGAATTCAAATGCAGCTCATTGCGCATTTGCTCATCGTCAAATGCCTGTTTAACCATCGCCTGACAAGCATCAAAGTCACCGTCAATAGCAACCGTATGAATATTGTCACCAAGCGTGGTAAATAACTTTTCTTGTAGTGGGCTGATTTTGCCTTTGGGGAACAAGATCACGACATTGACGTTTTCAAGCCCGTGAAACGCGTGCGCGACTGCCGCGCCTGTATCACCAGAGGTTGCGGTCAAAATCGTCACTGGCGCGCCTTTAGCTATCTTAGCTAGGCACTGCGCCATAAAGCGACCGCCAAAGTCTTTGAACGCAAGCGTCGGCCCGTGGAATAGCTCTAAACAATAGGTATTGGCATCCACTTGCGCCACTGGTGCAGGAAAGGTAAACGCATTCGTTACCAGTTCACCGACCTCTTCAGCACTGAACTCATCCCCGAGCAAATGACCCAAAATCGCTTTACTGCGCTCGACTAAAGACAGGTTCAGCAGCGCGTCGATATCCGCTAATGGGGTAATTTGCTCAACAAAGAATAACCCTTGATTGCGACCCAAGCCGGTTAGTACCGCTTGTTGGAAGTTAACTTGTTGAGTATTGTCTTTTAGATTGACTAAATGCATTAGCAAAAACCTTAATTAAATCGTACGAGTGCCGGCATCATCAATGCGGCAAATATGGCAAAAACCATCGTTATTTTGAATATAGTGAGTTTGGCAGTATTCGGCAATCTTTTGTGCCGTGGCCAAATCTGCACAAGCGGCAAATACGGTCGGTCCGGAGCCTGAAATGCCAAACCCTAGTGCGCCTTGCTCAAGGGCAAACGCCTTCGTTTCTGCAAAATGCGGCAATAATACTTTGCGGTACGGCTCGGCAATGACATCGTGAAACACCGCAGCTGCAAGCGTCGCGTTTTGGGTATGTGAGGCGTGAATAAACGTCGCTAGCTGGCGACCAAAAGTCAGCGTTGTTGCAGTATCCCATTGTTTGGGTAACAGCTGACGCGCCTGCGAGGTCGACACGCTGATCCCGCTATAACAGGATACCCAATACCAGTCTTTGAAAGTTGGCACCAATTCGCAGATAGGCGCATCAAGTCCGGTCATCAAGGTCATGCCACCGAATAGCGCCGGAGCGACATTATCATAGTGCACATCGCCGCTGATTTGACCTTCACATTCTCCCATCATAAATAACAGTTCGTTGTCGTCAAAGGGCTTGTCATAAAACGCATTTAACGCGTAAAACGCGGCCACAATCGAGCTTGCTGAGGAGCCTAAGCCGCTACCGATTGGCAGTGTTTTATCCAAATGCAGCGCAAGTGGCTGAGTTGCCAAGTCGTGCTGCAAAGGCGAGCGCCTTTGGCGGCCGTCGATC
>CAZLGJ010000056.1:4247-17366 GCA_964559075.1 uncultured Glaciecola sp.
AATGTATAGCATTGGGTAACGATGTTATTGTCAGCGCCAGCCGGTAAACGATCAGCAAAACGCCCGGATACGGTGAGTGCATACGCCTCACTTGGAGTGACCGAGACTTTGTCACCCAATAAGGTACCATCAATCGGTGCAAGGGCAGCACCAAGCACATCAAAGCCAACGCTAACATTGCCGATGGACGCCGGGGCATAAGCAGTTATTTTCATCATACTAGACTCATAGCTCTTGCTTCCACGCTTGGGTACGCAGGATATCTGCAAAGACACCTGCCGCAGTCACTGTGGCACCTGCGCCATAACCGCGGATCACATACGGGATCGGGCTGTAATATTCAGACGAAATCGCCAGTGCGTTTTCACCATCTTTAATCGCGGCAAGCGGATGCTGCGGGCTGACTGCTTGGATTTTCACCGCGCAACGTCCATCTGGACTAATGCTGCCCACATAACGTAGTACTTGACCATTGGCTTGTGCCTTGGCAACCAGTTCGGCGTAATGCGAATCGGCCTTGGGTAAGTTAGCCATAAAGGTATCAATGTCGCCTGATGCGTCAAAATCTGCTGGCAATACCGACTCAATCGCGATATCACTGAGCTCCAGCGTCAAGCCTGCCTCACGCGCCATAATTAGAAGCTTACGCGCCACATCCATGCCGCTTAAATCATCGCGTGGATCGGGTTCGGTAAAGCCGTTTTCTTTGGCTACGCCAGTGGCAGCTGACAGCGACAGTCCCTCTTCAAGCTTACCAAACACGTAAGAGAGTGAGCCTGATAAAATGCCCTCAAAGCTATGCAGTTCATCGCCTGCGTTAAATAGCTTCTGCAAGTTATCAATAACTGGCAAACCTGCTCCGACAGTAGTTTCATAAAGATACTGACGCTTTTGCGACAGCGCCGCAGCCTTCAAATCGGCATAGTATTGCGTTGAGCCGGTGTTGGCTTTTTTGTTTGGCGTGACGACATGAAAGCCCGCTTCCAAAATATCGACATATTGATCAGCCACCGATTGTGCCGATGTGCAATCAACGAATACTGGATTGGTCAAGCTGTTATCGACGACAAATTGCTTGAGTTCTTTTAAGCCATAGTGCACGCCACGGGTAGCGAGCGCATCACGCCACGCGGCTTCATTTTGAATATCGATGCCGTTATTATCAAACAAGATATGGCGTGAATTAGCGATGCCATAGACGCGTAGACGAATTGATTTCTCGGCCAACACCGCTTGCTGTTTTGCCATTTGACGCACCAGTTCAGCACCGACAGTGCCACAGCCGATCAAGAACACGTCGATAAAGTGCTGACGTCCAAAAAAGTTTTGGTGCACGACCTTAATGGCTTTTTTGGCCTTATCCGCATCAATCACTGTTGAAATTGAACGTTCCGATGAGCCTTGCGCAATCGCGATGTTATTGATGCGAGCTTGTGCAAGAGCTTGGAAGAACCGCGCCGCCATGCCTTTGCTGCGCTTCATGCCATCGCCGACTAGCGTCACGATCGCTAAGTTGTCTTTGACATCAATTGGCTCGAGCAATTTATTATGCAGCTCTAGTGCAAATTCATCGTGCAGGATATCTAACGCCTTGCTCTGGTCTTTTTGGGCAATACAAAAGCTGATGCTGTATTCTGATGAAGACTGCGTAATCAGCGTGATGGATATATTGGCATTGGCCATGCAGTCAAAAATTCGCGTGGCCATGCCGACCATACCCTTCATACCCGGACCGGCAATGTT
Source organism: uncultured Glaciecola sp. (assembly GCA_964559075.1). Classification (GTDB taxonomy): domain Bacteria; phylum Pseudomonadota; class Gammaproteobacteria; order Enterobacterales; family Alteromonadaceae; genus Opacimonas. The sequence continues at coordinate 5,991 of CAZLGJ010000056.1, forward strand.
GAGCATCACCACATCGTCTAGATGCGAAATGCCCTTCACATTGGTCCACTTCTCACTCTTTTCATTCGAGATCAAGGTTCCTGGTGCGCTCGGATTCAGCGTGTTTTTGATCAAGCATGGAATGTGATGTTGCGCGATCGGGCCAATGGTTTTAGGATGCAAGACTTTGGCGCCAAAGTACGAAAGCTCCATAGCTTCTTCATACGTCAGCTTATCCATGAGCACGGCGTTTTCGACCTGACGCGGATCAGCGTTATATACACCATCGACATCGGTCCAAATCTCACACACCTCAGCATCAATACACGCGGCCAAAATCGCTGCGGAATAATCAGACCCATTGCGACCTAGAGTGACTTTTTCACCTTCGTCATTAACGGCCACAAAACCGGGCATGATCAGCAAGGTGTTGCCAGAGTTGTCGACATCGCTAAAGCGCGCTTTTGATTCAGCAACATTAGCAAGAGCATCTAAATACGGGCCGTGAGCCAAGATGCGCTCAGCCGGATCGACAATCTCAGCGACGACGCCACGTGCGCTAAATATCGCTTTAAGAATATTGACCGACACGTATTCGCCCATACTGAGCAATTCAGCTGCCGTGTTATCTGGGGCACAGCCAAGTAATGCCATACCGCGAAGTTTCTCATCCAAGGTGGTCAGTGTGGTTTGAATAAAGTCTTGCAACGGTGCTAGGGCGAAACCCTCTACCTGAGTAGATAAATCCTTAGCAATACCGTTAAGGGTCATATCGAGCTTCGCGTATAACTCGGAAAAATCTTGGCCTGAAGAGGCTTGCTCAATCAACAAAGAGAGCGCATTGGTCACCCCTTTAGGGGCGGATAAGACGGCGGCAGCACCGGTGTCCTGGTGATACTCGGTGACGATCTTAGCAACGCCCAAATAACGCTCTGCATCTGCTAATGACGAACCGCCAAATTTTAAAACTTTCATGTATGCTCCTGTGACCCTGTGCTTTCCTGATGCCTAAAAACAAAAAAGCCCGCAGTGGTTGCGGGCTTCTGTAGATTTGTGTCGTGCACTAACCAACGTCCGCCCCACTTGGGGTGGTAATAATCATCATGTCGGTGGTGCTTTTTAGTATTATTTTCATGGCTCAATTATCCGTATAGACGTCTAAAAGTCAATGTTTTATTTGAGATTGACCCCAGCGCGCATTCTTAATCATAATATCTAATCATTGAGCGTCACCTTAGCATGGGCACTGATTGATAAACAGCGCTTCGTGCCCCAACAAGACTATGGTCTAAGTGAGCTTTGTTTGCTGATCAACGACACTAAACCCGACTAATCAAATAGGATGCCTCATGGAACGCTCACAAAAAGTTGCTTATCAAATTTTAAGTGGTTTTGACAAAAGCTATCGTTGGTACTCGCGGATCACGAAAGGGGCACAAGAGCGTTTTGAACAGCGCCAGTGGGCGGCATCGCAACAAGCAATTAAAGAGCGGATCACCATCTATAAACAAAGCCTCAACGAGGTAGTCACCGAGATCTATCAGCATTTGCAGCCCCACGCCGAAAGCCATGAGTTTTGGGTGGAGATGAAGCAAAACTACGCCAAATTACTCGCTAGCCACCCTCAGTTTGAATTGGCTGAAACCTTTTATAACTCTGTCATAGGGCGGATTTTTAAGCATGGAAAAATCGACAACGACGTCATGTTTATCACACCAACCCGCTGTTATTTACCCGGCCCTGACCGCTTGCAGGTGATCAACAGTTTTAACGTTGACTGCACCGTGCGCGAGATGTATGAAGAGCTGTTTCGTATCTATACCTTCAACGCCCCTTTTGCGATGCGCGAGCGCGATTTACAAAACCTCGAACGCGGCCTGCGGGAGGTTTTGACCAACGAACAGCTCGCATCGGTGCATACGATGGAGATGCTCAAACCGGTCTTTTATCGGGGTAAAGCGGCCTATATCATTGGCCGCATCTGTATGCCTGACCAAACCCTGCCCTTTGTGATTGCCCTGCGCATTAATGCAGATCATCATATCTATGTCGATGCGTTATTGACTGAGCGCACGGATCTGAGCGTGATTTTTGGCTTTGCCCGCTCCTATTTTATGGTGGATACCCAACACCCTGCTGAGCTAGTTGCCTTCTTGGGCGAGCTGTTGCCCAACAAAAAAATGTTTGAGCTGTACATGTCGATGGGCTATTACAAACACGGCAAAACCGAATTTTACCGCAACTATCTCACCCACCTGGCTCAGACTGATGACAAATTTGAACTCGCGCCGGGGATCAAGGGCTTGGTCATGACGGTTTTCCACCTCCCCAGTTACGGCATTGTCTTTAAGGTGATTAAGGATGAATTTGCGGAGAGTAAAAAAATCACGCGCGACTATGTCAAAAACCGCTATAACCTAGTCAAAATGTCCGACCGCGTTGGCCGCATGGCAGATACGCATGAATATGTGAATTTTAGTTTTGATTTGGATCGCATTGATGCCGAGCTGTTAGCATATTTACAAGAAACCTGCGCCTCAAGCCTCATTATTGAAGGTAATAAGCTCACGATCACGCATCTGTACATTGAGCGCAAAATGACGCCATTAAACCTCTACCTCAATCAAGAAACTGACCCGGAAAAAATCCGTAATGCGATAGATGAGTTAGGCTTGTGCATCAAACAAATCGCTCTGACCAATATTTTCCCAGGCGATATGCTGCACAAAAACTTCGGAATCACGGGACATGGCCGCGTGATCTTTTATGATTATGATGAAATTTGTTACATGGATGAGCGCAACTTTCGCGACTTACCCGTGACTGACGATCCCTATGTGCTCGATACTCTCTCGGTCGCGCCTAATGACGTGTTTCCTCAGCAGTTTGAGCATTTTATTATCGGCCGCAAAGTCCACAAAGACATTCTCAAAGAGCTTCACGGCGAAATCATGACCGCAGAATATTGGCGTAAAATCCAAGAGATTTGCAAAGAAGGCAAATACTTAAACTTTACGCCGTACAATCCCAAACGGAGCTTCCACTACAAGCCAGATAAACACTACGATTATCTGACCTTATAATGACTACATCGTAATGCCGTGTGCCGCCAAAACAAAGGCGTACTCTTCGGCATCATCTAGCAAGCGCGCATAGCGACCAGAGTTAGAGAAGTGCCCAGCTGACATGTTCATGCGCATCATGAGCAGGTTGTTGTCGGTCTTAGTGGCGCGCATCTGCGCCGTCCATTTAGCCGGCTCCCAATAGGTCACGCGCGGATCGTATAGCCCGCCGGTCACCAGCATAGGCGGATACTCACGCGCTTCGATGTTGTCGTATGGCGAGTAATCAAGGATGCGAATAAATGCATCTTTGTCGGTGATCGGGTTACCCCACTCCTCCCACTCGGGTGGCGTCAGCGGCAGAGTTTCATCCAACATAGTATTGAGCACATCAACAAAGGGCACGCCCAGCACTACTGAGCGCCACAAATTCGGTGCTTGGGTTACTACCGCGCCCATCATCTTACCACCGGCACTGCGTCCCATTGTCGAGATATTGCCTGCTTGCACATAGTTTTGGTCAATCAGGTAGTGCGCGACGTCAATAAAGTCATTAAAGGCGTTTTGGCGCTGCTTTAGCTTGCCATCGACATACCACTGTAAGCCCTTTTCATCACCACCACGGGTGTGCGCATTGGCATAGGCAAAGCCGCTTTCTAGCAAACTTAAACGACTGGTTGAAAACGACGGTGACATGCCGTAACCGTAGGCGCCATAGGCGTATAAGAACAGTGGCGCTTTGCCGTCTTTTTGATACCCTTTGCGATACACGATCGAAATAGGCACTCGGGCTCCGTCGCGCGCCGGTGCATACAAACGCTCAGTGACATAATCATTGGCATTGTAGCCCGCTGGGATGTGTTTTTCCTTGAGCACGCGTTTGCTCAAATCAGCAAATTTAACCGCAAACAAAGTGTTGGGCGTGATCATGGACTCATACGATACGCGCATTTCATCGGCATAATAATCGCGATTATTGCCCAGCCCTGCGCTAAATACGTCTTCAGAAAAAGCCACATCTCGTGCATTATTCACATCGTAATCGGGAATAAATTGAATCGCTTGTAAGCCGTCACGGCTCAGCTCGACCGCCATGCCCTTATCAAACAGCTGCATGCCCGTGAGGTATAAGCTATCGTCGCCTTGCAACACTGTCTCCCACTCTTGATAGCTAGGTACGCCTGTTGATACTTTGGCAACGCGAGAATTGACGTGTGTGTCGTTGGCCAAGATATAGAAGGCGTCTTTGGCGTGGTCCGCATGGGCGCGAAACCCTTGTTCCCGCGACACTAACTGGGTTGGGGACTCAGTGATATTGTCTAGTGGCAAAAAATGGATCTCACTGATTTCGGCGCGATTAGACACAATAAACACAAACTTTTTGTCAGAGCTGGCGTAATGCCCCATAAAAAAGCCATCGTCATCTTCCTGCATCAAGATCCGATCTTCTTCTGGGGATGTTCCGCGCACATGCAGATTGACTGAGGTGGTGTACCAACGCTCCGGGTGCAGGTTATCGTAGACCACGCCTTTGCCATCAGCGGTGAATGTCACTGACTCGCGCACGCCTTTGATCACTGTTTCATCGACTTTACCGGTGCGTAAATCTTTGACGAACAGGTCATAGCGTTCATCACCTGACGTATTAATGGTATAAGCAATCAGCTGATTATCCTGGCTAATATCATAGTCACCTAGCACAAAGTAATCATGTGCTTGCGCCATTTTGGGCAAGTCTAACAGCACCTGTTCGCCACCGTCTTTGAGGCTGCGGCGCATAATCACGCGATACTCACTGCCCTCTTGGTATTCACTCCAGTATTCGTAGCCGTTATACGCCACCGGCACTGAGGCATCATTGGGATCGACGCGGCTCTTAAACTCTTCAAATAACGTATCAATCAACGGCTGCTGCTGTGCTTTAAAGCTTTGAAAATACGCATTTTCTGCTTTGACATAATCCAGCACTGGCTCATCATTCACCTCGGGGTAGTCCTGATCTCTCAGCCACGCGTAAGGATCTGGGACGGTCATGCCATGCATTTCTACCTGGGTATCCTCGCGCTTGGCGATAGGTGCAGGTATGGCAAGTTCGGGAATGCGTTCGAACGCATGTGGATAAGTCATATTAGGGTCAGTATGTTTGGCTACCACGAGAATATCATCCTGTTGTGTGGGGCTAGAGTTCGCTGTCTGTGACGCATCAGGTGCCGGTTTGCAGGCCGCTAATAGGCCCACACAGACACCTGTGATTAAGATTGTTTTGGTCATGTCGTTTCTTTCCTTAATGCTTTTTTATTTATTCTGTTCTTGGTTCATTCAATCAGGTGCCATTGGGTCTGACGTCCAGCGAGATAAATCACACGCTCACCATCGAACAAAGCGCTTTGTTCCAGTTTAATTTGGATCCATTGCCCATCCCACTCAGCCAGCGTAGTAACAATATTACCCTCAATAGCATAGGCTGTGTTGGCATAGAGCGGATAATCACCTTTAATCGGAGTCGGCCCTTGATTATCCCACATGCCAATTGTAGGACCCGTGGCATGCCCAACAAAGCCAATGGGATGGGTATAAATGGCGCTGTGAATGCCGGCTTGGGCGCTGGCTTGTTGCGCTGCTGATAAGATTTCATTGCCCGTGCGTCCGGTTTTGAACTCGGTAGTGAGCAGGTCTTGCCAGCGATTGCCTATTGCCAGCGCTGCCTGCAAACCTTCGGGTGCTTGGGTCTCACCTACGTTGAGAATATAGCCCATTTCTTGGGTGTCGGTACACAAAGTCAGATAACAAATTCCGACATCGGTATGGATCACGTCACCGCGCTGGATCACCCGACCATACTGCCCCATAAACACATCGTCTTTGGTAGTAGCATCACCGCGTCGCTGAATGTTGACATAGGGTTGAAACCACGGGCGTACCTGCAAATCTTCAAAGCGCTGACGCAGGTACCATGCGACTTCATCCGTCGTCGTTTTGCCTGGGGTGATCACGCGATTAGAAAAAGCTTCACTAATTACTGTACGCGCGATTGTGACCGCGGTTTCATACGCTGCTCGCTCAATTGGTAAACGGGTTTCCAACCAGCGCAGGGCCAGTGCCTCAGCACTCACCAAGCGTGCCGCGTACTTAGCCGGTAACGCCTCGCGCAGCGTTTGCTCCAAACCTGCACTTAAACCATCGGCCATCGCCCAGTCACGACTGAGATTGATCCCGATGCGCTTAGGATCGCGCTCGGCAATGACTTGTGCCAGGCGCTGCCACTGCTGCGCATTGGTGCCGCCTTGCCATACGGTCGGATACAAGTCCCCAATGGGGTAGCGACTCACACTAAAACGTTCTACGCCATCTGGTTTTTTGTGAAACACCAATAACGTCGTGCGTCGTGCGGCAAAAGTTGGTTGCGGCACTAGTGAATAAAACAAGCGATCTTCACCATACTCACGATTGATCACTAGCCACATATCTATATCTTGCTCTGCCATCAACTGCGGCAGCAAGTTATCCAAGCGCGCTTGCAACATCTTATTAATGGGGGTAACGCGCTCCTCAAAACTCAAAATCGGCGGCATGGCCTGCATCACTCGACCTTGCGCAAAATCTTCAGGTTGTTTGGCATGCGCTACCAAGCACACACTGAGCCACATGGCCAAGATGCTGCTGGTGATTTTAAGTACTGTCATGTTAGGTTCCTTTTTTAATTATTCTTATTTTGCGAGCGTTTTGCCAATATCCGATCCAAATGATTGGCAAACGCCTGTCGGTCTTGCTGACTCAGCGGAGGTGGTCCCCCGGTTTGCACCCCAGAGGCACGCATGGTGTCCATAAAATCACGAATATTTAAACGCGACTTGATATTTTCTTTGGTGTGCAGTTCACCGCGCGGACTCAAGGCATACGCCCCTTTGCTGATCACTTCATCAGCCAGCGGAATATCGCTAGTTACCACTAAATCCCCTGCAGCACAACGCTGCACAATTTCGTTATCCGCGACATCAAAGCCACTCTCGACCACCACGGATTGAATCACTTTGGAGGGAGGCACTTTGATATAGTGGTTCGCAATTAAGGTGGTGTAGACCTGCGTGCGGTCGGCGGCCTTAAAAATAATCTCTTTAATTGGGACCGGACAGGCGTCCGCATCTACCCAAATTTGCATACGCTAGCTCCTTTTTGCCTTTTACAAAGTCCTAGTCTTCATATCATCACACTTTATAGTAAACATTCAACACTTGTATGACACTTTGACGCGCCATCTACTTATCATAAACGTATTCACTTATCGTAAATGTATTAGTGTAAACATATTGTATCTTATAAAGATCTGTTTAAGCATCAACATTCTACATCGGCATATAACAACAATATCAATCTGAGGACGCGCTATGAAATGGGTCGTATTTAATCAAAAAGGCGGGGTGGGCAAATCGACACTTTGCGCAAACCTAGCGACAGTTGGCGCGATGCAGGGGCGCACGTCTTTGCTCGTGGACTTAGATGCACAAGGTAATTCGACCTTTTATGCCGGCACGCCAATCGATACTGATACGTTAACAGTGGCGGATATGTTTAAGCAAGTGGTGGGCTGGTTTGGCGACAAAAAGAGCCCAATGGATTTTGTCCACCCTTCGATTATTGAAAACCTCAATGTGATGCCCTCAGCACAAGCGCTTGCCGATATCGAGCGCGAGTTAGAATCGCGTTATAAAATGTTTAAGCTGCGCGAAACGCTCGAGAGCCTTGACGAGACGTTTGACGATATGTGGATCGATACCGCGCCGAACTTCAATTTTTACACCAAAGCGGCTTTGATTGCTGCGGATGGATTTGTCGTGCCTGTGGATTGTGACGACTTTTCGGTGCAGGCAGTCACGCGGTTATTAGACAATGTCATGGAAATCAAAGCGGATCACAATCCCGACCTGCAATTTGGCGGCATCATTATCAATCAATTCAACGCGCAAGCTAATTATCCCAAAAAACTTATCGCGCAACTTGAGGAGCAGGGTTTACCTTTGTTTAGCAATAAAATAAACTCCTCTATCAAAGTCAAAGAATCACACGCCGAGCAAACGCCGATTGTCTACGGACACCCCAAGCACAAAGTCAGCGAGCAACTTGTGGCGCTATATCAAGAGATTATGGCGCACGCATAATTGTGTGATTAGCAGTTATGCTATAGTGGTTGAGGACCGATGATTTACGAAATCAAATACCAATTTAATCATGCCCAAGATGCAACGCGCTTTCTCAATACCCTCACACCATGGTCTGAAGCACCGGTGATAGCCAAGTTTTATCGCTCTGATCTAAGTGTCTTGGTCAGCTATGAACACGACGGTAAGGGCTTTGATTATACCTGCGCCAAACTCGACGATTTGGCAGACAGCATGGGAGGGAGTGAAATATGAGCCGCGCCTGTGCCGTCCACATTTTAGTTAAAACACAAGCCGAAGCAGAGTCTATTCTCAAACAGCTCAAGCAGGGCAAAAATTTTGCGCAATTGGCCAAAAAACATTCACTCTGTCCTTCGGGTAAAAAAGACGGTGGCAATTTAGGCGAGTTTCGCCGTGGTCAAATGGTCAAACAATTCGATGATGTGGTGTTTAAAAAACCCGTGCTTGAACTGCACGGGCCAATTAAAACCAAGTTTGGTTATCACATTATCAAAACCCTATATCGCAGCTGATCTTAGTCGTCTTGACGCTGCATAAAGATAGTGACTTCGGCGACAACTAGGCCAAATTTTTTGATGTATGAGCGATTCATCAAGGTGTCATCGTCCATAGCAAAAAACCAATCGTCAAATCCCACTGTGTAGGTGGAACCATCCACGGTCAAATCCATCTCGTAGACAAAATTAAAGGCATTACCGTGCGCTACACCAACCGCAGTGCCGTTGATATCGCCGGCACTGCCAATATAGGTGCCATCAGGCTGCGGGGTTAAGCGCCACACACGGGTTGTAGGTCCTTCACCGACGATGTATTTGAACGTTTCATCCAAGACCAACACATCGCCATCCATCGACCCATCGATATCTACAATAAAGCGCTGCACCACCTCACCAGAGCGGTTTTGTACAATCCCCCAAGCCGTGACCTCACCGACAAAAAAATCCGTCAGTGAAAATTCAGGCGCTTTACCGACATAATCTTGCCCTTTAATCGATACGCCACAGGCGCTAATGCTGATGGATAGCAATGCAATACACACCAAACGAATTATCATGAAGGACTCCCTAATAGTTTTTTACGTAGTTTGGGTTCTGACGTGTTAGGTGAGAGCCAAATGCCAAAAAACGCATTGCTGAACTGATTGTCTTTGAGCGAGCCGATGGCTGCGCCGTTATGGTAAAACCGCGCGTGCCCATCGCTGTCACGCACACCAATGATGGTATCGCCCTCTTTGACGTTGGGAAACACATCGCGCATTTGCACCTCCCACAGATCAAGTAGTGTATCATCGTTAAACCCTTGGTCGGCTATCTCACTGCGGCTGCGTTTTGCAATTTCGGCGCCCTCAAAATCCATCAAATACGTCAGCGACAATGCGTAGGTACCATCTGCTTGATAACCCGTCTCTGGAACATAGAGCACGGCATCATACACCTGCCAAAACAGCACGCGTAACCGCCCCTCACCCTGTACTTTGGCTTGTGGAATATAATCAAGCACCGGTTCGGGAATAGAATTAGCTGACGCAGTGGGGCTAACGCCCAATAGAGAAAGGCTGATAAACAGCGATAATATGAAGGGCCTAACGCAAGTTTGCATCACAACCTCTTAAGGTAATTTTTGCTAGTAATGATATTATTTACCCTTTGACAAGACGCTTTGATCACTGGTTCATCATTATGCATTTACCATTCAGTTTAGATTTACCCTCCCCTTTGCAGCAGGTGCCGGGATTGACCGGTAAAGAGTATCAATGCTGGGTAAAGCGCGATGATTTAATCCATGCAGTGATCAGCGGCAACAAGTGGCGCAAATTAGCAGCGCATTTTGCGCATCCACTGCCATCAAAAATGACGAGCTTTGGCGGGGGGCACTCCAATCATCTACATGCATTGGGCTATGCCTGCCGACAGTTACAGATCCCGTTTCGCGCTATTATTCGTGGCGATTATAGCCAGCACCCTACCCCGTGCATTTGCGATCTGCTGGCCTGGGGTGCTGAGATTGAATACGTTACCAAAGTGCAGTTTCGGGAGTATCGGGAGACGCCTGCGATAGCTGAGCAAGAAGGTCTGGTTATACCTGAAGGTGGGTTTTCACATCACGCGCTATCTGGAGTGGCTCAGATTGTGACAGAGCTTCACCAACAGCTTGGCGCACTAAATGCTGAGCCAATAACGCTAATCTGCCCGGTGGCAACTGGGACAACCTTAGCAGGCCTAATCAAGGCAGCGCCTGCACACTGGCACGTGGTGGGCATCGCCGTGCTGAAAGGCAAGGGCTACCTTGAGGACAATGTGCAGGCGCTGTTGCCCAACAGCTTTGATTCGGCACATCGCGCAAGCTGGCACATTGAACATGGCTATCACGCCGGTGGCTATGCCAAAGCATCAGACACTTTGACAACATTTGTTGCGCACTGGTCAGAAGCCTATTTTCCAATCGAGCCGGTTTATTCTGGCAAAGCTGTATGGGCTTTAGCCAATCTGCTCAAATCACAAAAAATAAAAACTAAAAAGATCATTTACTTGCACACTGGTGGTTTGCAAGGGGCAAGAAAAATCGGCAATTCTGAACTAATCTCATAAATACATCGTTTAAAAATTATCAATATTGCCACCATACAAGGTTACCTATGTCAGAATCTGATATACAAGCAACACTTGAGCGCATGTTGGACGCGAGTATTGAGCTGTGTCGTACTTTACTTAAACACAACGAGTCATTTTACCCCTTTGCTTCTGTCGCAATTGACGGCGACATTCAGTGCATTTTTCACGAGCCGAATGCCTACAAAGAGCATCAGCTGATCGACAAACTCGAGGACGAAATATGGGCCCACACCCATCAGGTCCAACAATCCCTTTCCGTGCTGGTATACGCGGGACTAATGGTCGATGATAAAGGGGCTAAACGCGATGTCGTGGTCTGTGATGTCACAACCCAAGAAGGCGAACAACAACAAATTTACTACCCAGTGACCTTCACCTGCACCCGTCCGAAGATCGGCTCGCCATTCACGTCCGAGTGATTTTTTAGCATTGAGTTATTGTCTTTTAAGTCGGTTTTGGTACTATCCGCAAAAAATGACAGAGCGGCACTGCCGCAAGCCAATTTAGGAAAATATCTATGGCCAAAGTTTTGATTATCGGCGCCGG
>CAZLGJ010000057.1:0-17276 GCA_964559075.1 uncultured Glaciecola sp.
GTTGTGCGCGTTCACAAAGCCCATGTCAGAGGCGTTCATACGGCGCATATCGTGATTATCATAAAAGGTCGTCAGCTCATACACATTGTGATAAGGGCCGTGAGTTAGATGTAAGTATTCGGCTAAATCCGCAAAATCACTGTCGGGATTTTCAAAAACTTTGGTCATCGCCGCTTGCCCCGGAAAATCTAAGACACTGATGCCGCCGTTTTTGGGTAAGGTATGTTGCGCAATAAAGTTCGCATTATAATCGTAACTTTCAGAGAACATATAAAAATCTGGGTGCTCGGCACGGATGCGGTCGGCCATGATCCGCCAAAAGCGATGCGGCACGTGTTTAATTGTATCGATGCGAAACGCGGCTGCCCCTTTATCAATCCAGTGCAGATAACTGTTGATCAAATAATCCTGAACCTTCGGGTTAGTTTCATCAAGGTTGGACAATTGCATGATGTCCGGAAAATCGTGGAAAAAGTCATGCATCGAATTGCTGCGATCTATTTGCTCTGGCGCCACATTGCCATGGTCTGCGACCAGCTGACCGTTGATATCATAGAGCTCACCAAACTTAGGTTGATCAATCGGCATGGTAAATGACGGAGAACCGTGATTCGCCACCACATCAAGAATCGTTTTAAGACCTTTTTGAGCCAGCGCTTGGTTAAGGCTTTCATAGTCAAGCCCTGGAGAAACCAAGTGTTCATCTTCTTTATAAAAATTTGACGCCCAGTAACCGTGATATCCGGTTTTGTTGCCATCTTTGAACGCTCCGCCAAAGGTAATAGTCTCTCCACCGGCAAAGGCTTGATCAGGGTTATCAACAATAGGCGTCATCCAGATTGCGGTGAAGCCTAAACCCGCTAAATAATCGGCATTGTTCAGCACTCCCTGAAAGTCGCCACCTAAATACCCCACATAAGCGGTCTTTCCATCGGGCCCTTCGAGCTTGCCTTCCCAAGTGGGATAGTCCCCGCCCTGATCTTCATAATTGTTTGCGGGATCGCCATCGACGAAGCGGTCTGTCATCAAAAAATAAATCGCTTCTGAGGCAAAAGCATGCTCGGTACCCACTAAATTAACGGTATCGTTCGTCACTGAGACTTCGGTGTTGGTGCCTGTAGCTTGGCAACCGCCTAAGAGTACTGCACTGACGCTGATGGCAACAAGTGAGAGGGGTTTGAACATATTTACTATCCTTACTTAACATTATAAAAGAAAAAAATCGAAGACTCAGTCAGCTATTGCACTGCAAATATACGCATGGAACGCGGTGGCACCTGCCAGCCATCAGTGGAAAATTGCTGTTGTTGATACACGTCAGTAACACCCGTTGCGTCTTTGAGCATAGATGGAAACCATGACGCATTTGGTGTGACCTCGTGGTCATTTTTGTTAATTGTCATCATTAACAATTCTGACTCACTTTGTCTAAAAAAGGTATATGTACCCGATTTCGGGGCATATTGGATCATGCGACCAGACGTCAATGCCGTGCTGTTTTTGCGAAAATTGAGCAACCAGCGCATATATCGTTGCGTCGCAAGCGCGAATTCTGACAAGGACTCACCGGTAATTGCATTGGCTTTATCCCCTGTGAAGCCACCGGGAAAATTGCTGCGAATGATGCCGTGATCGTCGTTGCCGCGATTGGACATGGCCACTTCCGTCCCGTAAAAATACTGCGGGGTACCGCGCATGGTCGCAAAAAACGTCAGCGCAATCTTAAACAGCGCGGGGTCGTCATTGAGCTGAGATAAGATCCGCCCCATGTCGTGGTTATCCGGAAAAATCACCAGCTGATACGGATCGCCATACAAAAAGTCACTCGCAATAATCTCGTGCAGCTTTACTAGGCCCGTGCCCCACGTTTCGTCATCGAGCAAGGCACGCACAAAGGTCGTTTGTAAGGGAAAATCCATCACGCTAGGTAAGCGCGACATATAATCATCATGACGCTGGCTACCGGCTTGCCAGTATGCAGTAATAGCAGGATTGACCGACCACTCCTCCCCAACAATGGTAAAATTGGGGTACTCATCCATTACGGCGGCGTTCCATTTGGCCAAAAAGGCCTTATCCGAATACGAGTAGGTATCAACGCGGATCCCGGATAAATCTGCATATTCGACCCACCAGATAGCCATTTGAATCAAGTAGGTCGCCAAAAACGGGTTGCGCTGATTCAGGTCCGGCATGGTTGGCACAAACCACCCGTCAGTAAACGCCCGTTGATCTTCTAAGGTAGCATGCGGGTCGTGCAGTGTTTCGCGGCGATGGGTCGTCGGCACAAAGGTCATACCGTGGTTGATCCAATCTGTGCTCGGCATATCTTGCATCCAAGTGTGATTGGAACCAATGTGATTGAGAATAATGTCCTTGATTGTCCCCACGCCGCGTAATTTTGCTTGTTTTGCATACTCTCGGTATAACGCGTTAGTGCCTAAGCGCGGGTCGATTTGATAAAAATCCGTCGTGGAATAACCGTGGTAGGAATAACGCGCCATGTTATTTTCCAATAGCGGCATGGTCCACACTTGCGTAAACCCCATCTGCGCAAGATAATCCACAGCATCAAGCATGCCTTGGATGTCGCCACCGTGTCGCCCCCCTTTGTAGTCAGGTTGAGGCTGCTCAAGCAGTGTTGGCTGGGCATCATTGCTGGAATCGCCGTTAACAAAGCGATCCGGTGTCAGCAAGTAAATAACATCCTTGCTCGAAAATCCAGCACGGTTAGCGCTGCCCTTGCGGCGCTCATAAAGCCCGTACTCGATGACCACATCCGCAGCCTCAGGGTGAGTCAAGCGTATGCTAATCTCTTGCGCGATGAGGTGCTTTGCCAAATGCAGGTCTAACCATAAGTAATTAGGGTTATCAAGACTATGTTGAGCGGTTACGCGTACCCCGTCATGGGCAACCACCGCCTCATAACTGGCCAGCGGCTGTGGCGTGTCAGGGGCGTGGATCATCAACTGCAGCGTGGGATTGTGCATACCCACATACCAATGCAAGGGATGCACCTCAAGCGCATGTGCAAACTTTGCCGACAAGCACAAAAAAGAGACAAAAAATAACTGGATATATAATTTTGGTAGTCGCATTATCGAATGTTTGCTATTGTGGCCAGGCGTTAATATGATGTTAACGAGTTCTGTGGTGTAGGACAAGTTAGCACCTCTAACTGCATACGTATTCACGATGAGATTATGAAGTATAAACAAACGATAGTCATTCTGGGCGGTGGCACCGCGGGCTGGATGTGTGCCAATTTACTGCAACTCAAACTGGCGCCACTAGGCTTTAAAATTCAACTAGTAGAATCAGAAGAGATCGGCATTATTGGCGTTGGCGAAGGCTCAACACCTCAGCTTAAGGTATTTTTTGACCAGTTAGGGATCAGCGAATCCACCTGGATGCCGCAGTGTGATGCAACCTATAAATACGGCATTCACTTTGACAAGTGGTGTACAGCTGACCCGAAGCGCCCTTTTTTGGATAGTTATTTTCATCCCTTCCCCGCCAGTTCTGACGGACAAACGGCGGCGAGCTTTATGCAAGCGTGCCACACCATGCTTGCTGGCTTTCCAGCTGCGACGCTACCCGATCCGAATTTTTTGACCCACTATTGCCAATCTGTTCACATTACGCCCCCTGAACTGCATGATAATCATACTATTATTGCCAATTACGGCTACCATTTTGATAGCTACAAACTTGGCGCGTTTTTGTCAGCACATGCCCAAACACAAGGCGTCATTCGTATTTGCGATACCATTGTCGATGTGCGCACCAACGCAAACGGCATTGCTTATTTGACTGGTCAAAACGGTCAACAATACCACGGTGATTGGTTTATCGACTGCTCCGGCTTTCGTGCCCGCTTGATCCAAGAAGCGCTAGGCGTACCCTTTACCTCATTCGCTAGTGAGTTACGCAATAACCGTGCGGTGGCGATAGCCACGCCGAGTCAAGCAAATGCACCAATGGCGACTCGCGCAACTGCACTCAAGCACGGCTGGGCGTGGCGGATCCCCTTGACCAGCCGCACTGGTAACGGTTATGTATATTGTGATGAGTTTTGTTCACCAGAGGACGCAGAAGCTGAGCTACGTCGACACCTAAATGATATCGATAATATCGATGCGTCAACACCTGCCCGGCATTTGCAGATGAAGGTGGGACAAGTGGCATCACACTGGGATCAAAATTGTGTTGCTGTTGGCTTAGCGCAAGGATTTATTGAACCACTCGAGGCAACCGCACTTCACTTAGTGCAAGAAACCGTTACCCAGTTTATTGGTGCATTTATCGCTGGAGAGCAGACTGCACGCTATCGCGACGCCTTTAACGACAATATTAAGGCAAGATTTACTGGGATAAAAGACTACATCAACGCGCATTATCAATGTAGCAATCGTACCGACACGGCCTATTGGCGAGATGTTAGTCAAGCTTGGCGTGCAACCCATCACGTGCAACAGCTGCGCAACGTGTGGCAACAAAATGGCAATATTGCTGAGTACCTCACCGCGCATAACTTGCATCACTATTATCCTGCCGTCAGCTGGTATTGTTTATTCGCTGGCTACCAACAATTTAATCATCGGCAATATCAGCAACCGGTTCAATCAGAGGCTCTGTTTACTCAGCTGCTGCAGGCACATTCGACTCAGGCTCGGCCTGTGGGAAACTGACAAAAAACGTCGTGCCTTTACCCAATGTGGATTTTACCCAGATTTTGCCGTAGTGGGCTTCGACAATGCTGTAGCTAATAGACAAGCCCAGCCCTGTGCCTTCACCCACGGCTTTGGTGGTATAGAAGGGATTAAACAACTGTTGCTGGGTTTCTTGACTCATACCCGAACCGGTATCAGTGACCGCTATCACGATATCGCCTTCGCTGATATCGGCAGTGATCCTCAGAGTTCCGCCATCCGCCATCGCTTGGGAGGCATTCACAAAAAGATTGATAAAGACCTGCTGTAACTGCCCCGCTTTGCCCATGATCGCAAGTGGCGTAGCAGGCAATTGATTGACCACAGTGTGTTTGTATTTCAGCTCGTTATTCGCCACGCTCAACGCGGCTTGTACAACGGGCACTAAGTCAATCCGGCTCGCCTCTGAATCACCTTGATGGGAAAAGGATTTGAGCCCTTGCACAATTTCGCTGATGCGATCCAGCCCGCCCAAATTGGTCGTGATAATGTCTTGAGTGTCTTCCAACAAAAACGCAATGTCAAACTCATCAGTCAAGGATTTGACTGAGGGGTCTTGCGCTTCCAATGCAGTGACAAAAGAAATGATATCTGCAAGGTACTGCTCAAGCGTTTCCAAATTAGAACGCACAAACCCGACCGGATTATTAATTTCATGCGCAACGCCAGCCGCAAGTTGTCCGAGTGAGGCCATTTTTTCAGACTGTTCAAGCTGAGTGCGTGCCCGCGATAGCTGCTCTTGCAGCACTTCAAAATCCAACCCCGTCATGCCTTCAACTTGACCACCAGATTTTCTAGCCAACAACAGTTGTTTGAGTTGACCAAACATTATCGACAGAACGCTATAAGCTTCTGATGAAGCCGGCGGTTTGTTTAACACAAACGCACTGATTAACTGACTTTCACTGTCGATGGACACGCTGCGAATAAGCAGCTGTTGATGCTGCTGCTGATACTGAAAAGGGATGACTTGCCAGTCATTTAGCGCATTGGCGGCCTCAGCAATAGTGTCATTGACAGCCGCAATGGTCTGCGGATGATTAAACCAGCGCTTTTGATTGGAATAAAGTGGTGTGTGCGGATCAAATGCAGGGCAATCTTTGAGCTGTACTGAGGTAATAGCCAAATCAGATTTTAGAAAATTAGCGGATAACTGCGTGACATTCGCCAGCAGGTTTTCGCTGTTTTGGGAGTTCGTCAGTGCCCCTGAGGACTGCGCGAGAAATGCCAGTTCCTCGCGCTTTTGTTCACTTACGGCAAGTGCCTCTTGCAATTCGATATTGGCGTCATAGATTTCACGTGATTTTTCCATCAGCAGCGCCTCAGCTTCTAGCCGCGCATTTTTTTCACGTGCCAGCCGCCTTTCTAACAATGCGATGTGCTTATCAATATCGATTGGTTGTGCCAAACGCCCCTCTCAGTCTAACCATGTCCTTATTTGCGTATAGTGTAGTTATCGTCATTTTTATGCAAGTGCTTAATATCTAATCACATAAAATTAATGGTTCAGCGTCTAGTGAACCACTATGATTGGCCTACGAGGCGATCTCAACAGACACTGCGACAGCTTCCCCACCGCCAATACATAAACTCGCTACGCCGCGCGATTTATTTTGTGCACGCAGTGCATGGATTAACGTCACCAAAATTCTTGCTCCTGAGGCCCCAATAGGGTGTCCCAAAGCGCAGGCACCACCGTTGCTGTTAATTTTATGTGGCTCAATCTGCAAAGCTTGTTGCGCAGCCATTGTCACCATGGCGAAGGCTTCGTTGATCTCAAATAAGTCCACATCATCTACCCCCCATCCGACCTGTTGACAGACTTTTTGTATTGCGCCGATAGGCGCAATCGTAAAGTCTTCCGGCGCCATGGAATGAGTGCTATGAGCTTTAATGGTCGCTAGCACCTCAAATCCATGCGCTGAGGCTGAGGATAACCGGGTTAGTAAGAGCGCAGCTGCGCCATCGGATATAGAACTTGAATTCGCCGCGGTAATAGTACCATCACTTGCAAAAGCCGGCCGCAGTAGCGGAATTTTGTCTGGCTTGGCGCGTGCCGGGGCTTCATCGTCACTGATTGTGATGGGGCTTTTTTTGGTAGCTATCTCAACAGGCGCAATTTCTGCGTTAAAACGCCCGGCTTGTTGCGCTGCTTGGGCTTTTTGCAGAGAATCCATGGCAAAAGCATCCATGGCCTCGCGCGTCAGGCCTAAGTGATCGGCTGATGCTTGGGCAAAACACCCCATAGCCTTGCCATCATAGGCATTTTCTAGCCCATCAATAAACATATGATCGTACGTAGTTTGATGTCCAATGCGCATTCCTGTTCGTGCATAAGGCAATAAATAAGGTGCATTTGACATGGACTCCATACCGCCAGCAACTATCACTTCACCCTGCCCCAGCATTAGCGCGTCATGGGCAAGCATCACGGCTTTCAAGCCCGAACCACACACTTTATTAATCGTTAGGGCCGCACATTCAATGGGCAACTGTGCGCCAAGAGCAACCTGCCTAGCTGGCGCTTGACCAAGCCCAGCAGGTAAGACACAGCCCATGATAACTTGGTCGACATTTCTGGTGGTATTGGCAACAACGGCATTGACTGCCACCTGGCCTAAGTCAACTGCACTAAGCGCACTAAAACACCCTAACATGCTGCCCATTGGCGTGCGTTTTGCGGCGACGATAACGACGGGATCGGACATAACTGCCTCCATACAAAAATATGATTGGTTTACGTAATTTAACTTTACGTAAACGTAAAGCTGTTGTAAATTGTATTTAACAAAAAATTTACGTTATTGGTGAATACGGCAATGCCAGAACAGTCCACTATTAGTATCGGTGAATTAGCCAAGATGTTTGATGTCACAACCAGAGCAATTCGTTTTTACGAAGAGCAAGGCTTACTGCATCCATTGCGCGATGGCACCCAGCGTATTTATTACAGCAAAGATACCGTGCGGCTAAAGCTCATTTTACGTGGGAAGCGCTTAGGCTTTTCACTCGCGGAGATCAAACGTCTGTTTTCATTATACGACACCAATCCCAACTCGACCGAACAGCTCGAAACCATGCTGTCGTTAACCCAACAAAAACGCGAAGGGTTACTACAGCAGCTTCACGATGTGCAAATGCTGTTGGCCGAATTAGACGAAGTAGAAGCTCGCTGTGCTGAGGAGCTAACGGAATTGCAAGCAGGAGAACAATAATATGGTTACCTACCCTTCATTAAATTTTGACCTTGGTGAAGACATTGATATGTTGCGCGATATGGTCTCGCAATTTGCCCAAGCACAGATTGCCCCATTAGCCAGTGAATCAGATGAGCAAAACAGCTTTCCCAACCAGCTGTGGCCGCAATTGGGAGAATTAGGACTGCTTGGGATCACGGTAAGTGAAGCGTTCGGTGGTGCCCAGATGGGATATCTGGCACATACTGTCGCTATGGAGGAGATCTCGCGTGCCTCTGCCGGTATTGCGCTAAGTTATGGGGCGCACTCTAATTTATGTGTTAATCAAATCTTTAAAAACGGCAACGATAGCCAACGAGCACGCTTCTTACCTAGATTAATTAGCGGCGAGCACATCGGGGCATTGGCAATGAGTGAACCCAATGCCGGTTCTGATGTGGTTAGTATGAAACTAAAAGCTCAGCGCGATGGTGACAATTATATTCTCAACGGGAACAAAATGTGGATCACCAATGGCCCCGATGCTCATGTTTTTGTGATTTATGCCAAAACGGATCTGCACGCCGGTGCCAAAGGGATCACTGCCTTTATCGTAGAAAAAGACACCCCAGGGTTTACTCAAGCACAAAAACTCGACAAGCTCGGGATGCGCTCTTCCAATACCTGTGAGTTGGTATTTAGCGACTGTGTGGTGCCGCATGAGAATATCTTGGGTGAAGAAGGCGGCGGCGTGCGCGTATTAATGTCGGGCCTAGATTACGAGCGGCTGGTGCTTGCCGGTGGCCCCTTGGGGATCATGCGCGCCTGTATGGATGTCGTGGTGCCTTATATTCATGAACGGACGCAATTTGGTCAAGCGATTGGCGAATTTCAGTTGATACAAGGAAAAGTTGCCGACATGTATACCCAAATGAACGCGGCGCGCGCCTATGTATATGCAGTTGCGAAGGCCTGCGACCGCGGCGAGACTACGCGCAAAGACGCTGCGGGTGCAATCTTGTATGCCGCAGAACTGGCCACGAAAATGGCTTTAGATGCTATCCAAATACTCGGTGGCAACGGCTATATTAATGAATACCCCACCGGTCGTTTGTTGCGCGATGCTAAGCTGTATGAAATCGGTGCAGGCACCTCCGAAATCCGGCGGATGCTCATCGGTCGTGAACTCTTCAACGAGACGCGTTAAGATGCAGCCCTTATCACAGCCACTCGCGCTGCACGATCCTGAGGTACATACCAACATCGCGCAGATGCAACAACAGGTGGACGATTTGTCCATGCAGGTTGCCCACATTGCCCTAGGTGGCCCCGAACACGCCCGTGAAAAACACCATCAGCGCGGCAAATTACTGGCGCGAGAGCGGATTGACGCGCTTTTGGATGCCGGTTCACCGTTTCTAGAAATCGGTCAACTTGCGGCTTTTCAAGTTTACGATGAAGAGGTGCCTTGTGCAGGCGTTGTCGCTGGGATTGGTTACATTCAACAAACGCTGTGCATGATCGTTGCCAATGATGCTACGGTCAAAGGCGGCACCTACTATCCGCTGACGGTTAAAAAACACCTGCGCGCCCAAGAAATCGCGTTGCAAAATCACCTTCCCTGTCTGTACCTGGTTGACTCAGGGGGCGCTAATTTGCCTCGCCAAGATGACGTGTTTCCCGACAAAGAACACTTTGGCCGCATTTTTTATAACCAAGCTAACATGTCGGCGCGTAACATTCCGCAAATTGCGCTAGTGATGGGCTCTTGCACCGCAGGAGGTGCCTATGTCCCAGCCATGTGTGATGAAGCCATCATTGTACAGGAACAAGGCACGATATTTTTGGCCGGCCCGCCACTGGTGAAAGCCGCAACCGGTGAAGAAGTCACGGCTGAAGAGCTCGGCGGTGGGGTTTTGCATAGTCAGACATCGGGCGTGGTAGATCACTTAGCCCGCGATGATCTGGATGCCATTGGTATTGCGCGTGATATTGTTGCCTCGCTCAATCGCCCTACCGTTCCTCAAGCGCGCTTTTTTGCCGAGCGTCAACCAAGCCAAGCGCCACTGTATCCAGCGAGTGACATCTATGGATTAATCCCGCATGATAGCAAACGTCCGTATGATGTTCGCGATGTGATCGCACGCATTGTGGATGCTTCGCTATTTAACGAGTTCAAAGCGAATTTTGGCAAGACGCTTGTAACCGGGTTTGCGCGAATCGACGGCATGCTTGTTGGGATTGTCGCGAACAACGGTATTTTATTTTCAGAATCTGCGCAAAAAGGCGCACATTTTATTCAGCTGTGTTGTCAAAGACAGGTGCCGTTAATATTTTTGCAAAACATTACTGGTTTTATGGTAGGTAAGCAGTACGAGGCTGGCGGGATCGCTAAACACGGTGCCAAAATGGTCAATGCTGTGGCCTGCGCGAACGTGCCCAAAATTACCGTTTTAATTGGTGGTTCATTTGGCGCTGGCAACTACGGCATGTGTGGCCGGGCCTATGACCCGCGCTTCTTGTTTATGTGGCCCAATGCGCGCATTTCCGTAATGGGCGGAGAACAGGCAGCGGATGTGTTGGTTCAAGTCAAACAAGCGCAGCTGGCCAAGCAAGGTGAATGCTTAACGCCAGAGGCTATCGCCGAATTGAAAGCGCCTATTATGGACAAATATGAAGCACAAGGGCACCCGTATTATGCCTCTGCCCGCCTGTGGGATGATGGTGTCATTGATCCGAAAGACACGCGCAACGTGTTGATCATGGCTCTGCATACTTGTGCACAAGCGCCTGACAAAAATTACAATGTTACGGCTGGTAACCATCCGCAATATGGGGTGTATCGAATGTAGCGGTTGCACCACAACGTTATTTATAATCAGGATTAATAAAATTAGTAGTTAGGAGTGACAATGAAGACAGTAACTTATGAGATTACTCAGCACGTAGCAGAGATCACCCTCAACCAACCCGAGCGGCACAATGCGTTTGACGATGCAATGATTACCCGCCTAAACAAACTCTTACGCAAAGCGCAAACTGACGAAAACGTGCGCGTTGTCGTACTGCAAGGTGCTGGCAAACATTTTTGTGCCGGTGCCGATTTGGCCTGGATGCAGCGGATGGCCAATTACGATTATGCCCAGAACATGCAAGATGCTGGTGAATTAGCTGGATTAATGTCGACCTTGTACCATTTTCCCAAACCGACAATCGCCAAAATTAGCGGCGCAGCTTATGGAGGCGCCGTTGGTTTGGTTGCTTGCTGTGATATCGCTATTGCCACCAAACTAAGCAAATTTTGCTTATCTGAAGTGCGCTTGGGCTTGGCACCAGCAACGATTATGCCCTATGTAATTGACGCTCTTGGCCATCGTCAAGCACGGCGATATGCGCTCAGTGGTGAGGTGTTATCAGCCCGTCGTGCAAGACGCTTGGGACTCATTCATGAGGCCGTCAATGAAGACGAATTAGACAGTACTGTGGCGTCACTGATTGAACATTTATGCAAAGCTGGTCCGGTTGCTCAAGCTGCTACCAAAACCCTGCTACATGAATGCGCTCGGAGTGATATTGATGCACACATGACGCACAAAACTATTGCCACTATTGCGAGCTTGCGAGTAGGCAGTGAAGGCCAAGAAGGCTTAGCTGCGTTTTTTGAAAAACGCCTGCCGAGCTGGCAGTACGGACATGACGATGATTGAGCGCTTATTAATAGCCAATCGCGGCGAAATTGCCTGTCGCATTATCCGTACCGCGCGGAAATTAGGGATCCACACCATAGCGGTATACAGTGAGGCTGATGCGACTGCCCAACATGTTCAACAAGCCGATAGTGCCTATGCCATTGGACCGGCTGAAGCGCTCGCCTCTTATCTCAATCAAGAGGTGATACTGCAGGTAGCCAAACGTGCACGCGCCGATGCGATTCACCCTGGCTATGGTTTTTTGTCAGAAAATGCAGCCTTTGCCACCGCGTGTCAGCAACACGGCATTATCTTCATCGGCCCACCCGCGGATGCCATTCGAGCAATGGGTTCTAAAGCACAGGCCAAATACCTGATGGAACAAGCAAATGTGCCGCTTACTCCCGGATATCACGGTGATGATCAGCACCCCCAAACACTGGCTAAAGCAGCCGCAGAAATTGGCTACCCGGTGATGCTTAAAGCCAGCGCTGGCGGTGGTGGTAAAGGTATGCGCATTGTCCAAGGCCAGCATGATTTTGACGAGCAATTAGCAGCGGCGATGCGTGAAGCACAAAATGCCTTTGGCGATACCCACATGCTGGTGGAGAAATACATCCAGCAGCCTCGTCATGTTGAGGTACAGGTGTTTTGTGATAATCATGGCAGTAGCGTGTACTTATTTGACCGCGACTGCTCGGTGCAACGTCGTCATCAAAAGATCGTCGAAGAAGCACCAGCGCCTAATATAACGCAAGCCACGCGCACCGCCATGGGACAGGCTGCCGTTGCCGCAGCGCAAGCCATTCAGTACGTGGGTGCTGGCACGGTCGAGTTTTTACTCGATGCCAATGAGCAATTCTACTTTATGGAAATGAACACCCGCTTGCAGGTCGAACACCCAGTAACAGAAGCTATTACGGGAGAGGATTTGGTCGCTTGGCAAATCCGTATCGCCAATGGTGCCCCCCTGCCCTGCAAGCAAGCTGAGTTACGTTCACAAGGCCATGCTGTCGAGTTGCGGGTGTATGCAGAAGATCCCATGCAGGAGTTTCTGCCCCAAACTGGCCGCTTAGGATGTTATCGCGAACCGCAGCTTTCTAGCTGTCGCGTGGATAGCGGCGTCATTGAAAATGACAGCGTGAGTATTTATTACGACCCAATGATCAGCAAAGTCATTGTGCATGCTGCAACACGCGAGCAGGCTATCATGCAGTTAGCACGCGCCCTAGATGATTATATCATTCAAGGCTGTGCCACCAACCTGCGTTATTTACAGCGGATTTTGCAACATCCCGCTTTTGTTAGTGCAGATATCACCACAGATTTTATACAGCATTACAGCGATGATTTAGTTTTGCCAGATATGCATCAGGACCCGTTTTCATTGGCTATCCTTGCCGTGTGTGCCTATAACCATTGGCAAGATTCTTATCCAGTGTCGCGTCAATTTAGGCTCAATCACACTGGTTGCTCTATGGTGCAGCTAACAGCAGACATCACTGCAACGGTCTATGCCGATAACCAAGGTAATTATTTGGTTCGAGTTGACGAGCAGGTCATGCATATCGAACGTTTTGTAATGGACGCACAGGGTTATATAAATGCTTATTACTGTGATGAGCATTATCAAGGATGCTATAGCCAAAGCGCCAGTCACCGCTACCTGACCTTTGCAGGTGCTGATATGCAGTGGGCCATCCCCTCTCGACAACAACCGCATGAACAGCACAGTGAGGGGCATCATGCACCTATGAATGGACGCATAGTATCGCTCAACTGCGCGGTAGGCGAGGCGGTCAAAGCGGGCGATACGCTGCTGGTAATGGAGGCCATGAAGATGGAACACGCTATCAAGGCTAGCCAAGATGGACAAGTCACGGCATTTTTGGTTGATAAAGGCATGCTAGTTGATGGTGGCGCGCCGTTGTTGGAGTTTACTGCCAGTGCGTGATCTCACTAACAGCCAGTTTCCTCAGCGCGTTAGTATCATTGAAGTCGGTGCTCGCGATGGGCTACAAAACGAAACAGCGGTGTTGTGCGTTGCTGATAGAGTTGCCCTTATCGAAGGACTGAGTCAAACCGGCCTGAAGAGAATTGAAGCTGGTAGCTTTGTCTCTCCCAAATGGGTGCCACAAATGGCCGACACCGGCGCGGTTCTGGCACAGCTCACCCGCACGCAAAGTGTACGTTATAGCGTCCTTACCCCGAATATGCGAGGGTTTGAGGACAGCCTTAGTTACGCGCCTGACGAAGTGTCAGTATTCACCGCAGCCAGTGATGCGTTCACTCAACGCAATATTAACTGCAGCGTGGCCGAAAGTGTTGCGCGGTTTGCTCCTATTATTGCTGAGGCTAAAGCGCGCAATATCTTGGTGCGCGGCTATGTCTCGACCGTTGTTGCTTGCCCTTATGCTGGCAAGATTGCGCCTGACGCTGTACTTGAATTAACCCACACACTGTTGGATATGGGCTGTGATGAAGTCTCACTCGGTGACACTATCGGTGTGGCTACCCCACGCGATATTGCCCGCTTGTTGGATGTGTTGTTACCCGCAGTACCGGTAAACAAACTCGCCGTGCATTTTCACAACACCTATGGTCAGGCACTTGCCAACATACTCATGGCACTGGCTTATGGCATCGACAAGATAGATACCGCAATTGCCGGTTTAGGTGGTTGCCCCTATGCCAAAGGCGCCAGCGGTAATGTAGCGACTGAAGATGTGGTGTATATGCTCAACGGCATGGGCATAGACCACGGTGTGGATTTAGCGAAGTGCATCTCAGTGGGACGCATGATATGCGCACGGCTAAACAAAACCCCACCGTCTTTGGTCAATCAAGCGAGTCAGTTGTAACAGCCTATTGCACTTGCGTTAGTAAGATATTTTCCATTTTAAACTATGGCTTTTCGCACTTGGCTATGCGTATAATACCTTCGTAGGATATCAAATATAAGGATTATTGCATGCCCCACATTAGCCCCCGCTACGTTAGTAACCTCACCAAAGACACCTATGCGTTGATTTTGGCTGGAGGACGTGGCTCGCGATTACATGAGTTAACGAAGTGGCGCGCCAAACCCGCGGTCTATTTTGGCGGGAAATTTCGCATCATTGATTTTCCCTTATCAAACTGTATCAACTCGGGTATTCGTCGCGTAGGGATCTTAACGCAATACAAGTCGCATTCGTTGATCAGACATATCAGCCGAGGCTGGGGACATTTCAAAAAAGAGTTGGGCGAATCGGTTGAGATCTTACCTGCATCACAACGCTTCTCCGAAAATTGGTATCAAGGCACTGCCGATGCCGTTTACCAAAATATCGACATCATCCGTGATGAACTGCCAAAATATGTCATGATCCTGTCAGGTGATCACATCTACCGCATGGATTACGGCACCATGTTAGCGCAGCATGTTGAATCCGGCGCGAAGATGACCGTAAGCTGTATGAAAGTCCCCTGTGCTGAAGCTGCCGGTGCGTTTGGCGTCATGTCGGTTGATGCTGATAAGCGCGTCTTGGCATTTAACGAGAAGCCAGCAGCACCTGATCCCCTACCCGGCGACCCTGAGCATTGCTTGGCCTCAATGGGCAACTATATTTTTGATACCGAATTTTTGTTTAAAGTCCTCGAAGAAGACAAATCGGACACCAAATCTGAGCATGATTTTGGGAAAAATATTATCCCAAAAATCATCAATGATCACTTAGTCAAAGCGTTTATCTTTGGTCAAGGTGATGGCGCAGATAACTACTGGCGTGACGTCGGTACTATTGATAGCTTTTGGCAAGCCAATATGGAACTAGTCGCCCCAGTACCAGCGCTGAATTTGTACGATCAAGACTGGCCGATATGGACTTATCAGGAACAGCTACCGCCAGCCAAATTTGTCAAAGAAGCAGAGCACTTACCCGGTGAAGCCATCAACTCAGTAGTATCTGGCGGCTGTATTATCTCCGGTGCACGTTTGCATAATAGCCTGTGCTTTTCCAACGTGCGTGTCCATTCGAACTCTATCATTGATGAAACCGTTATCCTGCCAGCTGTCGAAGTCGGTGCTGATTGTAATATCAAGCGTGCGGTACTTGACCGAGGCTGTCGCATACCTGCTGGTACCACTATTGGTGTCAATCATGAAGACGACCGGGCACGAGGGTTTCGCGTTTCTAGTCAGGGTATTGTGCTCGTCACGCCCGATATGCTTAACGCGCTATCTTAACCACCACGCTTTATAGCCTTACATCATAAGAGTGTCACAAAATCATTGATCACCTGCGCGGTTTGCGCAGGTGACTCCAGTACAAACATGTGACCACCCTCTACTTCGGTATGCCTAAATTCGGGCTGACGGGATATGAACGCACGCCGCAACCAAGGCATAGTGACATCGGTATGGGTGCCCGTAACTAACAAACTCGTTACCTGACACTGACCATAGTGCCGCGCTAACGTGGTGGGAATGGTACGGAAGATTTGCGCTTCTATCTCCGGATCATAGCTCAGTGTCAGATGCTGCCCCTTTTCCCTGACCACGCTATGTGCATAATCGGCAATCGCCTGAGAGTGAAAATTGCGAAAAAACGCTTTTCTAGCAAAGTATGCTGGCAAATCAGTATCTAGCGACCAGTGGCGAGTGCGTCTGCTGCTTAAACCTGCCGGCGTAATCTGGTTGATTAACGGCGAACGCTTTACCCGTTCAAACAGCCATCCATAAAATCCTGTCAGCAATGGAGGATCTAGCATAATAAGAGCGCGAAAGCGCTGTGGCTCTCGGCACACTGCAAGATAAGAGATAATTGCGCCAAAACTATGGCCAACCGCGACGACATCCCGCTGATGGCCATGTTCGTCTAAATAATCGAGGAGCTCATCAACCTGCCTAGCCCATCCGTTCACCAGCGGATAATGCGGGTCATGCGCATACTGATGTTTGGCGATAACCGGGTTATTGAGTTGTTCAAACAACACTTGGTAAGTCGGCGCAGGCATGCCGTTAGCGTGTGCAAAAGATATAAACATCAATAAAATACGTTGGCATCATGTCCTAAGATACTTATAATGCTAACACTCATCAGACCAGATTGATATACCTTATGAATGTTAACGAACTGCTTCAACTCGGTATGGCACATTTGCACAATGACGCCGAACTCGTGATCCCGACAACGTGGTCACAAGGGCGCACAGTTTATGGTGGGATCTCAACGGCGTTGCTTTATCAAGCGTTGGCTGATCAGACCCAGCCGGATTACCAAGTGCGATCGCTAAACATTAATTTTGTCGGGCCATTATTTGCCGAGAAACCATGTCATATTACCGTCAGCCCGCTCAGAGTAGGCAAAAATGTCGCCCAATACATTGCTTATCTTCATCAAGGTGAGCACATTTGTGTGGTGTGCCAAGGGTGTTTTACGCGCGAACGGCCGTCCAAGATTGACGTTGATAATCGTCCAGCGTTGCCATTTACACGTACCAAAAGCGCCACGTTTTTGCCGCAAATCCCCAAAGTGGTGCCAAAATTTTTGCAGCACTTTGATTTAGCGATTCAAGAAGGTGGGATCCCGTTTACTGGACGCAAAACCGATTTTTACAAAGGCTGGTTTCGCTATAAGGATCTCAGCGGCGACACTAATCTTGACCAAGCAGCATTTATCGGACTGTTAGATGCCTACCCGCCTACACTGATACAG
>CAZLGJ010000058.1:0-16877 GCA_964559075.1 uncultured Glaciecola sp.
TGAGAAATGGATGGCTTTAGCATAACAAAAAACACGTATGAATCTAGACGAAAACACAAAAAAGCGCCTTGAGGGCATCGCAGCGCACTGCATCACGGAACAACTGAGCATTACTTGTGCAGAATCATGCACCGGTGGTGGGTTAGCGTATGCGTTTACCTCGCTGCCTGGCTCGTCGGCATGGTTTGAACGCAGCTTTGTTACTTACAGCAATCAAGCCAAATCCGAGATGCTTAACGTGCCAGCGGTGTTACTCGATTCCTTCGGCGCCGTGTCTAGCGAAGTGGTGCACGCAATGGCAGTTGGGGCACTGGTTCAGGCAAATGCTGATCTCGCGCTTTCAATCAGTGGTGTAGCCGGTCCCGATGGAGGTAGCGCAGAAAAGCCAGTGGGTACCGTATGGTTTGGACTTGCGCACAAAGGGGCCGAGCAACCGGTACAAACATTCAAAGAGTGTTTTGTCGGCGATAGAGAAGCGATTCGGGAGCAAGCTGTGGCGTTTGCGGTGGGGGTGATCGCAGAAAACCTAGACTTAGCTGGTGATTCAGACGCAGAAGATGACTGGCTTACAGAAGCCTCTTTAAGAGCTGATGAAATTGACGCTGGCGAAGTAAAACTGATAGATTCTGATAAGTAACGTAACTTATTACGAATCCAAGCAACAAGGTCTTGGTGCTAGGTATCTAATTGATTTTGAAAATAGCATGAAGACAGTGTGCTCAGCTCCCCACAGGTACCCAGTTGAAGTAAAACCAAATATTCAAAGAAAGCGTTTGAACAAATTTCCATTTACAATACTTTACCGATATAAAAACGACACAGTCGAAGTACTTCCGATATCTCATTATAGGCTTCGGGCAGGATATTGGGTTGAAAGGCTCTAAGAAGTCGCTGGAAGTTGAGGAACAGCTCACGCCGCTTGCATTTAAAACTGCCTAGCCATAATTAGGTAGCTCGATAACTATTGAATAAGGTAAGTATGTTTACTCCAGCACCATTCAAAAAAACTGACTTGGGCGATTTGTACCAATTTATTCAGGATTATCCACTCGGTACGCTAATCACTTCAAGTGAAGATATTATCAATGCTGATCACATCCCGTTTTATCTTAACCAAGTGAATGATGAACAAGTCACGCTACAAAGTCATATAGCCAAGGCGAACCCGTTGTGGAAAAAGTGTGATGATGGCCAGGAAATACTATTGATATTTCATGGGCCCAATGCTTATATCAGTCCGAACTTTTACCCATCCAAAAAACTCACAGGTAAAGCAGTGCCTACGTGGAATTACTCAGTTGTTCATGTCAGAGGCCGTATACATTTCAAACACGATGCCACTTGGCTAATGCAGTTACTTGATAATCTGTCTAATTTCCACGAACTAAGCCAACCAACACCTTGGTCGGTTTCTGATGCACCAGAAGCCTACACAAAAAAGCTCGTTCAGGCGGTTGTAGGTCTTGAAATATCCGTGACAGACATAGTTGGCCAGTTCAAGCTTAGCCAAAATAAAACTACTGCCGATTATTCAGGGGTCGTTGCCGGTCTGGCTGCATCTGGGGACAGCGCAGATACTGCTGTAGCAGAGCAGATGAAAGCTATTCAACACAAGTAATTGGCTATTTCTATGCTTAAGAACAGGCGACATCATGGGGCGCGCTTCATATAATAAATGAACTTTCATCACGCCAATCACATATTATGCTGGTGTAAGCAAAATACATAAGTGCTAGGTAATGAATGCGGATTTGTTAGGTGTATACAAATGCGACACATCTTATTTATGCCTAGTGCATACAGTAAAAAAACACTTGCACTGTATAATTGTACAGTACTATAATTATTCACAGATTTTTTAGACTAATTCGACACAGACCCAGAGGTTATTATGTCAAACGATAATAAAGAACGCGCACTATCAGCAGCACTTGGCCAGATTGAAAAGCAATTTGGTAAAGGCTCGATCATGAAACTGGGTGACAACCAAGCTATGGACATCGAGTCGGTTTCAACTGGTTCATTAACTATTGATATCGCGTTGGGCATTGGTGGTTTACCCTGTGGTCGTGTCGTCGAAATTTACGGTCCTGAATCATCAGGTAAAACTACACTCACGTTACAAGTCATCGCAGAAGCGCAAAAAGTAGGCAAAACCTGTGCATTTGTCGATGCTGAGCACGCATTGGATCCTATATATGCAAAGGCGCTTGGTGTGAATATCGATGAGTTGCTGGTATCACAGCCAGATACCGGCGAACAAGCCCTTGAAATCACTGACATGCTGGTGCGCTCTGGTGCAGTAGACGTAGTCATCGTTGACTCGGTGGCAGCACTTACACCAAAAGCAGAAATTGAAGGTGACATGGGGGACTCACATGTTGGTCTACAAGCGCGTTTGATGTCTCAGGCATTGCGTAAGTTAACTGCTAACATCAAGCGCTCTAACACCTTATGTATTTTCATTAACCAAATCCGAATGAAGATTGGCGTCATGTTTGGCAACCCGGAAACAACAACCGGTGGTAACGCGCTCAAATTCTACTCATCAGTTCGCCTTGATATTCGCCGTATCGGTGCTATCAAAGAAGGCGATGCAGTCGTGGGTAACGAAACTCGAGTGAAAGTGGTCAAAAACAAAGTCGCCCCTCCATTTAAGCAAGCTGAGTTCCAAATCATGTATGGACAAGGCATCAGCAAAGAAGCTGAGTTAATCGACTTAGGTGTGCAGCAAAAGCTCGTTGAAAAAGCTGGCGCATGGTATAGCTACAACGGCGATCGCATTGGCCAGGGTAAAGCAAACGTCACGCGTTTTCTTAAAGAAAACCCAGCCATTGCTGCAGACATTGAGCAAAAAATCCGCGCAGAGTTATTGTGTAAAGCCAAGCCTGAAGATGAAACGGAAGAGGCACCAGCAGAATAGCTATAAAGCTGGGTATTATTACCTATTATTTAGTTAATCCCTGAAAGCGAACGCTTTCAGGGATTTTTTTTGCACTACGATAGAGTGCACTTAGTTGACTCAGTGGAAGGTACAGCAATTAATTAAGTGGTAAACACTTCCCTCATACGCGCGTATCAACCGGTGTATGTCCATCCCAGTGGTCAGGGAATTTACCCTGCAATACATAAGAAAACGCAATCAATTCAGCAATCAAAGTATAAAGCGCTGGGGGGATTTCGGTACCTACCTCAAATTGTGCTAATGCCTCTGTTAACAGCGGATCTTCATGTGTCATTACCTGATTTTCTAGCGCTAAGCGAATGATTTCTTCAGCAACTTCTGCATCCCCCTTGGCGGTGATTTCGGGGACTGCGTTATCTTTGTCTTGATGATATTGCAGTGCCACAGCTTGCTTAACACGATGCTCGGGCTTTTTTGCATGATGTCGTTTGCAGTCAAACTGTTTGGTCACGGTTACATCCAATCTTAAGCATGCGAAGAAAGTACGCTGCTGGGCTTTATCGGGTCAATATGGGCAAGTGTGGAAGGGATTTTGCCCATATTGACAGTGTTGTCGTGTAACTCAATACCTTGTTTCGCCAAAACTGCGGCAAACAGGGGGAGGTGTGCTTTTATCTTCTCAACTAAAGCAGCGTTGTCAGCATAGAGCTCAAGTGATAGTTGCTCTGCTGTGAGTTTTGCGCGGCTGAGCATACAGCCGTGTTCACCCAAATCAAAACGCATCTCGAGATGCCACTGTTTTATTAACGTGTTGGTGGTTGCTGAGCGCTCTTCTTGGTTACGAATAGTCAATTCGATGTTTTGTTTATTTGGATGTAACAAATTGTGTAATACAAAGAACATGGGGTCGTTTTGTTGTAAAGGCCGGTCGTTGGTCACGTTCGTTACAGATTGCTGTTGTTTCCCCATTTTCACAAGTGCTGCCAACATTTCTGCTGGCTCAAACGGAAATTGATTGGCCTGTCGTTTTTGAGAAAGTTGTCCAAGTTGCGGGACCAGTTTTTGTAATAACGGAGTCATTAAGACCGCTCTTTCCAATAGCTGAGGCGCCTGTTGTAATACTTGTTTGCTCAGTGCAACTTGTAACAGTGTCGTCAGTCCGTGCACAAACGAGCCATGATTGCCAGAGTTGGTGTTGCTAATAAATTGCAGCGGACTCGCTGTTGACATTGCCATGTTAAGCAATGAGGCAACGTCTGATGCCGTTGGTGGCAATGTTGATGTCGGTAAAGGCATATTAGCTGTTGTTGCATTGGCAGACGAGGGGGCCGAAGCTGTTTGTTGTCCCGTTTGTTGTTGTGATGCTGGTTGAGAAAGCGTCGACAACATTTGCTGCAATATTGGGGGAAGCAAGGACTGTTTATGCGGGGTGTGCACCTCACTTGATGACAAATTAACCATTGGTTCTCTGGATATTTGCTGATGCAGCGGATACTGCGTTGACGCATGTCCGCTAGCCGGTGGTAGCGGTGTTGTTCGCTGTAGCAAAATTGTAAGTTGCTCTACTGAAGAAAATCTTTGCCATTTTGCATTTAATGCCGCGTCATCATTTGAAGGTGTACTTACATTTTGGGTCGAATTTGGTAGAGAGCTCGGTGCTGAATTTGTAACAGGTGTTGAACCATTAGTGATTACATTTACTGGCAAGCTTGACGCGGCTCTAATTAATTGAGGGTGTTGTGCGAGCACTTCTTTTAACAACACCTGTTGAGTGTTCAACGCAGTAGATGGTAATCGCAGCGCAATCAATGCCGGGTTTGCAGAGCTGTTAGAAGATAGTACAGGTTGATGAATGGCAATATGCAATGACTCAGCGCGTTTGGTTATGTTGGCAGACGAGGGTTGTATAGCAATCAACCGAACTAACACATCAATAGGTAGATGTTTATTTGTCTGAGTAATCGAAATTTGTGGTGATTGCTGATTTTGCTCAATTGGTAATCTAATCTGCGAGTCAACTCTTGGTAAATGCAGGCTAAGCGTTGGTTGTGTCACAGTCGTTAGCGTTGCTGATGATGTTGCTGAAGATGCAAGCGATAGTGAAGCAGCGATAGCAATCCCGTTTGGGGACGCCTGTAGTGCTTGTGCAACTTGGGCTAACTGGATTGAGGGCGTTATGGCTGGGGGAAGCGCCATTGCAATAGAGGCTTGGGGTGTAGCTTTGTGCTGCGGTTGGGTGGCGATAATCAGCTGATGAGGCTGCTGTTGAGTGTTGATTTGAACAGCAAGATCACGAGGGTGCTGTAACAACTGCATGATCGCCTGAGCTTGCGGTTTGGTCAGTGGCAGGGTCAGGGACACATTTTCTGATAAGTGCTGAAAAACAACGCTGAGCGTGCGGTTTTGTAGCGATACTGTTGCAGGTATAGGACGCTGTTGATTCAATTGAAGCGAGACATTGTGCGCAGTTGTTTTATTGGGCTCACTAATGATACCGCTGGTGTTAGCAGAGCCCTCAACGCCTTTGGTATTAGCATTGTTATTGGCATTGAGATGCACACTGACAGGCTCTGACTGGGGACGAATATCGCTCATAACGCTATATCGGCATGGATGTTCACTTTCCTTAATCAAAACCCAGTCTGAACAGGATGCGCCATACGACTAATTTGCAACGAATTATTCGGGTTTTGCCAAGACTTTATGATAAAATTCACCTCATTAAAAAACTTGCAAGTTAAGCGTGTGATAGCTGCGCTCACCAGTAATTAAATAGAAGGACAGTACGTGCACGTGTTAGAAGCGCAAGCGTTAAGCTGCGTTAAACAAGACCGGGAATTATTTTCTGGGTTAGATATTTGCATCCGACCTGGCCAATTGATCCATCTGTTAGGTCCCAATGGCGCTGGCAAAACCAGTTTGCTTAGGATCCTTGCCGGATTGTCTCAGCCTGAAACTGGCCACGTAAACATTTTTAAAGATGTTGCGCGCTCGAATGCCACTGCGCTCCCTAATGCCACTACGCTTTCCCAAGACGCATTACCGCTATTGTACTTAGGCCATAAACTCGCCTTGAATAAGCACCTCAGCGCCGTCGAAAATCTTACTTATTGGGCGGCAAGTCAGCACCGTCATACTGACGCGGAAACCTTATACCCGCTGTTGGCAAAATTTGAATTAGTTGGACTTGAGGACATCCCGTGCGGGCAATTATCCGCAGGCCAACAACGGCGCGTGTCACTTGCGCGTACCGCATTAGTGGATACCGGGCTGTGGATCCTCGATGAGCCATACACGTCGCTGGATGTGGCTGGCGTCGCACTCATTCAAGCGCAAATTGATGAATTTGTTCGTCAAGGGGGCGCGGTCATCATGACCTCACATCAAGCACTGCAAAGTAGTGTAACGGTTGATACCTTTACCTTGGAGTATCAAATATGAGCCCTTTGATGAGTGTTCTGCATCGCGACTTGACCTTGGCCATGCGCCAAAAAGCCGATATTTTTCAGCCGCTCACTTTTTTCGTGCTGGTGATTACACTATTTCCTATTGCCGTTGGGCCTTCTCCTGATACGCTGCAAAAAATTGGCCCCGGCGTGATTTGGGTAGCCGCAATCCTATCAGCATTACTAGGAATGGAACGCTTGTTTCGCGATGACTTTGTCGATGGCGTCTTAGAACAATTTCAGCTTTCGCAGCTAAATCTAGCTTGGGTCATGTTTATCAAAGTACTGGCACACTGGTTGGTAACTATCGTGCCGCTGATCTTAGTTTCACCGCTATTGGCACTGTTTCTCAATCTCACCATGCCCATGTATTGGGCGTTGTTGGCGACATTATTGTTAGGCACGCCGATTATTTCCCTGCTGGGCGCGGTTGCTGTGGCGCTTACTGTGGGCTTACAACGGGGCGGTATTTTATTGGCGCTAGTCATTATTCCTGTATTTATCCCTTTACTAATTTTTGCAACATCGGCTGTCGATACGGCTGCATTTGGATTAAATTATTTTCCGCAACTTGCTATTATAGGTGCCATGTTGTTGATTGCATTGGCAATCACGCCCGCAGCTATGAGTTATGCTATTAGAGTGAGTCATCAGTAATGTTTGTTTGGTTACACCCCTATGCAAAAACAGAACGCGCTTACGCGTTGTGTAATTCGTTATTTCCTTATTTTATCAGTGCTGCGGTGCTGGGGTTAAGTGTGGGTTTAGTCTGGGGCTTACTCTTTGCCCCCGCAGATTATCAACAGGGCGACTCGTTTCGCATTATCTATATTCATGTACCTTCGGCGATTTTGTCGATGAGTACCTATGTCGCGATGGCTGTCGCTGGATTAGTCGGGCTTGTGTGGCAGTGGAAAACCGCCTACATGAGCATGATAGCGATTGCGCCTGTGGGCGCGTTGATGTGTTTTATTTCGTTGTTTACTGGCGCTGCATGGGGTAAACCGATGTGGGGCACGTGGTGGATTTGGGATGCACGCCTGACGTCACAACTGATTTTGTTATTTTTGTATTTTGGTGTGATGGCGCTGTATTACGCCTTTAGTGACAAGCAACAGGCGGGTAAAGCCGCTGCCATCATTGCGCTGATTGGCGTGATCAACATTCCTATCATCCATTATTCGGTTGAATGGTGGAATACCCTGCATCAAGGCTCGACCATTACGAAAATTGGCAAGCCATCTATTGCACCTGCAATGAAATGGCCGTTGATGGTGTCAATTATGGGATTCATGGGTCTGATTGGCACTTTGGTGCTGATGCAGCTCAAAAATATCATTTTGGCCCGTGAAGCGCATCGCCCTTGGGTTAAGGAATTATTAATGAAAGGCGAGGTAAAGTAATGGCATTTGATAGTGTAACTGATTTTTTTGCCATGGGTGGCTATGGCTTTTTTGTGTGGCTTTCATACGGCGTAAGTGCCGCTAGCGTAATACTGTACGTGCTCTATGTGAAACACCAAAAAAAATCCATTCAGGCCCAAGTGCTTGCACAAGCTGCTCGTGAAGCGCGCATAAAGGCTGCCAAAGCAGCGAGCTCAAGCGTCCAAACAAATAGCTAAGTGTGGACTGACTGAGCAATACACAGATTTGAATTGTTAGAAAGGAAAGTGCAATGAACCCTAGACGTCAACAACGCCTGATCACCGTATCTGTGATTGGTGTGCTTCTTACTGGCGCCATAGGCTTGATGTTGTATGCGTTGAGCAACAACATTGACTTGTTTTATACCCCCAGCGAAATTCATTCGGGCAAAGACGGACAAAAACCACAAATTGGACAGCGCCTGCGCATTGGTGGCATGGTCGTAGAGGGCTCGGTGCAGCGCAATCAGGATTCTCTTGCCGTTGAATTTGATTTGGTCGATACCGGCCCCAAAGTAACCGTATCGTATAACGGTATCCTGCCTGACTTGTTCCGTGAGGGCCAAGGTATTGTGGCGACCGGTGTCTTGCAAGCGAATAATCTGATCATCGCTGATGAAGTGTTGGCTAAACACGATGAAGAGTACATGCCGCCTGAACTGGCAGAACAACTCAAAGGCATCAAACACGTCAAACCATCGGAGGCGGGTTACTAATGTTTGCCGAGATTGGAAATTTAGCTTCTGTTATTGCTTTATTGATGGCGTTGCTGCTGTCGGTGTATCCGATGTGGGGCAGTTTTAGCAACCAGCAGTGGATGATTAACAGTGCCAAACCACTGGCGTATGGCGTCTTATTCTTTACCGCTATTGCCTATGTCAGCTTGACTCAGGCGTTTTTACACGACGATTTTTCAATTGCCTATGTGGCCTCGCATTCTAACAGCATGCTGCCGTGGTATTACAAGATCACTGCGGTGTGGGGCGGGCATGAAGGCTCGTTTTTGTTGTGGGTCCTAACTTTTGCAGTATGGATGGTTGCGGGCGCGATCTTTAGTAAAGGGATCCCCGCGATCATGCTGGCGCGAGTGCTATCTGTGTTAGGTATGGTGTCGATTGGATTTTACCTGTTTATGCTGCTGACTTCTAACCCCTTTGACACGTTACTCCCATATTATCCGGTTGATGGGCGTGACTTAAACCCATTGTTGCAGGATTTTGGCATGATCATTCATCCACCGATGCTGTACATGGGCTATGTGGGTTTTTCCGTAGCATTTGCCTTTGCGATTGCCGCGCTGATTTCTGGACAGCTCGATTCGACGTGGGCACGCTGGTCTCGTCCTTGGACCATTGCTGCATGGGGCTTTTTAACCGTCGGTATCGCACTGGGCTCATGGTGGGCGTATTATGAACTTGGCTGGGGCGGCTGGTGGTTCTGGGATCCGGTCGAAAACGCATCGTTCATGCCGTGGCTAGTCGGTACTGCACTTATGCACTCTCTAGCGGTGACCGAAAAACGCAAAGCATTTAAATCATGGACCGTGCTGCTCGCGATTGCCGCATTCTCGTTGAGTTTGTTAGGCACGTTTTTGGTTCGCTCAGGTATTTTGGTTTCGGTGCATTCGTTTGCTGCTGATCCATCGCGTGGGATGTTCATTCTCGGTCTCTTGGTCATTGTGATTGGTGGCTCATTACTGTTATACACACTGCGCGCTTCTGAACTAAAATCACGGACTCAGTATGCACTGCTCTCTCGTGAAAACATGTTGTTAGGCAACAACATTTTGCTGTGCGCTGCCACCGTAGTGGTGTTGCTTGGGACCTTATTCCCGCTGGTACATAAAGAGTTAGGCTTAGGCTCTATCTCCATAGGTGCGCCGTTTTTTAATCAAATGTTCACCTGGTTAGTGGTACCCTTTGTCTTGTTTTTGAGCATCGGCCCATTAAGCCGCTGGAAGCGTCAATCACTTAGCGCACTGCGCAACCAAATGGTCTTTGCGTTTGCGCTGTCACTAGGTGCGGCAATCCTTATTGTAAATGCCTACAGCGGGGAAAAATACATCGCGACTTTGGGTATGCTCTTGAGTGTCTGGGTCTTGGTTGCCACTATCCAAGAGGTGATGCAGCGTATACAGGCGCAACAGCAGGTGCCAACCATGACGGCGCTGCGTCAGCTGACTCGCTCACACTGGGGCATGGTACTTGGCCATGTCGGTTTTGCCGTGACCTTGATTGGCATTACGCTAGTAAGTAATTTTGAGCAGGAACGCGATGTACGCATGCAGTTTGGTGACACCGTGATGCTGGCCGACTATGAAATTCGCTTCGATGAAGTGCTGGCCATACAAGGTCCAAACTATACCGCCGATCGCGGTATTTTTGATGTCTATAAACACGGCGAGTTTGTGGTGCATCTAGAGCCGGAAAAGCGTTTTTATCCAGTGCAGCAAACCACGATGACAGAAGCAGGTATTGATTCGGGTTTATCTCGCGATTTGTTTATCGCGCTGGGTGAGCCGTTGGACAATAATGCATGGGCGGTGCGTGTTTATTACAAGCCGTTTGTTGTGTGGATTTGGTTAGGTGCTGGCATTATGGCCATTGGCGGTATGTTATCAATGGCTGATCCGCGCTATCGCTTGCAAAAAATTGCAAAGTGGCAACACCGAGTGCAGCCGAGCCACACTTCAACGACTGGGACAAAGGAGGCGACAGATGTCTCCTAAACTCAAGTTCGCGCTACCGCTGGTATTGTTCTTAGCCCTGTGCGTGTTTTTGTTTCAAGGCTTGTTTTCAGATCCTCGTGAGCGCGATGCGTTGACCTTAGACAGGCCTATGCCTGCGTTTTCGCTGCCCGATTTAATGCAGCCGGAAATTATCTACACCCAAGATGTGTTCAAAGACAAGATCACTTTGCTCAACGTATGGGGCGTGTGGTGCGTTACCTGTCAGGTGGAATTACCGTATTTGACGTATTTGTCAGAAGAGGAAGCAATTCATATTGTGGGTCTGTATTACGACCAAGATTTGGATCCCGATTTTGGCATTAAAACCTTGGCGCGTGTGCAACAAGAAGTGATTGATATTACCACGCGTTTGGGCAACCCATTTGCGTTTAATATCTTTGATGTCTATCGCGATACATCGCTAGACTTAGGCGTTACAGGCGCCCCAGAGTCCTTGCTAATCGATCAAAACGGCGTGATCCGCGTGCATCATATTGGCGACGTGAACGAGCGTGTCTGGGCCAATAAATTTGCGCCAGTCTTGACGCGGCTTCAGCAAACTGCGCAGGTGAACTAAGATGCCACGTTTAATGCTCTTGCTTATGATGCTCTGCTCTATAACGGTATCCGCCCAAACGGTGAATGAGCAAACTCAAACCGCTAACCCCGAGGTCGCCCAGACAAGCGCCGCGGCGGAAACAAGCGCTGCTGCGGCGACAAAAGCCCAAGAAAACTATCAGTTTACCGACCCTGAGCAACAGCGCTTATTCCGCGAGCTCACTGCGACCTTGCGCTGCCCGATGTGTCAGAACCAAAACATCGCCGACTCTGATGCCATGATCGCGCATGACATGCGTCGCAAGGTGTATCAACTCATTACCCAAGGCAATGACCACTCACAAGTGGTGGCGTTTATGAAATCGCGCTATGGCGATTTTGTATACTACCAGCCACCCGTTACCGGCACGACCATTTGGTTGTGGGTACTGCCGATTTTTGTCGTATTGTTAGGCGTGGTTATCGTATTACGACGTCAACCAGCCAAGTTAGACAAAGCGGCTGAAGCTGATGCGCTAAAACGTGCTGAAGCACTTCTCAACGAGGATAAGTAGGTTTTCTTCATGCAAAATTTTTGGTTAATCGCAACCGCGTTAGTGTTGCTTGCGGTGGTGTTTGTCGTATGGCCCTTATGGCGTGAGCGAAAGCGTCGCGCGCTTGCATCTCAACAGGCGGATGAGGCGTTTTTGTTGTCCAATACTCGTTTGATAAAGCAGCGCATTTTGGAATTGGAAGATGAGGTCGCACAAGGGATCATTACCGCTAAGCATAAAGAGCAAGCAATCACAGAACTCAAGCTTGCGTTGGCTGAAGAACACCGCGCTGAACAGCCTTCTCAAAATAGCACACAGCAACCACTGGCATTTGCCGGTATCGTCATCTCAGTGTTACTCGTTGGTGGACTTTACTGGCATATCAATGGTGTAGATAAATTAGCTGATTTGCATGACGCTCAAGCGCGCATGGATGTCCTAACCCAAAAGATTGTTATGGGTGAGGGCGGCGATATTACCTTGCAAGACGTGCGCGATTTTAGTCTTGCGATCCGCAGTCGCATCGGTCAGCAACCTGAAGATCCCACTGGTTGGATGTTGTTGGGTCGTCTGTATGCCAGCATGCAAATGTTTGATGAAGCATATCAGTCTTACGACAAAGCCATCTCAATCAATCCTGCGGATATGAATTTGCGTGAGCAATATGCCCAAGCACTGATGATCCCCAATCAGATTGATTATTTGGAGCGTGCCCGAGACGAGCTTTCCTATATCCTTGCTCAAGAGCCAAATAATAATAATGCGGCGCTCATGCTGAGTTTAACTGCATCACAGCTCGATGATTTGGATACTGCAGAGCGCTATTTTGCGCAGATAAAAGATCTTTTACCTGCGGACAACCCAGCAATTATGCAAATAAGCGGCAAAATTGCTGAGCTCAAAGCGCGTGGCGATGTTAAGCCGACAGGGTTTGCCATTAATATCACCGCCACGGACGTGATTAATCGTCGCCTTGAGTCAGACAATCAGCTCACGCCGACCAATATGTTTGTTTTCGCTCGCGATGCTGCTGGCACGCGTCCATTACCGGTGGCGGTCAAAAAACTAAACCTATCCACTCTGCCGGCCGTAGTCACTTTGGCACATACTGATGCAATGGTGGCAAACTGGTCTTTAAAAGACGTTAGTGAAGTCGATATCATTGTGCGTCTCTCTTATGATGACGATGTGGCGGCAAAACCGGGGGAGTTTACTGGCTCTACCAAGATAGCGGTTCTACATGAAACAATTCAAGCGACGACAATTTTAATTGATGAGGAAGTCAAGTGAGCGTCAAAACCCTACTACAATGCAGCGCTCTAGCTGTAATGCTTACTCTTGGCAGCGGGTGTGCTGCAAACCATTCAACGGCTCAACAAGCCACGGCTAATCAATCTGCGCAGCAGGGCGATCCACGCGATCCCTTTGAAAATGTTAACCGTGCGATGTGGGACTTTAACTATGAAGTGTTGGATAAGTTTTTGCTCAAGCCGGTCACACAAGGGTATGTTGCAGTTACGCCGATGCCGGTGCGAAGCGGTCTTCGCAATGCCGTAGAAAATTTAGAAGAACCTGCGAATTTGCTTAACAATGCCGGTCAGGGCAAGCTCGATGGCACCATGGTGTCTTTGGCCCGATTTTTAATTAATTCGACTGTCGGTGTACTGGGGATTTTTGATGTGGCCGACATGATGGATCTCAATGCCAAAGAAGAGACTTTTGGTGAAACGTTGGCGGTATGGGGGTTAGATACTGGACCCTATTTGATGATCCCTGCACGCGGCCCGACGGACATTCGCTCAACTACTGGGGATGTGGTCGACTCGCAGGTGTTTCCGATGCAGCTGCTCAATAGTAATTTTAATCTAGCGTCAGTGATGATCAGTATTTTAGAGGGACGCGCACGTGCACTAGAGCAAGAGTCAAATATCAATAGCTCGCTAGATCCTTACGCCATGGTCAGAAATGCGTATTTTCAAAACCTTGAGTTTAAGGTCAAAGATGGACAGGTGCCCAACGCAACAGATGATGAGGCGCTGATGGAAGATTTTGAGGCGTTTGATGATTTATTAGACTCACCGCCGCCTAATCAATAAAAGGCTTTGCGTAAACACAAAAAGGGCGTGTACCGAATTTACATGCCCTTTTTTATGGTTGTTATGCAGCTGTGCTATGAGGCATTCTGATATTCATTTTCTGCAACGGCAGGGTAGCCGTCTGGGTTTTGTGATTGCCAGCGCCAAGTGTCTGCACACATCTCTTCAATGCCACGAGTTGCCTCCCATTGTAAGATGTCCATTGCTCGGCTTGGATCCGCCCAGCACGCTGCAACGTCTCCAGGACGGCGCGCAACTATCTGGTATGGGACTTTGCGCTGACTCGCTACCTCAAAGGCATAAATCATATCCATCACGCTATAACCTACACCTGTGCCAAGGTTGACAATATCACAGCCCTGCTGCCGCGTCAGACGGTCAATCGCCCGCAAATGACCCGCTGCTAAGTCAACAACGTGAATGTAATCACGCACGCCAGTACCGTCCTCAGTTAGATAATCATTGCCAAAGACGCTCAGTATTTCACGTTTGCCCATAGCGGTTTGACTAACAAACGGCATGAGGTTGTTGGGGATCCCGTTGGGATCTTCACCTATTAACCCTGACTCATGTGCACCCACAGGGTTAAAATAGCGCAAAATAACCATGTTCCAGCTATCATCTGCAGCATAGACATCTTGCAAGACCTCTTCTACCATGAGTTTGCTTTTGCCATAAGGGTTAGTGGGGCGGCCCGTTGGCATGGATTCGTGTAATGGGAGTTCTTCGGGGTCGCCATAGACGGTAGCAGAGGATGAAAAAACAATGTTTTTGACGCCGTGTTTAGCCATGGCTTGGGTCAAGCACAAGGTGCCATAGACGTTGTTTTGATAATAATTTAACGGCATCGCGACAGACTCGCCAACCGCTTTTAGTCCAGCAAAGTGGATAACTGCATCAATTGCATATTGACTAAATACTTGGTCAAGAAGGGCACTATCGCGAATATCCCCTTGTACGAAGGACAGGTCTTTTTGGGTGATTTGGCATACCCGCTTTAGGGATTCGGGATTGGCATTACACAGGTTGTCGAGCACGACAACCTGATAATCTTGT
Source organism: uncultured Glaciecola sp. (assembly GCA_964559075.1). Taxonomy (GTDB): domain Bacteria; phylum Pseudomonadota; class Gammaproteobacteria; order Enterobacterales; family Alteromonadaceae; genus Opacimonas. The sequence goes on from CAZLGJ010000058.1 coordinate 14,746, forward strand.
TCTAGTAACTGTAATACGGTGTGTGAGCCAATGTAGCCTGCACCGCCGGTAACGAGAATAGTCTGCATAGATACTTCCTTGTCGGTTAGGTCGTTAATCACCCACCCCAAGGAACATCCTGCTTACCTAATCTCGGTTAATCGTCTTTAGGCAAGACCTTGGGGAGATATTTTACACTCATTGAATGTTGTATCGGCCGAACTAAGAGCGGATAAAGAATTAATACCAAACCAGCCCAAAGTAATGACGTCCAATCGTTCACTACGCGCAGTAGCAAAATAAAGACAGGCACGATTACTAATAACTTTAGTATATTGAGCAGAGTTTTCTCGGGAATTGTCATTTTTTTTGCAGCTTCGTCTAAATAAGCCATGCGCTGCGTCAGTGGAAACTGACGCAGGGCTTCAATAGACTGGGTTGAAAAGTGAATTTTCATAACACCTTATCTTTATCAATTAGACTCGTTGTATAAGTATCAAGCAGATTGAGCTTTGTTATGAGCAGCTTGTTCAGCAGCACTTTCCCAATACTTGGATTTGAATGCCAATAATACCAAGAGTATGCCAACGCCGATACCAAATAAGCTAATTTGTAGGTATAAGTTTGGCATTTGTTCGACATTATTGGGATCAAAGTTACCAGAAAGTAGACCGGCTATCACGTTACCAATGGAGTAGGTGAGGACAAATACGCCCATCATCTGACCCAAGAAGCGCTGCGGCGAGAGCTTAGAAACAGCAGATAAAGCCACAGGACTTAAACACAGCTCACCGACAGTGTGCAAAAAGTAGGTGGCAACTAACCAGTAAGGCGCAACTTTTAGTCCTGCTGCTGCGTATTGTGAGGCAAAAAACATCACGATAAACCCGCTGGCCATAATGATGAGGCCTACTGCACATTTGACAGTGTAGCTTGGAGTGATCATGCGCTTGGCGAGGTTAATCCATAAAGCGGCAAAAAATGGCGACAGAATAATAATAAAAAACGAGTTAGCTGATTGAAACCACGCTGTAGGGATTTCGAAGTTGCCTAGCATACGGTCTGTGTAATCACGCCCAAATAGATTTAACGATGAGCCGGCTTGTTCAAAACCCGACCAAAAACAAGCTGATGCGATACAAATCAAAAATAGGGCAGACATGCCTTTTTTCTCGTCTGGCGTTAAATTACCACCAAAGTAAATCGCGCCAAAGTATCCCAAAAATATCAAACAAAAGATCACCGCAACGGACTTGGCCACCGGCACCGGGTCAATCATAATTGTGCCAGTCATAGCCATAAAGGTCACTAACGCCACAACGACGCTAAAAACTACGACGGCAAGGTGAGTATTGCGTTTGCCAGTCGGGGAGAGCGGTTGAATAGGCTGGGCTGCCACAGAGCCAAGATTGGGTAGGGTTAACTTATATTGAACTAAGCCAATAGCCATACCGACAGCAGCTGCGCCAAAGGCGTGGTGATAGCTAAATTCAACCTGCAGATACCCGCATACCGTGTAGCCGATAACGGCGCCGATATTGATCCCCATATAATACAGCGTATACCCAGAGTCGCGGCGTTTATCTTCGGCGCTGTACAGCTGGCCGACAATAGCACCAATGTTGGGCTTAAGTAGACCTGTGCCAATGACGACAAAGATCAAACCGATATAAAAAGTCCCATTAGCCGGAATGGCTAGGATGATGTGTCCAAGCATGATGATGACGCCGCCATACCATACGGCTTTTTGACCGCCAATAAGGCGATCTGCTAACCAACCACCTGGCAGCCCCATAAAATACACAGCGCCGGTATATAGACCATAAATCGCGCCGGCCATGGCTACCGTGATCCCAAGTCCGCCCTCTTGCAGGCTTGCAGTCATATACAGCACCAGTAAAGCACGCATACCGTAGTAGGACATACGTTCCCACATTTCCGTCATAAAGAGCGTTTGCAGGCCCATGGGGTGGCCAAAAAAGCCAGTGTCGAGGTTTTTTGTTGTCATTGTTGTGACCTTCTTGTTGTTGTGTGCGCCGTACTATAAGCCAAATAGCTATAGGTTTATAGGGTTTTGTACTAATGCTTGTATCAATAATGTCATCGTTTTGACTTTTTTCTTTCACATCTTTGTTTTTTTACTATGCTTAAAA
>CAZLGJ010000059.1:0-16684 GCA_964559075.1 uncultured Glaciecola sp.
ACAGGCAGTGCTTCAAGTAACGCTGTCGTGCCATATAACACTCCGATCCCGGTGGGACCACACATTTTATGCCCGCTAAACACATAGGCATCGCAGCCTAGCGCTTGCACATCAACAGGCATGTGCGCCACAGCTTGCGAGCCATCGACCACCAACAGCGCTTCATGATGCTTGGCCTTTGCCGCAATCGCAGTCACCGGATGTATCGTGCCAAGTGCATTGGACACATGCGCACAGGCAACGAGTGCCGTGTTATCAGTGATAGCGTCGAGCAGCCCAGCATAGTCGATAGTGCCATCAGCACTGACGGGAAAGTGCACAATACGACACTGATGTTGCTCTGCCAAGGCTCGCCACGGCAATAAATTGGCGTGATGCTCACTGATAAGCAGCAAAATTTCACTGCCCTTGAGCAAAGTGCTGCGCATCAAGCCTTGAGCTAAAAGGTTCAGGCTCTCGGTTGCGCCTTTGGTCCAGACAATATTGCGAGCGCTAGGTGCATGAATAAAATCAGCCATAGTCTGACGAGCTTGTTCAAACGCATCGGTACTGTTTTGGGCCAGTGCATAAGAAGAACGGTGGACGTTGCTATTTAAGTGAATATAACTGTGCTGTATGCTGTCTAACACAACCTGTGGTTTGTGCGTGGTGGCTGCATTATCAAAATACAAAGCGTCTGGGTAATGCGAAAAAAACGGAAAATAAGCGCGCAGCTCTGACAAGGTAAAATTCATCCTTCATCGAAACAGGTTTGCAGTGTATCATGAAGCAAAAAACATAACACGACTACTATGAAAATCATCTCCTTTAATATTAATGGTATTCGCGCACGCCTGGCGCAACTTCAAGCTGTCATCGACCTGCATCAACCCGACGTACTCGGCCTGCAAGAAATCAAAGTCGATAACGCGCAATTTCCCGTTGAGGCTGTCAAAGCCATGGGCTATGACGTGGTATTTCACGGACAAAAAGGCCATTACGGTGTTGCTATTTTGAGCAAGCACCCCATCAAACAAGTGCAGTATGGGTTACCTACCGATACCGAAGCGCACCAAAAACGCTTAATTGGGATCACCATTGAAGATCCACAAGGTGAAGATATCACGATTTATAACGGGTATTTTCCACAGGGCGAAAATATTCAGCATGAAACAAAGTTTCCATACAAAGTCGAGTTTTACCGCGATTTAACCGCGCATCTGAGCCACACACACCACCCTGATGAACAAATTGTTGTGATGGGCGATATCAACATTTCACCTACCGATTTGGATATCGGGATAGGCGATGTTAATCGCAAGCGCTGGCTCAAAAGCGGCAAATGCTCCTTTCAACCCATCGAACGTGAGATGTTAGCCACGCTACAAGCGTTTGGTCTAACGGATACATTTCGTGCGCTCTATCCAGAAAAAACTGAGCGTTATTCGTGGTTTGACTATCGCTCCAAAGGCTTCGATGACAATCGCGGGCTGCGCATAGACGTGATTTTGGCGACGCCATCACTGGCAGCACGCTGTGTTGAATCAGAAATCTGCTATGTATCGCGCGGTTTGGAAAAACCGTCCGATCACGCGCCGATCTTTGCCGAATTTAGCTAAGCTATGACTATACTAGCCCTATGCCTGTTTATTGCCATTTATGGCTATGTCGCTAGCCGAGTTGATTGGCGTCAGTTTGCCAGCGACAAATTTTTACAACATTTGGTGTTTGGTAGTGGTGCGGCGTTATTTGTCTTGTGGCTGTTTCGCGCCGGCATTTATGATGGCTTAGATGTGCATTTTTTGTGGCTAAGCGCATTGACATTGACCTTGGGGTTTCACTATGCGCTACTGATTGCCGGTCTGGTCCTAGTGGGGATCACTGTCGTCGGTAAGGAAAGCTGGGACATGCTTGGCGCCAATGGCTTATTGGGGGTGTGTCTGCCAATCGCGCTAACCTACGGGATCTATGCGTTTAGTTTTCACCGGATCCCGCGCCACCTCTTTGTCTACGTATTTGTCTGCGCATTCTTCCCTGGCGCCTTGATGATCGCCTTAAAAATGCTATTTATAGGTGGGTTTTACGTGCTGGGTGGGGTGCACGCGCTAGATATTGTCAACGATAACTATTGGGTGCTCATCCCATTGTTATTATTCCCCGAGGCCATGCTCAACGGCATGACCATGACCTTACTGATTATCTACAAGCCACATTGGGTCAAAACGTTCGCTGATAGAGATTATCTGGACCCCAAATAGCTGGCCTAAAAGATATCCTCTAAACCAGTCAGGTCGCCCTTACCAGCGAGCAACTCGGCTTTATCTATGCTTGTTAACTCATGTGGAAAGACGATCCACTCGGACGTTTCACGCACAAAATAATCAGGCGTGATCGCAGTTTTGTTGTTTTCTGGTTTATACCACGGGCAGGCAACTTTGATATTTTGTGGGGCGTTTTTGCGCATTTGCTGTTGGATTTGCGCAATTAATGCCTCGACACTGCGTCCTGAGTCAAAAATATCATCCACGATTAACAGCGAATTTTCGGCGTTGGCATTTTCAATCAAATAGTGCAAACCGTGTACTTTGATTTCACGAGACTGTTGGCCAATACCGTAATAAGAGGAGGTGCGCACTGCAATATGATCGGTCGCAATCTGCCGGTACTCAAAATACTCCTGCACGGCGATGCCGATAGGTGCGCCGCCACGCCAAATGCCAATAATAAAATCAGGCCGGAAACCGCTTTCATAGACCTGGTGCGCAAGGCGAAATGAGTCTTGTAATAAAGATTGGGCATCAATAAAAAATTTATCTGTCATGGCGGCTCTACCTAGTTATGGTTGTTATTGTGATTGTGTAATTATGAGTATATGCAAAATTATTCGGCTTGCAGCGCTTTTGCGGGCGACATTTTAAGCGCTTGCATACTTGGTGGCAAGGTGGCAATAAAACACAATAACAGCGCGCCTGACGCTACCATTAGCACATCCTGCCAGTTGAGCACGTACGGTACCGGATCACCATTGATTGCCAATGCAATCGGTAACTCGAGCAACATCAGCAGCGGATTCATGCCTAGCACAAGCGCCACGCCTAACACACAGCCGGTCAGTGTGCCCTTAACAGCATTGGCTAGACCGGTGACAATGAATATCAATAAAATATCGTTCGACGTACAGCCTTGGGTTCTTAATATTGCAATATCGGGTCGTTTTTCGTTCACCAGCATAACTAGGGATGCGATGATATTGAACGCCGCTACGGCAATGACGAGACTGAGCATCAAAGCCATCATGTTTTTTTCCATGCGCACGGCATCAAAAAATGCGCCTTCGCGATCGCGCCATGTGGTGTAAGCAACCCGCTGCGTAACTAAATATTGCTCGATGCTTTCAAGATCAAATGCATCAGCCAAAAACAGGCGTTGCGATCCCGTGTTTTGACGTTCTTTAGGCATCAGTTTAGCCACTGTGGGCGCTGGCATGAATACCATGTAATCATCGGCGTTGGTCAACATTTGATAAATACCCACCACTTTAACTAAGCGCTGCGTAGGGATCCGCCCTAATGGGGTAAAGCGCGTGCGAGACGGCAACAAAATCCGGATCTCTTGCCCGACCTCGACCTGCAGACGACGCGCTAACGCTTGGCCAATGATAATATTAAAACGCTGGGTGGAGAGCTGTGATAACTCACCAGAGAGTAAATACTGCTCAAGCTGAAGTTGCTCACTGAGCACGCTCTCATCAAGTCCTTGCACCACCACACCGGCTAAGCCGTCATTGCTTTGCAGCAGCGCTTGGGTTTCATAATACGCAGCTTGGGTGCGTACATTGGTTAGACTGGGTTCGCCGGTTACATTTAACGGCGTACTATCAGCGATGATGACATGCGGGATAATGTTGAGCATGCGCCCTTTGAGCTGTCCCTCTAAACCACTCATTACCGCTATCACCACGATCAACGACAACACGCCTAAGGTTAACCCGAGCACCGAAAACAGATTAATAAATGCCGCAAAGCGGTTTTTACTTTTGATTTTGGCATAGCGCAGGCCGATTTGAACGGCGATGGGGATCATGATCGTGTTTTACTCGCTGTGGATGATAGTAGAACAATGATTTTTAAGGCATAATAAGCCATTATTTGGTGGAATGCGACCATGGGATAAGCCGCAATGTCGACACTAGCACAAAAACAACAAGATTTTCATGCATTCTTCATGTTGCAAAGCGAAGTCAAAATTAACCTAAACTGGCAAAACACCTCACAATCGCCCAGCTTAGATGAGCTAGAGGTACGAATGCCAGAAGGGTTTCGCTTACTCAATGCCGCATCAGAAATCCAACAGACCGCGCTTAAACCCATTCCTTCTTTGGGTAAAGCGGGCGAGCAGCTAGTGGCATTTTTGCAATTACAAGCCAAGAAACTGGATTTGTTGCTCGCAAACATGTTGCAACAAGAAGACAACCCCGCCCAGCGCTTTTTTACTGACGCCTTTGGCGGTGCCGGATGTCGCGTGTTGCTGAGTGAACAAGTAGACTTGGAGCGTCTTGCTGAAGTCAAAATCTTTATCGAAGAAGAAGCCATCGCAGTGTATTGTTTTGCCGAAGTCGTCGACGTTGTGGCAGTGAGCGACACGCAGTTCATGACGTCCCTATTGTTCAGTACCATTCGCGAAGTCGACCAAGAAGCGCTCGTTAGAGCCACCATGCACATGCAAACCGCCCAGCTTAAACAGCGCCAGCAACACCCTAGCGCCTAACTATTAACTGCCGTGATTTAATCGATAGGAATCCATGAGTTTATTATCTGTTTCATTACCACCTGAACATCGCTCTGAACAACAAGCCCCTCACCATGGGTGGGGTGAATTACACGGTGCCAGTAAAGCACTAGCCATCGCCAATGCACTTTCTGAGCAAGTCAACAGCGGCAACAGACGCCCCATCGTGATTGTCACCGAAACCATGCATGCCGCGCAGCGCTTGGCCACCGAAATTCCATTATTTACCAAAGGGACGATCAAACTACAGGTGTTCCCGGATTGGGAGACGTTGCCCTATGATCACTTCTCGCCTCATCAGGACATCGTGTCGCAGCGCTTAGAGACGCTTTACAACCTAACGCAAAATCGCGTCGATTGCTTGCTGCTGCCAATAAAAACGCTATTGCAGCGCTTGGCCCCACAATCATACTTAGCTAACTATGCACTGTTCCTCAAACGTGGACAACAGCTCGATGTCGATGCCTTTCGTCGTCAGTTAGAGCAAGCTGGCTATCTGCATGTCTCGCAAGTAATGAGCCACAGCGAATTTAGCGTTCGCGGCTCGATCATTGATTTGTACCCCATGGGTTCAGACCAACCCTTTCGCTTAGATTTGTTTGATGATGAAATTGATACCATTCGCTATTTCTCTCCTAGCGATCAGCGCTCGGGCGACGCAGTTGATGCGATTAAACTGCTGCCCGCCCGAGAGTTTCCGACCGATGCCAATGCACTGAGTGTGTTTCGACAACAGTATCTTGACGCGTTTCCCGACTACACCAGCAAAGATTCTGCTTTTGCCAGTATTACCAAAGGCATGATGCCCGGTGGAGTTGAGTATTATCTACCGCTATTTTTTACTAATACCGACACCATCTTTGACTATTTGCCCAAGCACACAGTGCTATTGTTAGATGAGGATTTGCAGGGAAGCAGCGAGCGTTTTTGGCAAGATCTCACCCATCGTTATGAGCAATATCGTCACAACGTCGAGCGCCCATTGCTGCCCCCTGATACCTTGTATCTCCCGCCGCAAGACTGCTTTGCTGCATGTAAAGCATTTGCGCGAATTAGTGTGCAGCAAAACCCGACCAAACAAAAAGGCGGACGCAGCAACTTTGCCTGCAAGGCGCTACCTGACATTGCGATCGATCACGCTAGCAAAACCCCGTTTGCGCCGCTGAAAGCCTTTTTGGATTCACTTGGTGCCAGTACCCGCGTGGTTTTTTGTGCTGAAACCCAAGGCCGCAAAGAAACCTTGCTACAGCTGCTCAACAAAGCGCAGTTTCGTCCGCTGAGTATTGGCCGTTTTGAGGACGCATTTAGCTGCGACAGTTTGCACAGTGTGATGGTCGGTCGCATTGAACACAGCTTCTATGTCAAACAAGGCAAGCAGCATCTGGTTTTTATTACCGAAACAGAGCTTTTAGGCCATCAGATAACGCTGCGCCGGCGTCGCGATAAACGCCAGGCGACCGATGAGGGCGCTATTATTCGCAACTTGGCAGAACTCACTGCCGGACAGCCCATCGTGCATATCGATCACGGCGTGGGGCGATTTTTAGGCCTTGAAATCATTGCCGCTGGAGAGGTAGAAACCGAATTTATGGCGATTGAATACGCCAAAGGCGCCAAACTCTATGTACCGGTAGCATCACTTCATGCCATCTCACGCTACAGCGGAGGCGACCCTGAACATGCGCCGCTGCATGCACTTGGCTCAGACGCATGGTCAAAAGCCAAAGAAAAAGCCGCCAAAAAAGTGCGCGACGTGGCCGCTGAACTGCTCAACGTATATGCCCAACGCGCCGCGAAACCCGGACATGCGCATCACATTGAATGGCCTGCTTATCAGGAATTTGCCAAGAGCTTTCCCTATGATGAAACTCCAGACCAAGCCCAAGCAATCAATGCTGTGCTGCACGATATGGGCAGCCCGTCAGCGATGGACCGACTCGTCTGTGGTGATGTGGGCTTTGGTAAAACCGAGGTCGCAATGCGCGCAGCGTTCATCGCGGCACATCAAGGTAAGCAAGTGGCGATTTTGGTCCCCACTACCCTGTTAGCCCAGCAACATTATGAGAACTTTATTAACCGTTTCAGTGATTGGCCGTTTAATATTCAGGTGTTGTCTCGCTTTAGTAGCGCTAAGGAACAAAAGCAGACTTTGGCCCAGATCACTTCTGGACAAGCCGATATTGTTGTTGGCACCCATAAGCTGCTCTCAGCCGATGTCAAATTTGCGGATTTGGGGCTGGTGATTATCGATGAAGAACACCGCTTTGGTGTGCGCCAAAAAGACAAATTTAAAGCACTGCGGGCGGATGTGGATATCTTGACTCTTACCGCCACGCCCATCCCACGTACCTTAAACATGGCGATGAGCGGCATGCGCGACCTATCCATTATTGCTACGCCGCCAGCGAAACGTCTACCAATCAAAACCTTCGTCATGCAGCGCAAACTCGATATTATTCGCGAAGCGATCATGCGGGAAATTTTGCGCGGTGGTCAAGTGTATTTTCTGCATAATGACATCGCCAGTATTGAGCGCGTGCGTGAAGAGCTTGCTGAAATTTTGCCCGAAGTAAAAGTCGCGGTAGGACATGGCCAGATGAAAGAGCGCGAGCTAGAAAACATCATGGATGATTTTTATCACCAGCGCTATCAAGTACTGTTGTGTACCACCATCATTGAAACCGGTATTGATATCCCCTCTGCCAATACGATAATTATGGATCGCGCGGATCATCTGGGGCTAGCTCAGCTGCATCAGCTGCGCGGACGCGTTGGACGCTCTCACCATCAAGCCTATGCTTACTTGCTCACACCACACCCACGACGCATGACCAAAGATGCTGCCAAACGCCTTGAAGCGATTAGCTCATTAGAAGATCTCGGAGCCGGGTTTGCTCTTGCTACGCATGATCTGGAAATACGCGGTGCCGGTGAATTACTCGGTGACGGACAATCTGGCCAAATCGCCAGCATTGGCTTTAGTCTCTACATGGATATGCTAGATAAAGCGGTTAAAGCCATCAAAGACGGCAAAGAACCGCAGCTGACCGAAAGTGTGCACGATGATAGTGAGATTGAACTGCGGATCCCTGCGCTATTGCCTGATGACTACATTGGCGATGTCAACACTCGCTTGTCTGTCTACAAACGGTTAGCATCGTGTAGTGACCACTTGAGTATCGATGAGTTACAGGTAGAGCTGATTGACCGCTTTGGCCTGTTGCCCGAACCCGCTAAGCATCTTTTTGCCCTAGCAAACTGCAAACTTATCGCCCGTCAAATCGGCATTAAAAAGATTGAAGCGAACGCCAAAGGTGGTATGGTAGAGTTTACGCAGGATGCCAAAATCGACCCTAGCTGGTTGATCAAACTCGTGCAAAGCCAAGCCAATGTCTATCAGTTTGGTGGACCAACCAAACTCAACGTGCAGCAAGCGGCGCCATACGCTGCCCAGCGAGTGGCATGGGTAGAACAACTGTTACTCAGCTTTTATGAAGAAGGATTAGCTGCATAAATGATTTACTGGCACAGTAAAAGGCGCGACAAACCGTTACGCATAACCAAAAAAAACATCTTGTTAACCCTTTTTATCACTGGGTTTCTAAGTGTTTTTCACTCGTTTTATTTGCACGCGCAGGAGGACGAGGTCGATTGGTGGTTTGACGTCGAAATATTACTATTCAGCTACGAAGATGCCCCCCAAACTGTGCAAGAAACCTTTGCAGATGAAGTATCCGTGCCTGGCCCAAGGCAGGCTTTTACACTTTTTGATGATTGGTTTTTACCATCACTTGATTTGTTAGTGCAGCATCTACCTGTTTGTGACATGCAACGCGCTGTTTCTACTCCGCTCACGGGTGATGACCCACTCACAGCTGATGAGTTGATGTGTCGTGAAACCCAACACGAATCAGTTGCCGCCGATTCACATTCGGCATCACTAAAATCAGTATTCAATATCTCCCAATTTGCACCGACACCTGAATTAACTTGGGAACATATTGATCGCATCCCAGTGATTATCGACGGTTACCCTAGTGACTACCCCAGCACGGCGCATTTCTTACCCAGCCAAACACGTGAATTAATGGAACTTTACAAAAATATTCGCTGGGATAAGAGCACACAAGTATTACTGCATACCGTTTGGCGTCAGCCCGTTCCCGTCGGGGAAGCCAATGCCATTAGCGTCCCTCTCAAAGCGGGCCGCAATCTAACCTATGACGCGCAACACGACGGTAGCCAGGGATCCTCCTCCGATACAATAGCGGTTATAAGTGAGACAACGACCTCTAGCCTTGCCACACAAATTTCAGCGAACTTGGCGTTGCTCGCCCAAGGCTTGGGTGCTGAAGCCATTATTTACCCTGAACAGATTGCCATAGAACAAGAAAGTATTGATTTATCTGCGCAATTTGAACTTGAAGGTAACTTTAACGTATTTATCAAATATATTCGTGGGGTGCCTTATTTACATGTAGATGCGCACATGGCCTTTTATCGTGAGATAGCGAAGCTAGATAACGGTGTTGAGTATCAGCTCATCGTGCCGCACGAATTTAAGCAGCGTCGCCGGGTCATCTCCCAGCAGGTGCACTACTTTGATCATCCCTACTTTGGCATGATCGTTGAGCTGCGTCGCTTCAAGCGACAGCTACCTGAAACCACAGAGATAGTGTCTGAGTTTCGCTAATCAATCACCACGATAACTAACGAGAGAAGCGTCTGTCGCATGAAAATTTATACCAAAACTGGCGATTCAGGCCACACCCAGGTTTATTTGAACGATTTTCAAAAACGCAGCAAAGCCGACCCACTGCTTGAGGTTTATGGCACGCTCGATGAACTGAATGCTCACCTAGGTATGGCTCAAGCCATGTTTAAACAACATCAAGACACAAGTGTAGGTAACCCCAACACTGAGCTGACGTTAGGCACTATTCAACATGATTTGTTTCAATTGGGGTTTGTGCTCTCAGCCAGTGCGCAGATTGAATCGTCACAAATTATTAAACTAGAACAACAAATTGATGCATGGACAGCGCAGCTGCCTGCGCAAACACAGTTTATTTTGCCCGGAGGGTGCTTACTTGCCGCACAGCTACATGTGTGTCGGACTATCGCGAGACGCGCTGAGCGCAATATTGTGACCTTAGCGCAAGAACACGATGTCCCTGAGCTAGTGTTGCAATATATCAATCGACTCTCTGATTATTTGTTCGTGGCGGCCAGAGTCGCTAATCAGCTTGCTCAGACACCCGATGTAAATGTCTCTCTAGGCTAATACAAGCCTGTGTATATTGATAGTGTTGTGCATCAATGAGCGCTTGTCGATTGATGAGCAACTGCGGCTTAGTCGAATAGCGTTGTTGTGCTTGCTGGCTATGTCCTAAGCCATCGAGCACGCTAATGGCTCCTGCTCGGTCATTACACACTAACGCCATATCACAGCCGGCATGCAGTGCGGCATGCACCCGCTCAAGCATATTGCCAGCAACAGTAGCGGCATGCATACCCAAATCATCGGAAAAGATAACGCCCTCAAAGCCCAGCTGTTGACGTAATATCTCCTGTAACCAGATCAAAGAAAACCCTGCCGGCGCGCTATCCACCTGAGGGTAGATAACGTGCGCAGGCATTATCGACGCTAACAGACCGGTGCTGATTAATTGGCTGAAAACCTGCCCATCATGAGCAAGGATCTCATCTAAACTTCGCTCATCAATTGCCTGAGCGATATGTGAGTCGGCTTGCACACAGCCGTGCCCAGGGAAATGCTTGCCAGTACTCGACATCCCCATTGCCTGTTGTCCCTGCATAAAGTGGGTGGCTAATGGCACGATGTCGCTTGGGTCTTGAGCAAAGGCGCGATCGCCAATGACATCACTCACGCCATTACAATCTAGTACTGGCGATAACGCCAAATCAACGCCGCTGCGACGACATTCAAAAGCGGCGATAACACCTGCTTCATGGGCCCGCGCTAAGGGCTCAGATAAGTGTTGTAATTCCCCCATCGCTGGCAGCGCAAAGAAACCTTCGCGACAGCGCTGCACGCGACCGCCTTCGTGATCCGTGGCGATCAGCAGCGGTTTGTTAGCAGCTTCACGCATAGCTTGCGTCAATGCGTGAAGCTGCTCTGGGTCGAAGTAATTACGCGTAAATAAGATGACACCGCCAGTGAGCGGATGAGATAAAATTTCACGATCTTCGGCTGTTAGTTCACAGCCGTCAATATCAAGCATAATGGGGTGCATAAGGTCATTCAAAAAAGCTGACGATGCCCGTATTTTAAGCTATGGTTAGCAAAACACAATGGAAAGCCGTGTATGCGACTACTAAAAATATCTCTACTTATTGTGCTAGGCCTTGTATTAATTGTGCTAGGCACCGTGTGGTCGATTTTTGAAGCATCTCTACCCACCATCGATGGTGAGACGCATGGGCACAACATTAGTCAGACGGTCACGCTTGAGCGTGATGATTACGGCGTAGTGCATGTGCAAGGCGCCACTCAAAATGACGTTATGTACGGACTGGGCTACGCGCATGCACAAGACCGTTGGGTGCAAATGGATCTGTTACGTCGCAATGCTGCTGGCGAGCTATCTGAATTATTTGGTAAAGCGGCACTAGAGCGCGATAAATCAACGCGTTTTCATCAATTTCGTGCCCGTGCTGCACTTATTTATGCATCACTGCCGGCAGAGCAACAGCTTGCGTTGCAATCTTATGCCGATGGCGCCAATGCCGCAGTGGCGGATTTTGGCGCACGCCCTTTTGAATATTGGTTAGTTGGGGCAAGTATTAGACCTTGGCAACCTGAAGACTCCTTGCTTGCGATCTTTTCGATGTATTTGGACTTACAAGGCGGGCAAGTCAAGCGCGACTTAGCGTTAACCGTTATCGAACAGGCCTATGGTGCAGCTATGGTCGATTTCATCATGCAGCCCTCGTTTGCCCAAGCTGCCCTTGATGGCTCAAGCTACCCAACGGGTACCGTGCCTATTCCCGAACTCCCCAAAGCAACGGCGACTAGTTTTTCTGATAAGACCACAAACGCTAGCACAGCGCCATGGCTGAATGCGGAATTCGCCGATAAAGATGCCGATATTGGCAGCAACAACTGGGCCGTTTCAGCACGTCACACGCCTGATCCATTTGCCCTATTATCCAATGACATGCACTTAGGCATGAATGTCCCTGCTATCTGGTATAAAGCGCAGCTTAGCTATGGCGATGTCTCTGTCGCCGGGGTCAGTTTGCCAGGCGCACCTGGTATTGTGGTGGGAACCAATAATCACGTGGCTTGGGGGTTTACCAACGCCAACTTAGATAATGTCGACTGGGTCGCCCTACCCGATAGCGTCCCAACGCAAACGCTAGAAGAAATCATTGTTACCCCAGATGGAGACACAGCTTTCAGCATTGACATGTCCGAATTTGGACCAGTGCGTACTGTGCAGGATCAGCGATACGCACTTGTGTGGGTCGCACATCAACCTTATGCCACCAATTTTGGCCTACTGAATTTTGCCAAGGCGCGCAGCCTCAATGAACTTATCAACATTGCGCAAGACGTGCGTATCCCGGTGCAAAACATGATGATGGCGGATGCTAGCGGGAACATTGCCTATCGCCCTACCGGGGCGGTCACGGCTCGTACTCCCGTGCAAAATACCGCCACCAGCCCACTGTTTTATAATGATTTGTGGCACCAAGCTGAAAAAGAATTGCCTGTTTATCGTTCGCCGCAATACCACAAGCTATGGACGGCCAACGCCAGAGTGTTAAGTGTTGACCAAATCAACCGTTTTGGTGACGGCGGCTATGCATTGGGGGTTCGCGGGCAGCAAATTGCGCAACGTCTCAAGGCGCAAGCGCAGTTTGATGAAGATGACTTTATGGCGCTGCAGCTGGACAACCGGGCAATTTTCATTCGCTATTGGCGCGATTTATTACTCTCGGTGTTACAAACACAACCGCAAGAACATATAGAGGCCATCGACATTTTAAGTCGCTGGCAAGCTTGTGCTTGTCCTAGCTCTATTGGCTATACCCTAGCAAGAGCGTTTCGCAGTGAAGTGTTTAATCAAGTCTTTGCACCACTCAATGCCACCACAGAAGACCATGACGTCGACTTTTGGCCACTTAATCGTCATCTAGAGCCAGCCTTGCGTCAAATCATCAGTGAACGCCCTGCTTCATGGTTGCCTTCACAGTACGCTAGCTACGATGAGTTTTTTGTCGCTAGCTTTGCTCTTAGCTTACAAAAACTCTTCCGCGATAGCGGCAGTGATGATATCAATGATCTGACTTGGGGCAGCATGAATGCGCTTGCGGTCAAACACCCATTAAGCTCGCAACTGCCACTGTTAAGCGGCTTGTTGGATATGCCCACAGTTCCCGGGTTTGGTGACAGCTATATGCCCGCAGTACAAAACGGTACGCACGGTGCATCACAGCGATTTATTGTGGCTCCAGGGCGTTGGGAAGATGCGATTATGAGTATTCCAGGAGGGCAATCGGGTCATCCTCTTTCGGACTATTATCGCAAGGGGTTTGAGGTATATGCAGCGCATGAAAAAAGCCCCCTATTACCGGGGGCCCCTACACACACTATGCGGTTATTACCTGAAGCAGATAATTAATCTGACTCGTTAGTGTTTAGTCAGGCCACTTTAAATTGACCGACCATGTCATCTAGGCGTTTGGATAACTGAGCTAGTTGAGTGGTCGCTTGCGTGGATCGCAGCGTGCTCTCTTTGGTTTCATCTGCCACGTTAGAAATCAACTGCACTTGATTAGCCACTTCACTCACCGCTGAAGATTGTTGTTGAGTGGCCACTTTAATATCGCTGTTCTTTTGCGTGATCACACTGACCTGACTATTGATATCCTCCAGTGATGTTTTTGCTTGCAGTGATTGGGCTGCGGTGGACGATGCCATTTGACAGCTTGACTGCATTGTTTGTGACGCTTGCGCGGTCACCTCTAACAAACTGGTGGTCAAAGATTCGATTTCTCCCGTAGATTCTTGCGTCTTTTGTGCTAACTTGCGCACTTCATCAGCGACCACAGCAAACCCTCTGCCAGCATCACCCGCACGTGCAGCCTCAATGGCCGCATTCAGCGCCAGCAAATTGATTTGCTCAGTGATGTTGGTGATCAGGGTTAACACGTGATTGATTTTTTCAGACTCAGCCTGCAAACGCTCAAAGGTTGAATTTGAGGTATTGAGCTCAGCGACTAGCTGATTAATAGCCGTCACGGCATCGGTCACTACCGCCATGACCACATCGGCGCTTTGCTGTGTCGTACTGGCTTCATCAGTCGCCACATCCGCATTGCGATGCACCTCATCGACCGTTACACTGAGCTCCTGCGAATGCTGTAATACGCCTTGGATGGCCTGTTCTTGTTGTTCTACACCTTGACGGGTTTGTTCTGATGCCACCGACAGTTCTGAAGAGGCATGCGTCAGTGACTGAGTGGCTGCAACAATCTCGACAATGACATTTTGGATTTTTTCAACAAACACATTAAAGTTAGTCGCGAGCTGACCAATTTCATCTTGCGATGTGACACTCAAGCGCTTGGTAAGGTCCCCATCGCCTTGCGCAATATCCTCAAGCATTGAATTGGTTTGGCGGATTGGCTTAAGGATCCCGGTGACCACAAAATACGTGATGGCTAGCGCCAACACGATACCGGCAGCCGCCGTCGACAGCACCGAACGTTGTGTGGTAGTCACCTCACTTGCCACCACGTCGCCTTGTTCGAGTAACGAAGCAAACACGCTGTTGGCCATTTGTTGTGAAATAGCCACAATCTCGGGGCCGAATGCGTCGAGTTGCCCTACTGCGGTATTAATTTGTTTGGTTAATGCAACGACATCATTAAATGCATCGACAAATTCAGTCAGATTTTGCTGAGCTTGTTTGGCAAGCGTGCGGCGCGTTGGGTTTTCAAGCAGCAACAGCAGCTCAGATACCGCTTGCTGAGTGGCAGTGAGTTCAGACAGCACGCGATCTGCATATAACTGATTATTTTCATCCAAAAAGCGATAGGTATACACCCGTCCCAGTAACAAGTGCTGCTGAGCAATTGCGGCATAAAATGCTGCCTCGGGGTCATTATCTGCATAAGCCGTTTGCGTTATTTGGGTCATTGCTTCACGAGCAGCCTTTCCTTCGGCATCAATAATGTCGTCGATAAGGCTGAGTTTCGTTTGAATACCCACAACCACATCATCTGTAAACAGGTCGATGTATTGTTGTTTTAAAGCTTTGATATCCCCAAGCATCGCAACGCGTTCAGGATGCTGGATATTTTGTTGTGCCTCGGCAAAGGTATTGTCAGAGACGGAACGTGCTTCATCAAAACGGGCGATCATTTGCGGATTGCGCGTACTGATATAGTTCTTCATCTGCAGTCGCATCGCGTACATATTGTTACTCAACGCGGTGGCAATCCGCGCATCCGGCGCTAGGTCGTCATTGATGCGGGTAACTTCTGTGGCAATTTTATTTAGGGCATTTATCGCAATTACAATAATAGCAGCGATGGCAAGCACAAACACAACTGGTGATATCACGCTCTTCTGCGATATCGGCAAGCGATTTAATACGGATAACATATCGACCTCAATAAATAAGGCCGTACCTAGCGGCACGGCATACCAAAAAGGCGCTCTTACTAATTATTATTGAGCTAGACCGACAGCATTTAATCCGTTAAAACGAACAGCTTCTGTTTATTTTGTCCAAAAAAGCAAACTACTTTGTGAGTTATATCGGACAAAGAGAAGATACCTTTACAAGTTTTGTGACTGAGTGACGCGTGCCAACCAAATTTGTTGCGCCTCTATTGTGTGGGCGCGGGTAGGAATGGATAGGTGTTCCTGATTTGCTAAAACTAGTGCAATTTCTCGGATCAAACGATCGCGCTCAGCCACCAGCCTATCGGCATTTGCAAACAAGTCACGCGCTTCAGGAAAGGCTGTTTTGATTTCCTCAATATGTTCTAAATCCAAGTAGGCTTGTTGCACAGCGCGGTTAAATAAATCGCGTTTAGCATGGTAGCGCAAATAGTGGATTAGCTGTTCAGAGGCAATAAAGTCGAGATTTTCTTGAGACAAGGAGAGCTGCCTTGCCGTGTCGAGTAACTTAATCTGCATCTCTTGCAAAAGCTCTGGACGCTGTTGCAAATGCGCAATGACAGCTGTCTGTCTAACTTCTGTGACATTTAACAGCTGGGACAAACTCACATCAACGTGATGGCCACGAGTGGCATCAGCGTTGCCCGAAGTGCCGGCTATATCTACTTGAGTGAACTGCAAGTAGCCATACACGGCAGCACCTAGCACCGCGATGATGGCAATACCGAGCAGCTTAATGGCGCGGGTCTGGGGCATTTTCCACGCGAGACTTGAGCTTTTGACCAGGCTTAAAGGTCACTACCCGACGAGCTTTAATCGGTATGTCTTCCCCGGTTTTGGGGTTGCGCCCCGGTCTTTCGCTTTTGGTACGTAAATCAAAGTTACCAAAACCAGATAACTTGACTTGCGTACCGTTTTCTAAAGCCGATTTGATTTCTTCAAAAAAAGCCTCCACCAAATCTTTTGCATCTTTCTTGTGTAAACCCAACTTTTCGACCAAGTGTTCGGCCATCTCAGCTTTGGTTAATGCCATAGGGATTAGTCTCTTAACGTTGCACCTAAAGAGTCTGATAAAACACGGATAACTGCGTCCAAGCCCGCCTGAATCTCAGCCTCTTCCATTGTTTTGGTAGGGTCACTAAAGGTTAACGTCAGTGCCATACTCTTGCATCCTTCTACTATACCTTCTCCACGGTATATATCAAACAATCTTAGGTCAACTAGTTGATTTACGCCAACTTTTTCGACGGATTCTTT
>CAZLGJ010000060.1:0-16484 GCA_964559075.1 uncultured Glaciecola sp.
TAATAAGACTAAGCGTGCACGGGCTTTTTTACCCCGATCGGCAAAGTACGTTAGTGCCACTAATTCACTGGAGTAGGATTCGGGTGACTGTTCAATGATTTCTTGCCAGTCTTGGTTTTGTTTGTAGTTTGCCCACATACCTGCAAGCAGCACCGCCGCAAAAGCCATGAGCCCAACTAAGATCTCACCAAAATAGATATCGATACCCAATGCCGTGCCGCCAATAAGTAAAAATGGGGCAAACTGTTTAAAGAAATGACTGATTTTGCTAGCGATACTTACCGCAGGCTTGCCATCCATCAAACGCGCATAAATATTAGTAGCACGTTCTTTTTCGGCGTCAGTTGCCACAACTCTGACCGATTCATATCCGTTCAGTTCGCCGGCATCATACACTGGCGTGACAAAGGCTGAGACCCAATAGTGATCGCCATTTTTGCGGCGATTTTTTACCAACCCCATCCAAATTTTGCCTGCTTTAAGCGTATTCCACATCTCTTCAAACACCGGTGGCGGCATGTCGGGATGACGAATAAAGTTGTGGGGTTGGCCGATAATTTCATCGCGTTCGTATCCGCTAACACGAACAAATGCTTCATTGCAGTGGGTAATGCGTCCATGCTTGTCTGTGGCTGAAATCAGCCGATCAGAATGCGGAAATCTGTACTCATTCTGAGTAACAGGTTCATTAATACGCATTTTCAAGCACCTTCAAATTGTTTTCGTACGTCTTGCTGTCAAGAGAGACATCTCTTAGTAAAGACTATCGGCACTAAAAAGCAAATACATGAACAATTTGTACGGTTTTTCTGACACTCACCTAAGCACAAGTCTGATATAAGCACACGCCGTTGTCATCAACACGGGTTAGCTGTTGTTGGTAGAACAAATAATTCAGGTGGGCATAGGCTTCTGCGATAGCAAAGAACATCCCGTGTTCGTTAAGCTCTCTTGCAAACATGTGCGGCAACACATCGATCACGCGCTGCGGCACCATACACAAGTCGAGTAAGTTTTCTAAATGTGCTTCATGATGAGCGCGTAGTTCAGCAATTCGCGTATGCACACCGGTAAATGGCTGTCGATGTGATGGCAAGACTAAGGTGTCAGCATGTAAATCAGTGAAATGATCTAAACTGGTTAAATACCCTAGCAGCGGATTGCTCAGCGGCTGCGTTGAGTAACTACCAATGTTAGGGGTGATCTCTGGCAGAATCTGATCGCCAGCAACCAACACCTTTAAATCCGAATTGTATAAACTGATATGCTCGGGCGAATGGCCTTCGCCCATAATACAGCGCCATTGAGTCTCGCCACAGTCGATCACATCACCATGACGCATGCGGATAAAGCTGACGGGGATTGGCGCGACGATCTTGTTAAGACCAGCAGTGCCGTTGGTCATGCGCTCCACAGCTTCTGGAGCAAACCCTGCGGCTGTAAAATACGCTTTATCCGTCCAATTATCAGCCCCTTGACTACCAGCTAAAATGGCGCGGCTAGCAAAGTACTCCGCTTGAGACATAAACAAAGGGACACGGAATTTTTCTGTTAAATATCCAGCGCAGCCTGCATGATCAGGGTGCATATGGGTGACAATCACGCGTGTAACTGGGGCGTCTAACTGGGCTAATACCGTTTCCCAGTGGCCGCGAGTAGTTCTAGTATTCACCCCAGTATCAACAATCGCCCAGCCACTTTTCCCCATGAAAGAGTCTTTGATGAGGTATAGATTGATATGGTCTAAGGCAAAAGGCAGCGGCATCCGCAGCCAAAAAACATGCGTGTTGATAGCTACAAGTTCGCCCGCATTCGGCGCTGGTGTAGGTAATGCTGTAATCAAAAACGACTCCCTTTATTTTCTTATGATGGGGTTGGTTATGCTAAGTCGCATTACGGTTTATGGCTCGCTCGACCAAAATCATATGCGGTACGGTTAGCGCAAACAAACCAATAAACATCAATACCAACACCCCCTGCTCGATATTCTTACCCCACAACGCATAAACCACGGCCGCAAATACCATGGTAAGCAGTACCCAGGGCGACGACTTTTTCACTAGTTGCCGAGGGTGGAGTTGGTAGCGCCGACAATAGCGAACATAGTACCACAACGAATGCAGGCTAATAAAATACACCATAAAGTATACTAGGACACTAGTGGTTTTGAGCACCGCAATTAATGCCACCATTTCTAAACATAGTAATAGATTCGGCGCGACTTTTTTGCGCAATAAACCGATACACATCACTAAGCTTGCTGCAATAAAACAAAGCTGCATTAAGATGATCATCGCCATCGCCCAAAACTCGGTTAAATACAGCCACTGTAAATATTGCTGCGTTTCGGGGTAGGCAAAGACACTAGGAGCACAAATCACAAATAATGCCAGACATAGTGAGTAACTTGGCTGACAATACGTGACCCAATCAGTGCGAAAGTGCCAAACACTAATGATCATAAAAGCTGCGAAACACAAAACCGGTAAGGCTAGCCACAGTAAAAACATGACGCTCGCAATCGCCACATAACTCACCAGAAACTGTACCAATTGCTGCAAGCTAGGTCGTTCGTTGCGCTGGTATAAATCAAAGTCCAACGCACCGTGTGGCACGCCTAAGCAAAAAAAGGCCACTGCCAACACCCACCAGCCCCAGTATGAAAAATCAAGGTGAGCTTTGTGATAAAACACCAGCATAGCAACTAAGGATATGATAATAACAAGCTGGCTCATAAAAGCGCGTGAAGGTAAATTATGCATAGCGTTCCTAATGTTCGTTTGAATTGCGATGAAAAGAAAATAACTGCTGCAAAAATGGTTTTTTGGGCACACTCAAAATCACCAATAGCCACACTTTCAAAGATAGCCGATTATTCATAAAGGCCAAGAAACTCTGTATGGGCATCCGGGTGACCATCGCCATAAAAATCTGTGGGCAGAGCTCGGGTTGGCGTTGGATCACCGCCAAAAATAGTCGGTCTAACCATAAGGTCAGCGATGAATAATCTGCAGAAACCGCTGTGTCTCCTCGCAAATACGCCACTTGCCGCTGAATCTGTAAAAATGCATACCCCGTTGCCGGTCGCATCATACCACCGAGACCACCCGCCAGACGGGGGCTTCGTTGCGTCTTTGGTAATGGTTTAACTGGAAGTTGCCCCATAGGTAAAACGGCGTGCTCTTGTTCGAGGATAACAAAATCATTAGGACTAAAATCAGCCAAAATACGCTGATAGGTCCAGTCATATAAGACACGTTGTGTTGGCGGCTTAGCCGAAAAGCTAGTGACCTCCACCAGCAGTGTGTGTTCATCAATTGGTAGAATATAATCAAACACAAATTGCGCTGAATGCTGCTCACGCTCGCTGGCCGGGAGGTTGCGCATGTCCCCCATTACAATTGCATGATCAGCTGTATATGAATGGTTAGGAACCTTGATTACCAGCCCTACAAATGCCTGGTGCATAAGACTTGGACGCACAACTCGCCAATCATTGCGGGCATCATAAGCATTCGGGTGCTCATTGATACGATTGTCAATGGCGGCAATGACGGCCCCCAACACCAAATCAACCTGAGAAGATGTCGCAATAGAGGTCTGCGCAAGGGTATAAAAGTGCGCGCTAGACAAACGGCAATAGCGCTGCTGGGCATGTTGTAGGGTATGCGTAGATGAGGTTGTTGAAAAATCAGTAAAGGCATAGTGATTATCGACAATATCAGCAAGATAGCTCGGCAGATCATCGTCTTCCCAAAAGCTCCACGTGCGGTCTGATGCATATCGTGTGCGCTGCTCAAGAATCAGGACGCGCTCCCGCTGGTGACGCTGTTCTTGCTTTTGCTCGTTGATCACGGCCATCGCATAACTCAAGCCAAAGACGCCCCCCCCGATAATGACCGTGTCATACTCAGACCAATCAACCGGCGCCTGGGAGAGGATCATGATGGTTACAGCCGTTTACTAAAGGCTTGATGTAAGGCTTGATTATGTCTCGGCAATACACCCTCCATCCCAGCAAAGCGCCACCACGCTTGTAATGCCACCAGACATTTGCGAGGCATACTGACAAATACTCGGCCTTTGGCGTAGTCGTACTGCTGTTCACGCAAAACCACACCGATTTCACGATACACCAGCATTGCGACGGCAATAGCTACGCGGTTTTCTCGAGGAATGGCAATCAAACCTTGGCTTGCGCTTGAGTAATATTGTTCTGCCATATCCAGCAGTTTCTCAATGGCTTGTTTGACAATTAATTGATGCTCATCAGATGCATTGATGATTTCGTCACAACCGATCCCTGCTAGCCAATTAGCAGGAATATAGCATCGGCCTTTATGCGCATCTTCCAACACATCACGAGCAATATTGGTGAGCTGCATAGCGATACCCATATCAATAGCAAATCCTTCCGCACGCAGGGGTGCCCCCAGAATAGGCCGCATCAATCGTCCGACGGTGCCAGCGACTCCGTAACAATAACCAAGCAACTCATCAACTGACTGCACGGCCATTGTATCGATATCACTGGCAATCGTTTCAAACAAATCCCGTGTCGCTTTTACCGAGAGGTTATACTCGTGTTGCAAATGAAAATAATCCGCTAGCCAAGACATATCCGAGTGCTGGGCAAGTAAGTCATGACGAATTTTGGCGACATCATTGACTGCATTATCCTGTGATTGCTCATCTACCACATCATCCAAGACTCGACAAAATTGGTAAAGGCGCGCGGCATCTTGTGCGGTTTTTTTGGCTAAAAACCACTGTGCAAAACGAAAACTTTTACCGTGTTGTGCCAGCGTAGTTTGCGCTTGTTGTGAGTGCGTCGCTAAGATATCAACTGACATGAGCCAAAGACTCCGACTGCGCGGGGATGAGTTTATCAAGCACTTTGGCAGAACAAAGGACTCCTGGCATACCGGCTCCCGGATGCGTGCCAGCCCCAACTAAATACAAGTTATCAAAGCCTTCCGCACGGTTGTGATATCTAAACCAGGCAGACTGCGTCAAGGTAGGCGCAATTGAGAAACCCGTGCCTAAATGGGTATGGTAATCGTGCGCAAAATCCTGCGGTGTCATATGAAACTGCACGGCGACACTGTCTTTAACGCCGGGCATAATGGACTTATCAAGCGCATCAAGGATCTTTTGCGCGTACGCCTCGCCTTCATGCTCCCAATCAACATCACCAGCCAAATTCGGGACAGGCGAAAGGACATAAAATGAATCACACCCCTCGGGTGCAAAGCTCGGATCGGTCGCCGTGGGTCGATGCACGTATAAAGAAAAATCATCGGCGAGCTTGTGCGCGTTAAAAATATCGTCGAGCAAGGGTTTATAGCGCTTACCAAGCCAGATTGTGTGATGCACTACATCTGGAAATTGTTTAGTCGTGCCAAAATACAGCACAAACAAGCCCATCGAATGCTTCGCAGTGCGAGTTTTGAGTTTCGTCATGACGTGTTGCTGCTGCGACGGGATCACTTTGCGATAAAGATGAGAGGGATCCATATTTGAAATCACACTATCAGCGTGATAGTGCCCACCACAGGCAGTCGTTACCCCTGTGATACGGCGCCCCTCGTAAGTGAAGGCGGTCACATCTTGATTGAGCTTGACGGTGATCCCTTCTTCCTCCATCAAACGCCCAAGGCCCTTCACGATGGCACCTGTACCTCCCATCGCAAAGTGGATCCCCCACTCTCGTTCCAGATAATGAATAAGGTTGTAAATACAGGTTGTATCAAACGGATTGCCACCGACCAACAAAGGTTGAATGGAAAAGGCTTGGCGTAATTTATCTGACTGTAAATGGTCACAAACAAGCTGCCATACAGTCTTGTGTGAATGCAGCCGCAACAAGTGCGGGATTTGCTTAACCATTGCAGAAAATTGGTGGAAAGGCTCATCGGCAAGCTGCGTAAACCCGACATCAAAAATCGCTTGAGAAGCTTTAAGCAAATTCAAATAACCCTGTTCATCTTCAGGGGCAACCCGTCGGATCTCAGCCAATGTGTCTTCCACTGTGCCACCGTAGTCAAAATAACTATTGTCTGGATAAACAAAGCGATACCAGGGCTCTAGCGGCACAAACTCCATGTAGTCTTCGCGACGTTTGTCGAATAAGTCAAACAGTTCATCAAACAAAAAGGGGGCAGTAACAACCGTAGGGCCTGCGTCAAAGCTAAACCCGTCACGTTCAAAGGTACGTGCCCGCCCCCCAAGTTGTTCGCCTTTGTCTAACAATGTGACTTGGTAGCCTTTGGCGCGCATCCGCAAGGCTGCGGCAATACCGCCAAAACCGGCCCCGACGACAATGATGTGTTGTTGCATAGCCTGTCCTCTTTTTATTTTTGTTATTTTTTTGTAACGCTTATGAGCGAGTCACCTGCGCAGATGGATGTACTGCTGCTGCCCAAATGATGACGCCAAATGCAATTTTGTTTACAAAATCAGCAAAGTTGTAGACGATATTCAACATCTCGACACTACCGGTCTCGGTGTATCCCAAAATATAACCAATGGGATAAATTGACCAGCCGACAGTAACTATTAGCCGTAGGCCATCAAAAGCGCGTTTTGATGCTTCTGTACCACTCTCTGCGTTTATCTGTGACGCTTCGCCAATATATATTTCATAAATGATGTACAGCCAGCCTAGCATGCCCAAAACAAAGCCAAGCCAAACGTTCAATACACCAATTTCCCCCATATAACCGAACACCAGCATCCATACAGAGGCGACTAGCAAACGCCAAAACATTGCCTGTCTCACCACTGCAATCGCCACCAGGATCAAATAAAATTCAATGATCTGTAAGGGTACGGTTAAAAACCAATCCACATAGCGCAACGAGGTCGGGCTTTGCCCAGTTTGCACCCATGCCGCTCGCATATAGAAATAATGCAAGGCAGCGATCCCGGTAACTAGCGCAGTAATTGTCAATGAGGTTTTCCAAGCCCCTACAGCGCGGTCGCGCTCAATTACAAAAAAAACCGTGGCAGCTAACATAGCTGCAGAAATTATCCAAAACGACAAACCCACGAGATCGTGAGTGTCCAATACCACATCTGCGCTCATCGGCTTGTGACCTAATCCTTTAGTTACTACTAAAATGAATACGCCAAAAACCAATTAAACGGTTCAAATTTGTTTACAAATTAATCTATGGAGTGGGATAAAAATTGGCGGGTGGTGTCCGGGTGATCGGTAAAGATCCCGTCAAGTCCAAGCAGGTTGAACAAGATGTGATGTTGTTTTGCGACATCATCAGTAAGCACGAGTGCATCATCGCGATGCGTGTAGGCGTGAATAGATAAGTTACTTTGTTGTAAGCGCTGCCAAAAAGCGGTTGGCTGTTGCGATTGGCGATCGTAGAGCTGCGGCAGCCATGGCCCCACTCCGTCAACGACTTGCGCCATCGCAGCGATCCCTTGAGCTGATTGCAAGTAATCATAATCAGTTGAGGATTCTTGCCATGCATTTTCCGCTATCAACTGAACCAATCGTGTTTTTAGACCGTGTTGCTGACGCAGGGCTTGGGTTGCGTCCCAATCAAAACATTGCACAATAATCTTGGCTTCGCGCTGATTGAGTTGTTGAGCATTAAGGGTTGTGACAAATACGTCCAAAATGTCATAGCCTTGGGATTGATGCCAAGCTGGTGCTTTTAATTCTGGGTATAACCCTATATCTCGACCGAGCTGGCGGTTAAGCTCTTGGATAAGCTGAACATGTTCTGCCCAAGTGCTGATTTGAAAGCCTTGTGTACCAGCATATCGCTGTGGATAGACGCGCTTGTTGTCTGGCAGTGAGATGCGCTCAAACTTGTTCAGCTGCTTGATCTCTGCCAAGGTGAAATCAATGGCATAATAGCGACCATCTTCACGCTTGCGTTTGGGGAACTTAAGCGCCACATCCGTGGTGGTATCAAGGTGAATGTCGTGCAATACAATGAGCTGTGCATCTTTGGTCAACACCAAATCCTGTTCGACATAATCCGCCTCTTGCATATAAGCAAGCACAGCTGCTTCCAATGTATGTTCAGGCAAATAGCCCGATGCGCCGCGATGTGCAATCACCAATGGCTGAGCAAGCACTTGCCAGCTTATCAATAACAACATCATCAACATCCAAAATAGGCGCATAAAACGTACTCGCTTTCTGACACTTACGCCAGATACACATCGTAAAAAAAATAAACTGTCATCACAGTGCTGATGACAATCACCACATTACGTACGATCCTATCGGATAAATGTTGCGAAAATATGGCAGATACGTATGCCCCTAACATGTTGCCAAGCAATAATATGGTGCCCAAATACCAAGCCAACATATCTTCATAGACAAATATGACTAGGGCAAAAATCGAGACCATGGTCGATACAAGCAATTTAATCCCATTCATCAACGCCATGCGATTAAACCCTAGAATCACTAAGAAACTTAATAAGATAATGCCCAAACCAGCATTAAAAAAACCGCCATAAATTGACGCAGATAATATCAGGATCACCCCAAATATTCCGGTAGTGTTTGCCGCTATTCCAGCATGGCGTCGTGATGCTAAAAAGCGGTTAAATGCTGGACCAAACACAAACAGCACTAATGCAAATAACAACAGCCAAGGGATCAGCTGGGCAAAACTGTCGTTGCTAAATTGTAATAGCGCATACCCACCTAAAATGCCTCCTAGCATCCCTGCTAGACTAAACCACAATGTCACCTTTTTATTGGCAAGCAGTTCATTTTTGAACGCATAAGCACCACTGATATAACCAGCACAAGATGCATAGGTATTAGTGGCATTGGCAAACAAGGGTGGCACCCCAACAAACACCAGCGCAGGGAAAGAGATAAAACTGCCGCCGCCGGCGATAGCATTGACAATACCGCTGAGTAAACCAGCAGAAAATAACACAACAAACTCAAACATCGAGGAATACTAGACAAGATCAGGAATTAACGATAAGTTTACTGCCAAATTCTTACCATTACACGAACATTTACCATGCAACCGCCTATTTATGTGATTAATCTCGATAAGAGCCCAGAGCGCCTCACCAATACTCGCGAAAGATTTGTCAAAGTCGGCATGGAAATAACGCGTTTACCAGGCGTATTAGGCAGTGCGTTAACTGATGATGAGATTGCCGAGATCTATTCTGCCAGAGGCAATCAGCACCAATTTTATAGACCGCTATCAAAAGGCGAGATTGGTTGTTACGCCAGCCATCGCAAAGCTTGGCAACAGATTGCTAATGCCGACAGTGCGTTTGGTATTGTAGTAGAAGACGATATTGACGTTGATAGCAACTTTGCAGAAGCGATGGAAACGTTACAAAATCTCAGTTTCACCTGGGATATGATCAAATTAGCGCCTTATCAAAACAAACAGCGCCCTGTTGTGTACACACAACCAGTTAGCCCTGATTTTGCTCTAACAATTACCAATAAAACCGTGACTGGCTGTGCCGCCTATGCGCTCACCAAAGCATGTGCACAGCGATTGTTGACTTCAACTAAACCATTCTGCAGACCTGTTGACACCGATTTGCAGCACTTTTGGGAGCATGGCATACATATATATAATCTCTCGCCATACGTGATAAGACAGGACATGGCCTATGACAGTGATATCGGTCACAATCGCAAAGCTTATGGCCAGCGTAAGTGGCAAAAGCTCAAACTGCAATGTATGAATTTTTTCAGAAATAAGGCCGCCACACGCACCGTCATTAAGGCACTACAAAACAAGACAATTACAAAATAACCACTATTGCTGCAATTCTGCTTTTTTTGCTAGGTACACCAACTCTGCCTGTTTCATCTTAATCAGTTGCTCCAGCATTGCCGGATTTTCCTTTACTAACTCTACTGCATACGCTAACGCTTGTTCCTGTTCTCTGGCAACAAGCGCCTCAACCTGCTCCATTGTCGGCACGTTTCTCACCACTCCCTGTGCTAATAGACTAGCAGGTGTATTAGCAATGCCATTTTGTGTTTCGTACGCGTGACGTTTTAATAAGTATTGCGGGTAGCAGTAAGTGCGTTTTATACGAGATCCAGTGGGAGCGCTTTTGAGGCAAGGACTTGATTCAAATTTGAGGAAAAATAAAATATTACTATGATAAAAATTATGCGAATACGTGTTGCCATTGATTCGACGTGTCCGTCCGGTAAACCCCGTCTAGCAAAAGTAACCTAATTTCGTTCAGCTATCATTAGTGCATTTCCTCGTTCAAGAAATTAGCAAAGGCTACGATTTGCACAATTTTCAATCAATCCGTTCGCTGATTTACATTTTTCCTTTATTGTTTTTACCCATTATGAATTTCTCTCAAATGCCTATTGCGTGGCTGTATTCCTATAATTTCTTACTTGCTAAACAAGTGTCATTAAAAGTTAATTTAATGTAAATATTGACAAGGGGTTATCTTTTCCCTAGCGTGATGATACATCATGTTGAGTTGTCTTGATTGCCTATGAAATGTTGTTTTACTTGCATTATTACGTTCATAGGGGCGTTGCCACTCATCCTCCTACCATCTGCGGCAATGGCTCAGAGCGCCACCGATTTAACTTCTCTTCATACCCATACGCCAGATGCATTATTTCATATAGCAACCTTAGAAGGCGCGAGTACGCCAGATTGCCCTTATGTGGGGCCGCAGTTAGTGCAATTGACGCTATCTCATGAAGCGCATGTTGTGTTTGAAACGTTATCTGCATCTGATATTGCTGCTTCCATGACGCTGGTGGCCATTACACCTGACAATGTGCGTTTTGCTGTCGGCACCGTCACCTACAGCGAAGGTGTATCGCGCTATCGGGTGCGTTTTGATGCGGGGTATTGCACACAATCCCTTGATATCGACTGGCAGTAAGGGATAGATGATGGTGCATCTCATTCGAAGTGTGTTATGTGTGTTGTGGGTTTGCAGTACCTTGTATCCTGCTCATGCCAGCACTGAGTATGTCGGCACCCTAGCGGGGGAGTTTCGCGTAGCCGAAAGTGGCGCAGCGACCTATGCGGTGCCCATCACCGTGCCCAAAGCGCGCGGCGACGTAGCACCTCACATCGCCTTGCAATATCATTCACATAACACACGTGAGGGCTTGCTGGGCGTCGGTTGGCAGTTATCGGCTAGCTCAGCCATCACGCGTTGCCCGTCCACGCCCATCATGGATGGCACCATTACGCCGATTTACTTTGATACACGCGACCACTTCTGTCTTGATGGTCAGCGCTTAGTTGTGAGTTCGGGGCAAAAAGGTCACGATGGCACAACGTATCATACCGATATTGATAATTTTGCCGTGATAACGTCCTTTGATGATAACCATGACGGTCATCCGCGTTATTTTACTGTGCAAACCAAGTCCGGTGAAACGCATTATTATGGCGATGCGAGTGATGCACCTTATCCCTATCGAGGTGAGGATGCGTTGGTCTTACACCCTAGCCAATCTCATGTGGCCAAGGCGTGGATGTTAAAAGCCATTGAGGATGTGGCCGGTAATTATATTGAGTTTCATTACCAGTCCTCTGCCTTGAGCGGTATAGCCCTGTTATCCCATATTCAATATGGTGGCCACATTCAAGGCAATGCCCCGTATGATGCGCCGTATATTGATGTGCGGTTTGAGTACGAACACACGGGCACTGGCTTTTCCGGTTATTATTTTGGCATGCCTGTGCGCAATGACCAGCGCTTAACGGATATCACGGTCTTGCAAGATGGCCATACGTATCGTAAGTATACGCTTCAATACGATGTAGCTACCCATCTGCACGCCAAAACCACATTAACTAGCATCGTCGAATGCGCCCCTCGTTCTGGTCAACAGCTGAGTTTGCGCTGTAAACCGGCGACTCAGTTTGCCTGGCACGGCGTCCCTGATATCCCATATTACCAGCCCTTTGCTTCTGCAGAGCGCTGGCTGAGTCATCACCGCTATGCTGAGCATCGCCTCTTTGATATCAATGGCGATGGGGTGGATGATGTGGTGTATGAAAAAGACGGTGCGTGGCGAGCCAAAATCACCCACTATGGCGATATTCACTTAAGTCATGTTGGGGCGGGCAGTAAAGAGCGCCCCTACGCCATGGCATTTGACGGCAATGTGGATGGGGTCATGGACTTTCTGGTGTTTAATGGTAGCACGGTGATGTATGTGTAGCTTGATGCACACAGTCGTCCAGTGCAGGTAAACACCCAAATGCACATTCCATTCACCGATTACCAGCGCGGGGTTATCAGCGCCGATGTCAATGGCGATGGGCGCAGCGATTTGGTCTATCAACAAAGTGGCCATGTCAGAGCGCTTATCAACCCTGCCGAACAAGGGCGCTGGCAGCGCATCACCTTGCATTCATTTGCTGCAGACGATGTGCTGAACTTGCGCCTGTTTGATGAGGCAAAAGACACCACCGCCGCCTTTGATGTGAATGGCGATGGGCGCACAGATTTTGTGTTTGAGCTACAAAAACGGGAATATTATTGTATTTTTTCAGGGCCCATCTTTAATCCGCGCAGTTTGCCCCGGCCATTGGCTGAGCCTGCAATATCCGCCATGCGCACTGAGTTTGATGACTTTGCGCCTGCTGAGCCTGGTTTGGGTGGTAGTGGCCAGTTTGAGTGCATGCGCCGTGGTGGGCGCTGGGTGTCTCAGTGCTACACCACTCAAGAGATGTTTGTCTCCTCAGGGGATATGGCCACGCCTCGCCTGACGGCCACCGGCACGCTGGGCACCGCCAGCACCGAACAGATGCGTCCGGTGGATATCAATGGCGATGGCTTATCGGATATTATGTATACCCTCAATGGTATGTGGTTTTATCGCATCTCAACCGGTACCTATTTTCGTCAAGGCCAGTCGACGGGGCTGCGAGCGAGTGATGCGCTGAACCACCGTACGCACTTTGTCGATATCAACGGCGATGGGCGCACCGATATTTTACACGCTTCGCGAGAAACGCAACTGGATATCTACATGTCCTCGCCCATCGACGGTGTCAGTGACCGAGTGACCTTTTCACGTACAGGTACAAGGCATGTGTCAGCTAACGCTCGGATCCATTTAGGCTTGCTCAACCGCGATAATCATATCGATGTGTTGACCTACCAGCGCGGCACCTGGTCGGTATACTGGGGGCAACAGCATCCGGCAGTCGATACCATTCACACCATCACCAATGGCTTTGGGGTGCGTACCGAGATTGACTATCGCGCGCAATCTGACCCGGCGGTCTATACCCTGACCCAGCCTCGCCATACCTTGCCTGAGCAGGTCATTGCGCCTGGACGTGGTCCAAACTTAGTCTACCAAGTGCATACTGATAGTAATGTGGATATTGACAGCTACACCAAGCAGCGCGTGAGCGTGCGCTATCACTACCGCGATGCGTTATTGCATATTGCAGGACGCGGTGTATTGGGTTTTGGTGAGCTACAAACCCAAGATAGGCAAACGGGCGTTATCACGACCACGCAGTATCACCAAGACGCAAGTGGCCAGCAGTATGCATTGATTGGCATGCCCTTAGCGACGACGCAAACACTCAACGGTAAAGTGTTATCTACATCCACTAATACTTTGGCCGTGAAAACGACGGCAATGGGCAGTCTATTTCCCTATATTGCGAGCTCAACCGATAGCATTATTCACGTGGATGATGATGCCCAAGCCGTGCATGAGGTTGGGGCAATCCATGCCACTTATGAATACGATGATTATGGTAATCTGACTTACTCTAAAACCGAACAGCAAGACCGGCGCTCCTCAGGGTATACCCCCTATATACGCACTGAAACTACCAATACCTATGGCTCCGATGAGCGCATGCAGCGTTTGGGGCGGTTGACCAAAACGCACGTCACTCATTCGAGCAATGTGGCAGGCACGAATAAGCGCCAAAGTGTGTTTACCTATCAAGCTAATGGCTTGTTGCAAAGTAGTACTGTCTATGGCGATAGTGAGACGGGGAATGTGGCATCCGATGACCCGCGGTACGTGGGTCATCATTTAAAAACGCTCTATGCATATGATAGCTATGGACAACAAACCGCCCAGTGCACGACAGACGATATCACCCAAACGCAAGTGCCCGATGCATCCAGTCAGTCTGGTGCTCGCTGCGCGCGCACCGAATACAGCGACGATGGACGTGTCATCAGCGCCACCATTAACAGCCTAGGCGAGAGGACGACCCTAGATTATGACGCCTCTCACGGCCAGCACCTGGGGATAATATATCAGGTCACCACCACGACAGAGAATGGCATCAGTACCCGTGCGCACTTAGATGGATTTGGGCGCCAAGTGGCCATGACGTTACCCAATGGGGTGATACAGCGCACCAGTATGGGGTTTACCAGCAGCTATGCTGCGCACTTTTATGAGCAGCGCACTCAGCCAGGACAAGCCCCGGTGACCGTATATTATGACGCATGGGGACGTGAGCGGGCGATGGTCACGCGCAAGCGCAGCTACGAGGATGCTTATCAAGATGTGGTGGTGTACACCACCTATGATAGTCAAGGTCGCCGCGCGAGTGTCTCCCAACCCAATGATGAGACAGCCGTTACGACCACCCAATATGATGCGTTGGGTCGGGTTCTCAGTGTCACCCGTCCAGGCACAGAGGTTGAACGCGTATCAAGAGTCAACGGTGCTATCATCACCACCAATGCCTTAGGTCATCAACATACTGAGCGCTACAATCCCTTTGGCCAGCTAGCCTCCACCCGTGATAATCTGGGTAATGAGCTCTATTACACCTATGATGTGATGGGTAATCTGACTTACACCCGCAATAGCTTCAATGCACAAGTGATTGTCAACACCTATGACAGTTGGGGGCGCAAAGTCCGCACCGATGATCCTGATATGGGGAGTTGGCACTATCACTACAATCACTATGGTGAGCTGATAGAGCAAACCGATGCCATGGGACATCGCTTTGTGTTTGATTACGATGCGCTTGGGCGCATGTTAAGACGTTATTCACCTGATGACGGCACAAGCTGCTGGCAATATGGCTCGACCGAGCAGCGCCATGCGCATGCATCGGGTAAATTATTACACAAGGCCGTGTATGCTGCGCGGGATGTTGTGTGTTCAAAACCACAAGCATCTCCGGATAGTCAAACATACTATACCTATGATGAGCAAGGACGCGTCAGCACCATCAGCCGCCTGGTCAAAGGCCAGCGCTTTACCGAAACCATGGGGTACAATGCGTTAGGTCAGCTCAGTGAAGTGACCTATCCAACCGGCACCAGCGCGTTTACGGTCAAACACGAATACGATGATGTGGGGGAGGTGCGTCGTTTACGCCATGTGCAAAGCGACACCGTGTTGTGGCAAGCGGCCTTATTGAATGATAGTGGGTTATTAGCCCAAGCCACCTTTGGCAACGGGCTGAGCACGGATTATGGCTACACCATTGAAGGCATGCTCGACTCAGTGAGCACAGCGCACCAGCACAATGTGCTGCATCACAGCCGCGTCATCTTAGACGAGGTGGGCAATGTGACCGAACGACGCAGCGCTTATCAGGCGCAAAGTGGCATATATAAGGGACTCGTTGATACCTTTACCGAAACCTACACCTATGATAGCCTCAATCGCTTAAGCGCAAGGCAATACACAGCCTCGCAATCTGGCATCACACCCAGTCAGTTTCAAACGCAGGTGACGTATGCCTATGATGATGCAGGTAATCTGACCTATAAGTCGGATGCAGGCACCTATCTCTATGACCGTAATATCCCCAACCGGTTAATGCAGGTCACCAACGCGCGCAATCAGGTCATCAAAGCGTTTGATTACGATGACAACGGCAATATCATTGCTCAAACACATGTGAAGGGGTTTGCTTACACCGCCTTTAATAAACCTTACCGCATCAGTCATCGCAATGGCGCTGTGGTGGATATGGCCTATGACATTGACCGCAACATGGTGTTTAAGCGCGATACGCGCTATGTCTCTGGCAAGCATACCGTGACAGAGCATTATTACGCCGGTGCGTATGAAAAAATCATGCACCAACACGGCCGCTCCAAAGACATGGTGGAGCATAAGTACCACTTGATGGGCGGCAGTATCGTCATCACTGCGCGCAGTAACGGCACCACCGATACGTATTATCTGCACAAAGACACACAAGGCTCCGTCTCACTCATCACCAATGCATTGGGGCATGTGGTGGCGCAATACCTGTACGACCCTTTTGGTAAACAAACCACATTAACTCGGCATTGGTTGTTTGCACAAGGGATCTACCAATCACCCACGCATCAAGGCTATACTGAGCACCATGAGCTCAGTGATGTGGGTGTTGTGCATATGGGCGGGCGCATTTACGATGCGAGTTTGGGGAGATTCCTTCAGGCTGACCCGCATATTCAAGCGTCGGATAATACACAAAACTATAATCGGTACTCGTATGTTTTGAATAATCCGA
>CAZLGJ010000061.1:0-16454 GCA_964559075.1 uncultured Glaciecola sp.
ATCCAGACATGGCTGAAAAACGTAATATCTTTTTAGTTGGACCAATGGGTGCTGGCAAAAGCACTATTGGACGCCATCTAGCAGACGAGTTACATTTAGAATTTTTTGATTCTGACCAAGAAATCGAGCGCAAGACTGGCGCAGATATTTCATGGATTTTTGATATTGAGGGTGAGGAGGGATTCCGCAAACGTGAGGCCGATATGATCACAGAATTAACCGATCAGCAAGGCATCGTATTAGCCACAGGTGGTGGCTCTATTATCAATGCAACCGTGCGCAATCGCTTATCTGCACGTGGCATTGTTGTATACCTCAAAACGACAATTGATAAACAGGTCGCACGCACGCAGCGCGACAAACGCCGTCCGCTACTGCAAAAGGACGACCCTGAAGTTGTATTGCGCAAGCTCGCAGAAGAACGCGATCCACTTTATGAAGAGGTCGCAGATTATGTAGTTGATACCGATGAGCAAAGTGCTCGCGCCGTCGCTAACCAGATCATGCAAAAAATCGGACTTTAACCCCTACAGGCAGCGCCCCATGAACACATTACACGTAGAACTTGGGGCGCGTAGCTACCCCATCATTATCAACCCTGATTGCTTCCAAGCAAGTGCCTTTGCAGGGCATATTCGTACCAACAAAGTCGTCATTGTAACGAATGAGACAATTGCTCCTCTTTACCTTGATAAAGTAGTAGCGGCATTGGATGGCTTTACCGTCGCTCACTTGATTCTACCTGATGGAGAACAGTTCAAAGATCTCTCGCGCTTTGAACAGATCCAAACCTTTTTACTCGAACAACACGCTTCTCGTGATACGACCCTTGTCGCGTTAGGTGGTGGAGTCATCGGTGATTTAACGGGATTTGCTGCTGCATGTTTTCAGCGCGGCATTGATTTTGTTCAGGTGCCTACAACGCTGCTGGCCCAAGTGGACTCTTCAGTGGGTGGCAAGACAGCCGTTAATCACCCGCTTGGCAAAAATATGATCGGTGCCTTTTATCAACCGCGTGCCGTACTCATTGACCCACTCACACTGACAACGCTACCCAAGCGCGAGTTTGCGGCTGGAATGGCCGAAGTAATTAAGTATGGCGTTATCTATGACGGGGCATTTTTTGCCTGGTTAGAGGCAAATGTTGACGCGCTGAAAGCGCTTGATATGAGTGCTTTGCAATATGCGATTGAACGCTGTTGTGCTATTAAAGCCGAGATCGTTGCGCAAGACGAAAAAGAGCACGGCGTGCGTGCTCTACTTAATTTGGGTCATACTTTTGGGCACGCTATCGAAGCAGAAATGGGCTATGGCAACTGGTTACACGGTGAAGCAGTTGGAGCTGGTATCAATATTGCTTCACAAGTGGCATTAGCGCATGACATGGTGTCAGCGTCAGATTGTCGACGCATTACAGAATTACTGCAGGCGTTTGATTTGCCGACCGCCGGGCCTGAGCAGATGGGTTACGATACCTATCTGCAACACATGGCACATGACAAGAAAGTATTAGCCGGCAAAGTACGCTATATTTTACCTACGAGCATTGGCAGCGCAGTAGTGACTGATGCCGTTAAAAGCGATGTGCTACGACAAACTTTAGATCAATAGTTCGGAGTAAAGAGATTTCCTTTGCTTCGCAAATACGGGGCATTTGCAACAGTGATTTCTCAACTCCACGAACGGCTTGACCATCTGGTACATTATTCGTCTCAGCTGATTTTTGTTAGTGGCAAAACCATAGGTGAGCAACAGCGTCACCTCGAGCGTTTTTTGTCGCAACAGACCGAAGACACCGAAATCGCCTATTTACAAATCAACCCAGCTTTACACACCCGCGAGATCCGCCAAGAAATTGCCATGCAGCTGCGCATCACTGTCGAAGGCAGCTATGACCAACCTCTCAATGAATTGTTACACCGACTTAATGACTATGATGGACCGGTACTAATTTGTATCACTCAAGCACATCTACTGTCTCAAGGCATGCTCAACGAGTTATGGGACTTAGTTCTGCAATCGCGGTTTGCCAACAACAAACAGCATCTCAATGTTATTTTGTTTGCTGAACCTCAGTGGGCCTATCAAGCTCAGCAAGCACTTCCGGCGCGTCATTCTGACCAACCATTGCTATTTGCTACAGAGTCACTACCCGCCAACGCAATTGACGACTATGACGCGGGTATGGACAACCACAATACAGGTTTGTGGTGGCAAGGCGCCAGTTTACATTGGTTGCAACAGTCAGTGCAGCGCCACCGCACTTCATTACTCTGGACGCTGGCATTGATGCTGTGCACGCTGATCATGGCAGGGACAATGCACACCTTGTATCCTAGGTTACTCGATAATTGGTTAACACCAAAAGTGAACATCGCTGTGCCAGCCTCATTACAACGACCTGCGCCGCTGCTGTCAGCACAAACGCAGGCTTTTGGTCAGAGCTGGCAAGAGTTAACAACTGTACCTAAAGCAAAGCCTAAGCGCGCAGTCTTAATCCATTATGCGCCATTATTACCAGAAACACGCAGCCAAACGCGGACAAAAATTACACCTAAAATAGTGCCCGCTAGCGAAGTGCAAATTGCAACACAAGCTATCACACCACCGACGATTAATGAAAAACTACCGGCTGCCAAAAGTGATCAAGAATTGATCAATACAAGCACGCCCACTGCAACGCACAATGCGAATGACATTGGCCTCGCAGACAGACCGACATTATTGGGGTTAGACGATGCGAGTTGGTTATTGCAATTAGTCGGCATGGCAGATAAACAGGCACTTGAACAATATTTGATACGACATGATTTGCAGAAGCAAGCATGGGTCTATCGCACCTACAAATTTAATTCACAGTGGTACGTCGTGGTCTTGAACATTGAGTTTACAACTAGGCAAGACGCCTTGAGCAATGTAAACTCACTACCACCTGAAATTATCGCAGCTAACCCTTTTGCTAAAAGTGTTGCAGTGATTAAGCGCGAAATACTCACTACTAATGAGAATAATCAATAACCGCTCATGTTTAAAATGGGCCGGTGGTAAAAAAAAATTAGTTCCTGAGATCCAGCGATGCTTGCCCAAACGCGGGATCAAGCGATTGATAGAGCCGTTTGTAGGCGGTGCATCGGTGTTTTTAAATACCCGCTATGCCAACTATCTACTGGTAGACACGAACGCTGATCTGATCGCGTTTTATCAACAGTTGCAAAGCCAGCCGCAGCACTTTATCACTGAGGCAGCGCGCTATTTTGATGCGCAGCACAATACTCAGTCGCGGTATTACGAGCACCGTGAGCAGTTTAATCAAAGCAGCGATCCACTGACCAAAGCATGTTTATTTTTGTACCTTAACCGTCACGGTTTTAATGGCTTATGTCGGTATAACAGCAGTGGCGGTTACAATGTGCCATTTGGTCGCTATAAGCGCCCCTATTTTCCCGAAACTGAGATGCAGATAATGGCTCAAAAGCTTGCGGATGCGCAGTTGCTGCATGGTGACTTTGCCCAGGCGTTCGCACAAGCGCAAGCCGGTGATGTCATTTACTGTGATCCACCCTATTCACCACTTACCAAAACCGCTAATTTTACAAGCTACGCCGGCAATCACTTTGGCGAAGCAGAACAAGCGCGTTTAGTGATGAGCGCACAACAAGCTCAACTCCGTGGCGTTACCACAGTGATCTCCAATCACGACACACCAGAAACCAGAGTGCTATATAACAATGCAACGAAAATAAAGCGCCTAGCGGTGCAGCGGTCTATTTCACGAAGTGGCCACGGGCGTATTAAAGTCAAAGAGTTATTAGCAGTTTATAAAGCTCAGTAAGTATCTAGCAGCTACTCATCGCTTGCCACTTACTCAAAAAACTCAACTGAGCATACTCTGAACCCACAGTAATAAAATCAAAATAAACAACACAACACCAATTACCCCCACAATTAAATAAGGAATAAAGCTCGAAGCGGTGCTATTCTTTTGGAGGTTTGCTTTAGACTGAACCCCAATCGCGCTCGCAAAAACTGCTTTGATAACCTGCGATAGTGACGGCTGGTCGGCCATTATTGGCCTGGGCGCGGACTGTTTGATGAATATTCGTCATTGTCAGGAGTAATTAGCTCCAACAAATCGAGGTAATGGAAAGTATTGGATTGTGCATCCGAAAACACCCAGTCCCACCAACTAACTAAATTATGCTGAGGCTCTAAACATTGGGATAACTGTTCAAATGAACGTTGGTTGACAGTGATGTTCGGTTTAACTGGCAATGATAAAGAAGTGTTCGACGCAAAATCATGCGATAACTGATTAAATGAAAATAATACGTCAGGGTCAGCAATGACACGACAATCTTTTGCCTGCTGGTGGGCAAGATAATAATCACTAGCCACTAGCGAGAGTGCAAAAACAGTGAGTGCGACGACTTTGTTCGAGACTGCCATGATGATATCCTATTCGTATTATCTTTAAATTATAATCGATATTCTAGAAAATGCAAAATGCCAGATAGCATAACTACCTGGCATTTTATTTGTACACTAATTATACAAATAGGATCATGACTTATAGTTCAAAAGTCTTGCTCAATGACAAGTATAAAGACTCAGAATCGTCAAGATCTGAACCAGAAACAACCAGGCCAACACCTACATCAAAATCAGCTACAGATGTGCCGTAACCAACTTCAAAGTATTCACCGTCAGTGTCTTTTCCGAAGAAACCAGCTGTTGCATAAAGACCGTTTTCGCCTTCAACTGACAACCCGATGAAGTCGTAATCAACGTCCATTTCGTCGCCAACAGGACCATCCCAAGTACCTACTGAATACTCAAGGCTAAACATACCAGCACTAAGACCAAAATTAAATTCGTTGTACGCTGAATCAAAATCACCTGTGTATTGATAAGTGGTGTAACCAATGCTGCCGCTTAGGCCATCAGTAATATCAAAACCGTAACCACCGTAAACATCAACTTCTAAGCCATCTTCAACTTCTGCCGTCCAAACGCCGGCATAAAATCCGCCGTTTTCATAATCAATACCTGCAGATGCAGATGCAGATTCGGTCTGTTGAAGACCACGGAAGTGATAATCAGAAACGATTCCAACGTTAGCTGACCAGTTGGCCAAGGCTGCAGTAGATACCAAAGTCGCTGAAAGCGCTGCTGTGATTGCAGTAAGTTTTACTAGTTTCATGTGTTTCTCCATTTTATATAAGATTTTCCAACTGTTGATGTATCGACATCGAGTTGCTAGTTTTAAAAATTTTTGAACTTCTTTAAATTGTGTATCATATTTTGTGCCAATTATATAAGCACTTGATAAACAACAATAAAAACAATATATAAACGTAGTTTTAACACGTTCTTAATCTCTCCTCTAGCACGCTTGCACCATTAATGTGCAATAACTAAAGGGGTGCGCCAAAAGTGTTCAGCCTAACCGCCCTTGCTAATAACCACACTTATTGGTTTTACCTCGCCCACATAGCGTGTAAAATGGGACTGTATATCCGACACAAAAGTAACAAAACATGACCCAGCCCTACACCATTGCTCCTTCCATTTTATCTGCTGACTTTGCCCGCCTTGGCGAGGAGGTCCACAATGTCTTAACCGCAGGTGCTGACATTGTGCATTTTGATGTCATGGACAACCATTATGTGCCCAACTTGACTTTTGGCGCACCAATTTGCAAAGCCTTACGCGATTACGGGATAACAGCCCCGATTGATGTGCATCTCATGGTGAGTCCGGTTGATAGCATGAGTGAGCAATTCATTGCCGCAGGCGCCAGCATGATCAGTTTTCATCCCGAAGCCTCGCAGCATGTAGACCGCAGTATTGAATTAATCAAAGCCGGAGGCTGTCAAGCGGGTTTAGCACTCAATCCGGCCACGCCTTTAAATCTCCTAGAGCACGTCTTACACAAGTTAGATTATGTGCTGTTGATGTCGGTCAATCCTGGCTTTGGTGGACAAAAATTTATCCCTCATACACTGAACAAAATCGCCCAAGTGAAAGCGATGTGTGAACAGGTAAATCCCGCCATTCGCATTGAAGTCGATGGCGGTATTGGCCCCCAAAACATAGCTGAAGTAGCAGCAGCCGGTGCTGATATGTTCGTAGCCGGTTCGGCCATCTTCAACCAACCCGATTATCACGCGGTAATCAGCCAAATGCGCGATGCGCTTGCGCAAGTTAACCCTTAGTAAGCAATTTAGTGTGCAACAATTTAGTGTGCAACAATTTAATGTGCATTTTAACACGCCAATAACAGACCTTATAAAGAGAAGTACATGAGTCAACCACATACTCCTAAACCCGTTGTATTAAGCGGCTGTCAGCCATCTGGGCAACTCACCATGGGCAACTATCTAGGTGCACTTAAACAGTGGGTTGCCATGCAAGACACCCATGACTGCTTATATATGATTGTGGATTTGCATGCCATTACCGTTCGTCAAGACCCCGAGGCGTTGCAGACGGCTTGCTTAGATGGATTGGCGCTATATTTGGCCTGCGGCATCGATCCGGCCAAAAGCACTATCTTCATGCAATCACATGTTCCAGAGCATGCGCAGTTGGGCTGGGTACTAAATTGTTATACCCAAATGGGTGAGCTAAACCGCATGACCCAATTTAAGGACAAAAGCGCCAAAAACACCAATAACATCAACGTTGGTTTGTATAGCTACCCGGTCTTGCAAGCGGCTGACATTTTGCTGTATCACGCCAATGAAGTGCCGGTGGGTGAAGATCAAAAGCAGCATTTGGAATTGACGCGCGATATCGCCACGCGCTTCAACAACCTTTACGGTGACACTTTGACAATCCCTGAACCGCATATTCCTAAAGCCGGTGCACGCGTGATGAGTTTGCAAGACCCAAATAAGAAGATGTCAAAATCCGACGACAACCCCAATAACTTTATCGGTTTATTAGAAGATCCTAAAAAACTCACCAAAAAAATTAAACGCGCGGTTACCGACTCTGACGAGCAGGCCAATATCTATTTTGATCCGGAAAACAAAGCCGGGGTATCAAATCTCCTCAGTTTACTATCGTGTACGACAGGACGCAGTATTGAAGATTTGGTGCCTGAATATACGGACAAAATGTACGGCCACCTCAAAGGCGATGTGGCTGATGCGGTTGTAAGCATGCTAACTCCGATCCAAGCGCGCTATGCCGAGATTAGAGCAGATCGTAGCTACCTCGATGAAGTGATGCGCCAAGGAGCACAGCGCGCCTCAGAACGCGCAGCCAAAACCCTTGCTGACGTCTATCGCGCTGTGGGATTTATCAGCGCACGATAAATCACAAAAGAGATTATAAGCTGTGATCCTAGTCATTGATAACTACGATTCTTTTACCCACAACCTTGCGCGCTACTTTGTCGAACTCGACCAGCGCGTCGAGGTCGTGCGCAATGACGCCATCAGTCTATCACAAATTGAGGCGCTGGCGCCGTCACACATCGTGCTCTCCCCTGGTCCTTGTACACCAACAGAAGCGGGGATCACCTTAGCTGTCATCCAACACTTTGCCGGGCGCATTCCGATTTTGGGTGTCTGTCTTGGTCACCAAGCGATTGCCCAAGCGTATGGGGCACACATCGTCAGAGCATCCCGTGCAATGCACGGTAAAGTCTCGACCATTGCCCATCAACAGACTGGCTTATTTAACAAGCTACCTGCATCGTTTAACGTCACCCGCTATCATTCACTCGTGATTGCGCCAGACACACTTAGTGCGGAGTTTGATATCGCAGCGACGTGCGAAGACGGCACCGTGATCATGGCCATTGCTGCGCCGCAACTGAAGCTCTATGGGGTTCAGTTTCATCCAGAATCTCTGTTGACTGAACATGGGCATGCCCTACTGGCAAATTTTTTAGCGCTCACTGGCCGCAATCCATTGACGGGAAAATCACCGTAAACAGCGCTAAATTGGCAAAATCCTAATTATCTTCCACACTTACCTTAATTAGATGCAATTCAAACGAGGGGCGGTGTGTCTCTGATAGATGTTCTATTTGTCGAGCCTGCACAATATTCACGGCAACAAATACCAACCAAAACAACTCGGTCAAGTACTCATAGCACCTTGCAGGTGGATGTGTCAGCAGCCAAAGAGCGCGAGTACGCCTTATACCAACAGCAGCAGCAGCGCGAGGAGATCAACCGCAAGCTGCATACTTGGGTTTGCAAAGAAGTTGAATACAAACTGGCACATCATCTCAATGAAGTACTCAACCTGAGTACATTTAACAATAGTACCTGTGCATTATTGGATCTCTTGTGCAGCGCCTCGGCGACGTATTCCAAGCTTGCCGATAGTGTGCGTCAAATCCCCTGGTTAGAAGAAACGCTGTTAGCCAAATTCAACAGCGGCGCGCTCACCCATGGCAAAAAACCGCACACCATAGTGACACAAGCAAAAACCATGTTTAGTTTGATGGGCATTGAGAACGCGCAACTGATCATTCCAAGCATATTATTCCAACGCGCCATTCCGCCGCTTACCGAACCCTTCCCAGCGACAAAAGAACGAATTTTAGCGTACAGCATGAGCCTAGCACATGCGCTGTATTTGCTGTATGCAGACCAACCTCGCAAACAAGTACCTATATATATTTTCGCGCTGCATCACACCATGGGTGCCAATATGTTGATTAAATTGTTCTTTAAAGCCTTTGAGCAAGTGCGCACCGAGCAACTGCAAAGCAGTGAAAAAGCACGAATGCAGGCGCATTTTGACGTGCTGCGTGAACTCCCTCCTGACGC
Source organism: uncultured Glaciecola sp. (assembly GCA_964559075.1). GTDB lineage: Bacteria > Pseudomonadota > Gammaproteobacteria > Enterobacterales > Alteromonadaceae > Opacimonas. The sequence goes on from CAZLGJ010000061.1 coordinate 8,793, forward strand.
CCGCGCGTGTGCAAAGTTACTGCGGCGCTATGGCGATAAACTTTCGCAATCCCTCTGCTTAGCATTGCCATATAGGTACTTGCCCGTACATGCTATTGACACACAAGTGCAAGCCTGTGATGCCGATATTATGCCGCGCTTTGCAGCCGCCACACAATTTGCCGAGCAAACCGTTGCCAAGCGCTTTGTGCGCAAAAATATCGAACTGAACAATGCCGATATGTGGCCGTTATGTGCCCCCAAAATGCGTGAATGGGGCCAACAACAGTCACTATGGCAACCCTATGCACTGGTCAAATAAGCACTTTAACAAAAAATTTTTACACATAAATATCTGCGCAATTGACGCTTTATTTCATACTTATGCAGCTTGCAAAAAAGAATATGCAAATCAACGCAAGCCTTTATTTTATAAAGCATAAAGCATTTTACAAGCGTCCCCAAAAAGCCTATTCTAAGAGGGTATTCATCGCACTAAAATAAGGTATTCCAATGCAAGTAACACGGCAATTATTCGACGAAGTCATGGTCCCCAACTATAACCCAGCGGCCATGGTGCCAGTACGCGGCGAAGGTTCGCGTGTGTGGGATCAGGACGAGCGTGAATTTATCGATTTTGCTGGTGGCATAGCAGTGAACGTATTGGGGCATTGTCACCCGGCATTAGTCGCTGCGCTCAACGAGCAGGGACAGAAACTCTGGCACCTATCTAACGTCTACACCAATGAGCCAGCATTGCGCTTGGCCAAAAAACTCAACGATGCCACTTTTTCCGAGCGTGTCTATTTTTGTAACTCTGGTGCCGAAGCCAACGAAGCCGCGCTCAAGCTTGCTCGTCGCTGGGCGCTAGAACACCATAATGAGCGCAAGGACAAGATCATTGCCTTTACCCAAGGGTTTCATGGGCGCACCTTTTTTACTGTGACCGTTGGTGGACAACCGGCCTATTCTGATGGCTTTGGGCCAAAACCCGGAGCAATCACTCACTGTGCTTATAACGACTTAGCCGCATTTGCCGAGTTGATTGATGACGATACCTGCGCGGTCATGATGGAGCCTTTACAAGGTGAAGGCGGGATCATTTGTCCCGATCCCGAGTTTGTCATAGGGGTGCGTGAGCTGTGTGATAAACATCAGGCGCTGTTGATTTTTGATGAAGTCCAATCGGGCGTTGGTCGTACGGGCCATCTGTATGCTTATATGGGATTAGGCGTCACGCCTGATATTTTGACTACCGCCAAATCCCTCGGCGGCGGTATTCCTATCGGGGCCATGTTAACCACGGCTGCGATTGCAGCTAGCCTCAAAGCCGGTACTCACGGCTCTACCTATGGCGGTAACCCGCTAGCTTGTGCCGTTGCCGAAAAAGCACTCGATATTATCAATCAACCTGAGGTATTAGCCGGTGTCGTCGCAAAAGAAGCGTTATTTCGCCGCGAATTAGCCCGTATAAATGACAAATATCAGGTGTTCGCAGAGATCCGTGGTAAGGGCATGCTGCTTGGCTGTGCAATGAACGAAAAATACCAGGGCCGCGCCCGCGACTTCATGGTAGCAGCAACTGAAGAAGGGCTAATGTGCCTAGTAGCAGGTATGAACGTCGTGCGCTTTGCCCCTTCCTTGATTATTCCTGATGAAGATATCATTGAAGGCTTAGCCCGCTTTGAGCGCGGTATTGCCAAAGTTGTTGCCAGCGAACAATAGTCTGCACGGGACTCAAGCTGATGAAAATTATCCGCCCCATTACCACGGCTGATTATTCGGCGCTGTATCATATTGCCGAAGAATCTGGCGTGGGATTTACCTCGCTGCCCGTTGATGAGACCTTGCTGCGTAACAAAATTGAGCATTCGCTAGCTTCGTTTGCTAGTCAGCCAAGTGCACCAGGTGATCAAGGCTATTTGTTTGTCTTACAAGACAGTGAAACAGGCGCGGTAGAAGGTACCTGCGGCATCGAGGCGAGCGTTGGAGTCAACGACCCATTTTATCACTACCACATGGGCAAGGTCGTGCATGCGTCGCGCGAACTCAATATCTACAACACGGTCGATATTCTAACTTTTTGTAATGATTACACTGGGGTTAGCGAGATATGTACGCTGTTTTTACGTGAATCAGCGCGTGTGGCTAATATGGGCAAATTTTTATCCAAAGTCCGCTTTTTGTTTATGGCGGAGCATCGCGAGCGCTTTGCCGAGTTGGTGATCGCTGAGATGCGCGGGGTCAATGATGAACACGGCCGCTCTCCGTTTTGGGAGTGGCTCGAAAAGCACTTTTTCTCTATCGATTTTCCCACGGCGGATTATTTAACGGGCATTGGCAAAAAGGTATTTATTGCCGAACTCATGCCCAAATACCCCATCTACGTCAACCTGCTATCTGAGGCAGCGCAAGCGGTGATTGGTCAGGTGCACGACAAAACCAAACCAGCACTCGCTTTACTGCACAAGGAAGGGTTTAAATGTCGCGGGTATGTCGATATTTTTGACGGTGGTCCGACCGTTGAAGCCGACTTGGCACACATTAAAACGGTGCGCGATGCCTGTTGCAAACCAGCTATTGCAGGGAAAGTCAGCCAAGATGCACAACCACACATTATCATTAATGGCGCTGTCAGCGATTTTCGCGCGGTGTGTCAGCCGCTGGTACACACTGAGGATCACGTGATTTTAAGCGCAGAAAGTATGGCAGCTCTGCAGATAGAAAACGGCGATACGGTGCGCTTTAGCCCATTGTAATTCAGCAGGGGCAAACCATGAATAATACACACCATTTATAACAACAAAAAACACCTCTGGGGCAATTCCCCTACCGACAGAAAATAGGAGCTTTGACATGCACACACATTATATCGATGGGCAATGGCAAGCAGGCTTAGGCCGAGCTATGGTCTCGCTTAACCCCACCAAAAATACCCCATTGTGGCACGGAGTAAGTGCAACAGTAGCGCAAGTTGACAGTGCCATTGCCGCAGCGCGCGTGGCCTCTCCAAAGTGGGCTGCCCTTAGCTTTGCAGAACGCCTTGCTCACGTGCAAGCCTACGGTGAGTGCCTCAAAAGCGCCCAAAACGATATGGCGCAGCTCATCGCTGCCGAAACGGGCAAACCCCTGTGGGAGACAGCAACCGAAGTCGCCGCGATGCTCGGCAAAATTGGTTTATCTGAAAAATCTTACCTGCAGCGTACCGGCGTGACTGAAAACCCCATGCCTGTGGGTCAAGCCTTTATCCGCCATAAACCGCACGGCGTTGTGGCGGTGTTTGGCCCCTATAATTTCCCCGGACATTTACCCAATGGCCATATCATCCCGGCCTTATTGGCGGGCAATACAGTCGTCTTTAAGCCAAGTGAGTTAACCCCTGCTGTCGCTCAGAAAATGATTGAGCTATGGGCTGCCAGTGGACTGCCTGCTGGTGTCATCAACCTCGTGCAAGGTGAGCTTGAGACCGGAAAGGCACTGGCTAGTCACCCTCAAATCGATGGCTTGTTTTTTACCGGCTCATCTACCACTGGTAAACTCCTCCACGAACAGTTTGCTGGACAGCCAGGAAAGATCCTCGCGCTGGAAATGGGCGGTAACAACCCGCTCATCGTTGCTGCGCTTAATGATGACGAGATTGATGCCGCCGTACACGACATTGTGCAATCAGCATTTATCTCTGCAGGTCAGCGCTGCACATGCGCACGGCGCTTGTTTATTCCAGCCACTCCACAAGGCGATGCACTGCTTGCACGATTGATTAGCGTCACTAAACGCATTCGCGTCGATCACTATGACGCACAGCCCGCGCCTTTCATGGGCGCCATGATTTCGACAAAAGCTGCAGCAAACATGTTAGCGGTGCAAGCAGAGCTGGTGGCTCAAGGTGCCCAATCCTTGGTGCCTATGTCCCATCTAGCCACCGATACGGGATTGGTCACTCCGGGAATAATCGATGTTACCCCCATTTTGGCACAGCTGCCTGATGAAGAGCATTTTGGTCCGTTGCTCAAAGTGATCCGCTATCGCGATTTTGATGAGGCGATCCAACACGCCAACAACACTCGCTTTGGTCTCTCTGCAGGCCTTATCAGTCACGACCAAACAGAATATGAGTATTTTTATGCCCGCATTCGCGCCGGGATCGTTAACTGGAATCGCCCTATCACGGGCGCCAGTGGTGCAGCGCCGTTTGGCGGCATTGGTGATAGTGGTAATCACCGCGCCAGCGCTTTTTATGCTGCTGATTATTGTGCCTACCCGGTTGCATCGGTTGAACTCGGTGCGCCAATGTTACCCAGCACCTTATCCCCTGGTTTAGATTTTGAGGAGTCATCACATGAGTCATGAAGCTATTACCACACTGTTCGACCATTTGTGGCAGGATTACATCAAGATCACGCCCAGTGCACATAAAGTACATCAACTACTAGCGCAGTTTGATAGTGACGCACACATTACTAACGATCATATTGCCCTGCGCACCCTATCCCTACCTGGCATTGGCGTGATGGACCTAGCGCAGCACTTTATTGCGTTGGGCTATGTGAAAGGCGATGAATATGACTTTAGCAACAAAAAACTCAATGCCATGCACTTTGAGCATGCTGATACGACCTACCCCAAAGTATTCATTAGTGAACTTAAGGTAGCGGAACTATCGGACCAGGCGCAAACGCTACTGCGCGATATCGCAGCACAAATCCCGACAGATGCCCCTCGTACATCGGACTTTTTGTATTCTGGAACACATTGGCAGGTCAGCTACAGTCAGTATCAGGCCTTATTGGCAGAAAGCGAATACGCCGCTTGGTTTGCCGCATGGGGATACCGAGCGAATCACTTTACCGTCAGTGTTAATCACCTCGTTCAGTTTACTGAGCTGCATCAAGTCAATACCCTGTTAAAAGATCACGGGTTTGTGCTCAACACCTCAGGTGGTGAAATCAAAGGAGGTAAAGACGTGAGCTTGGCACAGTCGGCCACTATGGCGGACCGCATGCCGGTAGCGTTTAGCGACCAGGTGCAGGATATTCCAAGCTGTTTCTACGAATTTGCGCAGCGTTTTGCCATGCCAACAGGACAACTCTACCAAGGGTTTGTAGCGGCATCGGCAGATAAAATTTTTGAAAGCACTCACTCAAAGGCGTCAAGTAAGTAATTTAGCTCTCGACAACAGCGTTGCTGTGCTAAGCTTAAGAAATAAGCTTGAAGCATACTCAGCGTTGTTTCTTACTTTTCATTGAGAACAAAATAGATTAATATCGTCATTAAACCAAGGTCTTATGCGCTAATTATGGATGTATGGCGTAATAACCCGTGTAGCTACACTTTATTTAAAGAAAAGGAATTCATAGTCCATGGCTTTATCAAGCTCAATCGTCGACGAACCAACGACCGGTGTTTCCTCCCTTACTCCGTCATTTACTGGGCGCAGTGAGCAAAGCTCAATCCAACATCCTTTAGGGCTTGAAGAAGTCTTGCGTGCTTGTGATTGGGTGTCCGTTGCCTTTCGCTCCCCGCGTTTATTGAGCGTGCCGACTGGCAACAAAGCGACAGTGGTGTTACTCATCACGCCGGACATGGACAAACAGCCGTGGGTGGCTTTGGGTGAGTTTTTAAAGTTTTTAGATTATCGGGTGTTTATTTGGCAGCTACACACGCACACTCTGGCATTACCTCCATCCTTACCCATCCGCAGTTGTTCGGTAATCGCGCTAGATAAAGCGAATGCCTACGGCGAACTGATAAATCGCTATAACGATTTAGAGATTGAACGTGCTATTTCTTTAAGAGATGACAGCCAAGATGTGCACACGAGCGAAGAGCCCGCTCCCATTTTGATTGATTCAGCCACATGGGAGCGAGTAGCAACTGCGCTTAACGCTTAATCGCCAACGCTGTCAGTTTGCTCGTCGCTGGATATCTCTGCAGAATTATCCGGTTGTACAATCTGAACAAGGTCAACGCGCTGCAGACCTCTAGGTAGCTTATTCCCTCGACGTCCACGCTCGCCCTGATAGTGGACCAAATCAGATGCTTTTAGCGTCATGCTGCGTTTACCCGCCGTCAACATCACATCAGCACCTTCCGGAACTACCGCAGTAGCGACCACATACTCTTCGCGTGTTTTCGCTTTTGCCGTTGGGATATTGATCATCTTATTGCCTTTGCCTTTACCTAAGCTCGGTAAATCGCGCAATGGGAATAACAGCATTCGCCCTTCATTAGAAACCGACAAACACCAATCCGTTTCTAATTGATTCACCGCGATAGGAGGCAATACTTTGGCAGCCGTGGGCAGTGATAAAAATGCCTTACCCGCCTTGTTCTTACTCAACATATCTGAGAATTTGCCAACAAAACCATAGCCAGCGTCGCTACCAACCAAATAACGCTGTTCCTCATTAGCCATGATCACGTGCGTAAATGTTTCCCCAGCGACCACGTTAAAACGCCCCGTCAATGGCTCACCTTGCGAGCGGGCAGATGGTAAGCTGTGGGCATCACAACTAAACGCGCGGCCTGATGTGTCAATAAAGACCGCAGGTTGATTGGAGCGACCTTTTGCCGCAGTCAGGTACTTATCATCACCTTTGTAAGACAAGTTCGCGCCATCAACATCATGTCCTTTAGCACAGCGTGCCCAGCCTTTTTCCGAAAGCACAACCGTCACTGCCTCAGAAGGCACAAGCTGTTTTTCACTCAGAGCTTTTGCTTCGCCGCGTTCCACCAGTGGCGAGCGACGCTCATCGCCATAAGTGTCGGCATCGGCAAGCAGCTCTTTTTTGATCAGGGTTTTTAGGCGACGCTCAGAACCTAAGATCAGCTGCAGTGCATCGCGCTCTTTGGCTAGCTCATCCTGCTCGCCTTTGATTTTCATTTCTTCTAATTTGGCAAGATGACGCAACTTTAATTCTAAAATGGCTTCAGCTTGCTTATCCGAGAGCCCAAAACGCGCCATGAGCTCTTTTTTGGGTTCATCTTCATAGCGAATGATCGCAATCACTTCGTCAATATTCAAAAAGGCTATCAATAAGCCTTCCAAAATGTGTAAGCGCGCTAATACTTTATCCAAGCGATACTGGAGCCGGCGTGTGACTGTGTCTTTGCGGTAGGTGAGCCATTCGCTCAAGATCATTTTCAGATCTTTGACCTGCGGACGACCATCGAGACCAATCATGTTGAGATTGACGCGATAGTTTTTTTCTAAATCCGTGGTAGCAAACAAATGCGCCATTAATTGCTCGACATCGACGCGATTAGAGCGCGGCGTGATCACCAGGCGCGTCGGATTTTCATGATCCGATTCGTCGCGTAAGTCACTCACCATCGGGAGCTTTTTGGCGGCCATTTGCGCGGCAATTTGCTCGAGAATTTTGCCACCTGAGGCTTGATGCGGCAGCGCAGTGATGATCACATCCCCACTCTCCTCAAGGTAGGTAGCGCGCATTTTGATGCTGCCTTTGCCGGTTTCATAGATTTTTTGGATATCGGCGCGTGGCGTAATGATCTCTGCATCAGTCGGATAATCGGGGCCTTGGACAATCTCGAGCAGCTCGTGTAGCTCAGTGCGAGAATTATCTAACAGCAGCGCACAGGCATTGGCCAGTTCACGCACGTTATGCGGCGTAATAGCCGAGTTGCTGAGAGCTAAGTACCAGCCAACCCATAATTCCCAGT
>CAZLGJ010000062.1:0-16447 GCA_964559075.1 uncultured Glaciecola sp.
CGGTCGGTGTGTGGCGCAGCTTGGTAGCGCACTGTCATGGGGTGTCAGGGGTCGTAGGTTCAAATCCTATCACACCGACCATTATTCTGCTTTCCCAACCAATTTCCAAAAAACAAACATAATGTTGACTTACCTACGACTAGGGCGCGCAGCGGCCTTGTAGGTTCACCAAAACGTCTGGAACGTTTTGGCATGCGCTTCAGCGCGGCCCGAAGGGCGGAGCACAGGATGTGCGGAGTAAATCCTATCACACCGACCATTATTCTGCTTTCCCAACCAATTTCCAAAAAACAAACATAATGTTGACTTACCTACGACTAGGGCGCGCAGCGGCCTTGTAGGTTCAGCCGAGAGCCATTGGCTCATCGTGTACCACTTTGCGGATCAGCGGTATAAAGCTGTCCAAGCTATCCACATCAAAATCAGGGTCAAATCCCTCAGCGTCCCACTCATCCACAAATTTTACCGCCAAATCATACCAAGGCGCGTCCTTGTGCTGTAAGCGCAAGTCTGTAGGGGCACCCAAATAGTCATAGTAATGTTCACCTTGGAAGTCTTGATGGTATTTCAAGATGTTGTACAAATCATCACTGACGTAAGGTTTGAACATCTCCGCAGCAATCGCCCCGTGATTGGGAACATTAATGACTTTAGCAATATCGTGACACAATGCCACCACTATTTCTTCATCACTGGCTCCTGCCCGTCGAGCTAAGGTAGCCGTCATAAGTGCATGGTGTAGCTGGTCACAGCCAAACCCCAACTGAATATTCTCAAGCCCTTTTAGCATTTCAATAAAGCGGTCTGCGGTATTGGCAAAATCGGCTTTGTGCGCAGTGGCAATTTTCATCCAATCATCTTTGGTACCGTCTTGCATGCGCGTAAATGTAGCAGTTTCTGTCATGAGGCTTCCTTAGTTGTCTAACAGTTCTAATGTTATTGGGTTTTTAACAAGTTTTTATTCATTTGTAAATGGTTGGTATTTGGTTTTGTACAAAATTAGCCTACGCAAAATCGTCAAAAGTATGAACTTGCTGTCAAAAGCTGGTGAAAACAACAATCTATCCTACACTCAGAATTAATGTTTTCCTTTATAACTATTATAGCTACATGCCTACACAAGCAACATTACCTCCATCCATTGCCGTGATTGGCTTGGGTTACGTTGGCTTGCCACTCGCTTTATGTTTAGCCAAAAAATTTCAAGTTAGCGGCTACGACAGTGACCGCACTCGCATCAAGGAACTTGAGCAACACATTGATCGCAATGAAGACATCAGCCCGACAGAGTTTGGTAAAGGCAATCAGCTGCACTTGCTTAGTGATGCAGGCTATTTGTTTGCCGATGTATATATAGTGACGCTACCCACGCCAGTCAATGCAGATAACCGGCCGGACTTACGCGCAATCAATCAAGCGTGTCGATTGCTTGGGGAGAAATTAAAACAAGGTGACTTGGTAATTTTTGAGTCTACTGTTTACCCGGGCGCAACCGAAGAAATCTGTATTCCCATTTTAGAAAGTGTTTCGGGTTTAAGCGTCAATGATGACTTTGGCGTCGGCTACAGTCCCGAGCGCATTAACCCAGGTGACCGTACTCACCGCATCGACAACGTGTGCAAAGTTACCTCAGGTTCGTCGCCTGTTTGGGCCAATAAAGTATCCGACTTATACCGACAGGTGGTTCATGCACATATCCATGAAGCTCCCACGATCAAAGTTGCCGAAGCGGCAAAAGTTGTCGAGAACACCCAACGAGATGTCAATATTGCCCTTGTAAATGAACTGGCGCAGCTATTTGCCACACTGCAAATTGACACCCAAGATGTGCTCAGCGCGGCTGCTACTAAGTGGAATTTCACGCCTTATCAGCCTGGCCTAGTGGGCGGGCACTGTATCAGTATTGATCCCTACTATCTCTGTCACAAAGCCAACTCAGTGGGCTATACCCCCAACTTGATGCATACTAGCCGCCGCTTAAATGAAGGTATGCCTGCGTTTGTCGCCAATGAAATCATCAAATTATTGCTTGAGCATGGCTTATCGCCGCTGTCGGCAAATGTGTTGTTGTTAGGCTTTAGCTTTAAAGAGAACGTTACGTCAGTATCAGTGTGTGCCCGATGTGCACGACCCCTTACTAAGTTCTACACAACAGGCTGAATGGGCGTCAATTAAGTTTGTTGAGCCCGAAGCAGCAAGCTATGACTTAGTCGTACTCGCGGTTGCTCATGAGCCGTTTATATCTCAGTGGGAAACACACTATCGCAAGTGCTTAAAACCCAAAGGGTTAGTCTATGACTTGAAGGGAAAACTGCCTCGCGATCAGGTTCATAGACGGCTGTAGCACGTTAACTTTTTTATGAGCACGTACGCCGCCTTACACCTGACCAGATGCAGCAGAGCAGACCAAACGCTGCCAGTGAAGACGGGGCATTGACTAGGACCAAACCACTGTAGGCGAGGTTTGAAAACACGGCGGTTTGGCTCTCGGTATAGACGCCAATGCGTCCACCAGCAAAGCTAGGAAGTGCGCGTGAAAACTGATGACTGGTTAATGCAACGTTGCCTGTTGATGTTGGAGCAAGCGCGGACTGATCGCCCATCATATCTGAAATGTCACCCGCTACATTGACCGATAGTAGCTGATTTTCGACCACAACTGAAAAGTCATAGAGCGCGTCATCCAACCAATAATAATCCCAGTGTAGCAAAGTTTGGCTGACGCCATTTTGTTCGTGCACGAGAAACATTCCGGATTTGCCGGTAATATCCAGCAAGTCGTCTGCCTGTGACCAACCGAGTCGAAAATGGTTATTTTCGTCTTCCCAACCAAACACCAGGCCAAGAATGTCGTTGTCATTACACACATTGTTTGCAACACAGGTGTGATTGTTCTCAATCGTCGGTGAAAAAAGCCCCGAAAAGGTAAAGTCATTAACAAAACTCACATCAGACACTAAAGTCCCCGAACTATTGCCGCGTTTGGTCGGTTCGCCTCTCCCTAGTCCCACCCAAGTGCCGCTGATCCACACATCACTAACCCACTCGGGAAGTGAGGTATCGCGTTTTCGCGATGGTGCACCTTGACTTGACCAAGAGCTGACGTTATCCAGAGTAATGACAGATGCGCTGGCTGGCGTGCTGATTGAAACCAGACTCATAAAAAATAAAAAAAACACATAGCCCATTGGAATAGAAGTGCGACTTAAGTATATGTGAGGATACGATATGTTCATGATTCCTTTCTTATATTGTTGAAAATATTACGCAAAATTTGATTTTTGTGTCTAGACTAATTTTTATTGGGTATGAAGCCCCATCACTTTATTCGTTACTAATTCGTTATATTAGCGTTGATTACTAATTATTCCAGTTTGCGGACAAAATAAACCATGGAACGACAACATCATCTTTTTGCGCTTTACTGTATGATGCTGATGGTAAGCTTGGCCTTGCTATCTACCCCGGCTAAAGGTGAAGAGGAGCGGCTGTGGCAATATGCACAAACAGCCTATCGAGATACCGATAGCTTGATTGCACCCTCGCCACAAATGTTTGCTGTATCCACGCTTCTAGGACAGCAATGTCAGCATGTGAGAGCCAATGACCAAGTCGCCAGTATTTTAGAGAACGATGCCCAGTATTGGGATGACCACTACGGTTTGGAGTTACGCGCAGGAGTAACCTCTGGCGATCTCGATTCGAGCGATATTGATGACGGCGGTTCTAGTTACGTGGAACTATCCTGGGATGTATTGGCCAACGGCTATCGCGAATATGACTATCGGGCGCAGAGCTTGCGAAGGCGTGCAGCGCTAGAAAAATTCGAAACTCAACTACAAAACCACGTGCTTGAGCACCGCTGCTTCGAACAGCGCATCAACCAGACGTTTTCTGGTCTTGAATATACCATTGCCAGTCAGTTAATGGACGTCATGAAGGTGATTTACCCAATTGAGCGTCATGCCTATCTCAACGGCCATAGCACCTATGATGAGTTATTGGTTTCGCAAGCCTCGTTGGCCAAGATGGAGCATCGCTTAGCGCATTTACTGGCAATGTTGGAAGACCACACGCCAGAACTACGATCTCCCCCCATCATCAATCTAGACATTAATCGCATTATTGAACAGGCGACTGCGGATAAGCGCAGTGCAGAACATCGGCAGCTACAGCGTCAAGCCGCGCTTGCCACTAACCCTTATGAGGATGGGGCAAGATTGCGGGTGTTTGTGCGCAAAGAGTTAGATATTTTTAACTCCAATCGCAATGATTTATTAGCTGGCGCCCGTTTTTCGATGCCGTTTTCTTTTTCCTCTCGGACGCTTCGAGATAGTGAACAAGCTAGGCTCAATGCCTTTGCCAATGAAGCTGAGGTAAGTGACTGGCAGCGTATTGATCGCATCAAGCGCGCTTATGAGAATTTTTATGCGCAGCTCGATCGCACCGTGGCGCAGCAATATCGTTACCTGACCGCGCGAGAGAGGTTAAGGCGAGTACTGAGTCATTATGTGTTGGATAAAAATATACACACCCCAGCTGCCATGGTTAGGGTCAAGACCTTTTTGGAAAGTGCTCTTGAGCTGCTCGAAACCAAACGTCAGCTATATGTCCGCGCCAATAACGTGTTGATGGTAGCTGAAGTGGCTTACGCACCAGAGCTGGTCAGCTTGCATACTAATGAGCGGGCGTTTGCACGCGATAAGCGTTTTACACGTGCGCTGTATATTTGGAGTGAAGGCTTTAACCAATTATCGCTTGAACAGCTAGAGATGTTGTTACATACCCAACAAATTAGTACGCCGATAATTTCGTTTTCGCAGCGTACCGATCGTGAAAAACTCGGCAAGTTTCTCAACCAGGCGCGTGACCAAGGCCGTTCGGTCGAACTCATTATGGGCAGTAATGAATGGGTGAGGCCACAAAATTGGCAACGCGCTAGCGAGTATGTCGCGCTTCACAGTATTCTAAGCGATGTTGTGCATCTAGATATTGAGCCGCATACTTTTGCCGATTATCACGAGCGCAAGTCACAGTATCAACAAGACTTTGTGGATATGATTAAGGCGATCAAGCAGCTCAGTCCAGATATCCAACTCGCCATCTCAGTGCCGTTTCATTGGGACGTTCAAACATACGCTGCACTGGTGCCATTGGTGTCTCATTTTTATTTGATGAATTACGAAACGGAGCAGTTAGACCGGCTGGTCGAGCGCACCCAGCGGTTATTGTCGGTGGTACCGCTAGATGCGTTAAGTGTGGCGTTAAGACCGAAGGATTTTGCCTCTCATGCGCAGTTTGAATATACCCTTGATGCACTGTATCAAGCGACCGGTGTGCAGCAGTTTGCCATTCATAAACTGCGCGATATGTTTGAGCATAAGGACGAGCAGCCATGAAGTTACATAACCAACAGGACAAACTGCGTACTGCTGCAGATGTGACACCCCGTAAGCGCTTGGCACCGCAAATCACCAAGTGGGTGTATTTTATTACGTTGTTAGCGGTCGTTATTTATATCATCTATTTTATTGTTCAGAAATCTTTAACTTTTCAGTTGATTGGTGTGGTGCATATGCCAAACGATACCCTGTACGCTCAGCGCGGTGGTTCGCTTGTATCAAAGCACGCCAAGGTGGGGGAAGTGTTAGCGGCGGGAGAACAACTGCTGACCTTTGCACCTGTTGCAAGCTGTGAGGATCCGCGCCGAGCCAACCGCATTGCCGATCTTGAATTTGACATCGCCAGTGCCGCCATTGAGTTAACGGGATTAAGACAGGCAAAAGCGATTCAGGAAGGGCTACAAAAAACAGTACCTGAACCGAATATGCTTCGCGCATTGGATGTCAATGCATCACTTTACCAAAGTGACGTAGCGAGCAATCAATCCGTTACGTTGCGCATCGCGCAACTACAGCTTGATATAGAACAGCAGCAGCGAGCTGCTGCGCTGTTGCAACAACAGTTAGACGCCTTGCGGCAAACTCAGCCGAGCTTTGCCGACCCGGACTGTTTTGCCGAGACTATCACCATGCCTTATACCGCTGCGGTTGTTGATTTATTGCTGGAGCCAGGGCAGTTTGCGCGGCGTGGTGACGCAGTGGGGCAAATTCGCCAGCCCGCTGCTGAGCCCATCATTATCGTGCCGATTCAGACAGAGCTGTATTCACGCTTTAGCATTGGGAGTAGCGTTACTGTGCAGTTGCCTAATGGACAACGCTCAGCAGCGCTCGTAACGCAGGTCTCACCGGCGCAAGAGTTGCCGATTGGCCGAGAGCTCATCGAGGTTGAGTCGCACAATGTGGTCGCGTACTTATCGCCAAAACAAGCTCAAGACGCAGCGCTGTGGGCGCGTTATGACGCTTTTACCGTTGAAATTAAGGGGGGCAAATGATTATTTGCAAACAGCTAATTAGCAGTGTTGACGATTTGCAGTTACCGCACCTTGATGCTATTACAATGCGCGAGCTAACGTTACCAGAGGTGATTGGCACAACTGCTATTGTAATTTTACAAAGCACATCAGATACCAGTGCTGCAGAAGCGAAGCTTGCATCTATTCGTCAACACGATGATCCCCGCGTTTATCTGCTGCCTGTCTTGTTGGTGTATGGCAAAGACGTTCCGCCGGTTAAGCGCTCTATGCAGTTTGACGAGATGCTTAGTGAGCCTGAGTTGCACGAGCGAATGAGCGTGGTCATGGATAAGTTTTTGCCTACCATGCATTGGCTGCAAGCGTTGCCCAATGCGCACAGCACGTTGTCAGATACCCAAATACCGCTCAAAATCATTCGTCTGCTTGCCAGTCGGCGTTTAGCGATCACCCCGCGGATGACCGATAGCATGACGACGGGGTTTGTTTATGATCTGATCCAGCCATTTTTTACCAACACCGACAATAGTTTTTTAACGGCGTTAGCCTTTTTGGAAACTGAACGTTTGGTACATGCGACCTACTTTAAGCGTGCCCACTTTTGTCCCTCGTGTTCAAGCGCGTTTATGAATTTTTTGGAAGTCTGTCCAGATTGTGGCTCGGATCATTTGCACAAGGATGAAATGCTGCATCACTTTGTGTGTGGGCACGTCGATAAAAAAACGCATTTTCAACAAAACAACCGTTTAATCTGTCCAAAATGTGACGGCCAGCTTAATCACATCGGGGTGGATTATGATAAGCCATCGATGATGTATAACTGCCAGTCGTGTGCACTGGTGTTTCAAGATCCAGTGGTTAACACAGAGTGTTTTAGTTGCGGTACCAAAAGTCACATTGACGATGTGATTATAAAAGATATGCATCGCTATGCCTTGAGCGCTTTGGGTGAAAGTGCGGCGATGTATGGCTTGGATGCGTTGTTTACGAGTATCTTACAAAGTGATTTGAGTTTATGTGGCAACCGCGAATTCAAGCGCTTTTTGACCGTCGAAAAGGCCAGACTTGCGCGTCAGACAACCGCTGCCACCAGTGTTGCTGTGCTGAACTTTGTCGCACTCAACCATATATTGAGTACGCTTGGTAAGCGTTCAGAACAAGTGTTTAAAGAGCTCAGCGCAGTAATTAAAGCGGTATTAAGAGAGTCTGATGTGATTTCGGCGTTTAATGAAAGTTTGTTTATTGTATTGTTAACAGGCACCTCTAGCCGGGATGGTTTGCGTGCGATGCAGCGCTTGCGCGAGGCAATTCAAGGCGTCACTCATTCTGCATTTGCGGGCACAGATACGATTGAGATTGATACGCAGGTATTTGATGTGAACAGTATTGACTCTCCTGAGCATGCCGTTGAAATGGCGTTAAACGCTAGGCAATAGCGCATGGATGGTTTATACGCGTTTATCACTGGGCTGACGTGGCAATCTGCAATAGCTTATTTTTGGCCATTTTTTTTGTTAGACATGATGCGTTACCTGATCATAGAAGCAGTGGTCGTAGTGCGCTATCGCATCAGTAAACATCAACAGCGTGCCCAATATCGCTCGGCCAGACAGCAACTGTTTAAGCAACGACCGCTAGTTTCCATAATTGTACCGGGCAAAAATGAAGGCAAGCATATCGCCAAATTGATCGCCACGCTGGCACAGCAAACGTATTCTCATTACGAGCTGATAGTGGTGGATGATGGCTCAGATGATATTACCGCTCACCTATGTCGACGCTTACAAGCACAGGGCAAAATCGACACCTTTATTCGCAATGAAGTGCGCGGCGGAAAAGCCTCTGGGGCCAATACCGCCCTGCAACACTGTCATGGCGAATTTGTGGTGCACCTCGACGCTGACTCCCATTTGGCTCAAGATGCATTGGAACATATATTGTTGCCGTTTTTGGTGGATAAGCACATTGGTGCAGTCGGTGGCGATGTGCGAGTTGCCAATGCTGATGCGTCAATAACTGCGCGATTACAAGCCATCGAATATATGAAAACCATCAGTTCAAGCCGCGTGGTTTCGACGCAGTTACATATACTGCGGATAATATCTGGCGCGCATGGTGCGTTTCGCCGCAAGGTGTTAGCACAAGTAAAAGGCTGGGACGTGGGGCCTGGTTTGGATGGCGTTGTGACCCTCAAGTTCCTCAAGCTCGGTTTTCGCGTGGTGCACGTAGTGGATGGAGTGTGTTACACCAATGTGCCTGTAGCGCCGCTGCGTTTAGCGCGACAACGCTATCGGTGGGATCGCTCACTGGTGCGGTTTCGCCTGCGCAAACACCTCGACATTCTCAAACCTCAAGCCAATTTTCGCGGCAGTAACTTTATCTCGGTGCTGGAAAATATCCTGTTTAACGTGATTTTTGACATAAAATGGTTTGTGTATATTGCTTATTTGTTTGTGACATCGCCACACTATTTGGGCTATATTTTTGTTATCAATTACTTCTTGTACTTGTTTGCCAATATTTTACAGTATCTCATTGCGCGACTTGTCATGACGGACTCGTGGCGCAGTCTTGATCCTCAGCTGCCGTTATTTTTACCTCTGATGCCTTTGTATACTGGGTTGTACTTGCGTTTTGTGCGGACTTACGCCTACTTGATGGAAGCGCTGCATCGCACATCTTATGATGATCCGTGGAACCCTTGGAAAGTCTCCAAAATAGCCAAAGCCAAAAAGCTATGAGCATACAGATAGCGGCTAGGTCGACTCTGGCGCAAACACATAGCGCCAATATTGTCCCTGATAGTGGCCTATGCCCATAGCGTAACACTGACCTGTTAGACGTAACGCCCAGTATTGTGGCTGGCACACTGAGATAATATCAAGGCTGGCGATTTTATCCGTTGTTGATTGCGTGCTGATTGGACTGATAGGCGTTAACTGAATTGACGCGGGCAGGGCATCAAGCTGGTCATCAGCAGCGTGGAGCTGTGCTTGAATAAAACGCGGTAGTTCAGGGATATGCACAGCGGATAAATGAGTCTTGCAGACATCGGCTAAACTCCTTGGCGTTTCACTGAGCAAGAGCTTAGTCGGCATTACCTTGGACACACTTACGTGAGGTGCCGGTATGCTTGCTTGTTGAGGCGTGATCGCTCGTGATAGCAAGTAGTCAGTTAATTGGGCTAGTGCGCCAGCTGATAAGGCTGGTCTGGGATAATGTGTTTCAAAATAGGTAAGCAGCTGTTGGATAACAGCTGGAAATTTCGCAAAGTGCTGGTCCAGCTGTTGGTCAAGGTTTTGATCAGTGCATCTTGCTGAGTTTGGTTCTGGAATACTTGTGCTGTCTGCAGTCAGCACAATATCGCTCAGTGCATCAGCGGCAATGCTTTTGCTGTTGATCAGCCAACATAGCTGCTCTTGGGCATAACAAATTTTTTTGTAAAATCCTACGTCGCTGCGATTATTGAAAGGCATGAGATCACTATAGCCACCGGCGTGCACACAAGGAGAAGCTGCACGGTTTTGCTGCGCTTGGGCGAGATAGGTCGGATCACTTTCGAGCCACTGCAATTCACGCTGTAAGACACCATCGCGTTCAGCATAAAATGCCGCATCCGGATAGTCACGCTGCTGTAAGCCAGTCTGCAGGTAAAATAAACCGGCTAAAAATACTTGCTGATTGGTGGCAGTGATATAAAAGTAGGTCACAGCATCATGAGTGGAAGCGTTGATTTTGACAGGTAATAGCGTGTTGGCCACAAACAAGTCATGGCCGTGGGGAAAGTGCGTTGAATAGCGAAATACCAAATGCTCTACCAAGTGCGCAATGCCTGAGGCATCCACACTCGGGGTAGGAACGATGCATACGGCGGCATACTCGTGTGCTTGCCAGTCAAAACAGTGCACAGGCATGCAGTTCTTAACTCTCAGCAATCGCGATCGGGATGGCGTTTTTTGGGTCGCGGTATACCAGCGCTTTTTGCGATTGTCCGGCTTTGGCAATCGCGGCTTGGATCAGATGATGATCAGGGGATTTGTCACACACAGGATCGGTTTTGTGCATATCACCTGTTAACATATAGGCCTGACAGCGGCAGCCACCAAAGTCTTTATCCTTTTCATCGCATGTTTTACAGGGATTCGGCATCCAGTCATCACCACGAAAATACGCAAAATCATTATCACCGGTCCAAATTTCTGCCACAGAGGTATCTTTGACATTGGGAAACTGTAGGGGCAACATTCTGGCACTGTGGCACGGTAGGGCAGTGCCATCTGGTGTCACGGTCAAAAACGTCGAACCCCAGCCATTCATGCACGCCTTGGGACGCGTTTCATAGTAATCAGGCGTCACAAAGATAAACTTCGGGCCGCCATCTTGCGCATCGCGGTAGGCATTGACCTTGGCTTCTGCCTCCAGCAGCTGGTCGCGAGTGGGCAATAATTCATCGCGATTGAGGTACGCCCAGCCGTAGTACTGGACGGTTGCAAGCTCGACAAAATCCGCCTGCAACTCGGTTGCCAGCGCAAGAATGTCTTCTATTTCGTGGATATTGGTTGCGGTAATACAAAAATTGAGCACCATCGGGTACTCGTATTGTTTGACCAGTCGTGCAATTTTTTGTTTGTGTGCAAATGAGTGTTTGCGCTGACCAACCAAATCATTGATATCTGGTGATGCTCCTTGAAAGGACAGTTGAATATGGGCCAGGCCTGCGTCTTTTAGCGCTTTGATACGCTTTTCTGTTAAGCCAATGCCCGAAGTGATGAGATTGGTGTAAAAGCCTAAGTCCGCGGCGTGTTTGACCATGACTTCAAGGTCTTGTCGCAGCAAGGGCTCTCCCCCTGAAAAACCTAGCTGTACCGCTCCTAATTCACGGGCTTGACTAAAGGTATCCAGCCACGTTTGAGTGTCGATTTCATCTGCTTTTTCGCCTAATTCTGTTGGATTTGAACAATATGGGCAGTGCAACGGACAGGCATAAGTGACCTCTGCAAGCAGCCACAGCGGTGGTCCGGGTTGAGGTTTAGGGCTGAGAGTGAACTCACTCGCCATGTTTGATCCAGTCATTTTCGGTTGCCTTAGTGATAAAATCAGCTATATCAGCTGCCATATCATCAGGTGCATCAGGGAATTTTTCACGCAGTGCTGCAACGATCGCGGGTTCGTCTTTGGTCCCGTCTAGCTGCAGTAAAATCTCTGCCGCCGATGGGTTGAGTTTGACCATGCCTTCGGGAAACAGCAATACGTGGCAGTCTTGCGCTTTTTCAAATTGCAATCGGTATAAGGGGTTTAAGGACAAACTAGCCATTAGAGCATTCCTTTGTGCGAGATGGATTGATCAGCAATGCCGACAAACGGTACCTGACCGTAATCATACGCATAGCTGATGGCATCGGCAAGAGACCACAAGACATCGATTTTGAACTGTAGGATGTTCAACGCTTTTTCTTGTTGCGGGCGCGTAGTAAAGTGATCTAGGGTAATTTCGAGACCATGTTCGACATCACGACGAGCCTGCGAGAGACGCATTTGAAAATACTTAAAACCTTCTTTATCGATCCAATCGTAGTGATCTGGCCAAGTATCTAGGCGGCTTTGATGGATTTCCGGCGCGAACATTTCGGTGAGGGATGAACAGGCTGCCTCTTCCCAGGTTGCGCGTCGCGCAAAATTGACATAAGCGCCGACAGCAAACTTCACTCCGGGTAATATATGTCGTTCATCGAGCATTTCATCACGGCTTAAGCCCACTGCTTCGCCCAAGCGCAGCCATGCTTCAATACCCCCGAGTTGGTCGTCCCCATCGCGACCATCGTGGTCGATGATGCGCTGGATCCATTTGCGTCTGGTGGCTTGGTCTTGGCAATTGGCCAAGATCCCAGCATCTTTAACCGGGATGGCAATTTGATAATACAAGCGATTTGCCACCCAACCCTGCACTTGCGCTTTGGTGCACAGTCCAGCATTCATTTTTTTATGAAAGGGGTGGTGAATGTGATAATACTTGCCCTTGCCGCGTAATTGCGCTTCAAATTCATCACGTGTCCAGGCAGTTTGCGGTATTGTCATGATAGCTATCCCTTGTTTGTTTCAGCTTGTCTACAGTTCAATTTTCATGCCGTCATAGGCCAGTTCGATGCCTTGTTCGGTCAACGCACAATGTTGCTCAGAGGTCTCATCTAACACTGGGTTGGTATTGTTGATGTGAATGAGAATTTTGCGCTGTATATCGTACTGATTTAGCAGGTTAATCGTGCCAGTTGGCCCGTTAACCGGCATGTGGCCCATCTGTGTGCCAAGCTTTTGGCTAAAGCCGCCGGCAATCATTTCATCATCTAGCCATAACGTACCGTCAAACAGTACACACGTGGCTTCGCTCATCATGCGCTTGACGAGATCGTTAGCCTGCATGCAGCCGGGGGCATAAAAGACCGTTTTACCCGAAGTGGTGTCGGTGATTTTAAGACCGATATTGTTGCCCGGAACGATGTTGTCGCGGTACTTAGAGTAGGGCGGTGCATTAGATTCCAATACAACCGGTTGGAAGCTGATTTCAGGCACACCTTTGACGCTAAATGCTACTTCGTGATCAGTATCAATCACATGTTCCTCAAGTCCGCCATGCCAGTGTTTGAGCATCGTAAACAGTGGATACGTCGTGGTGAGATCTTCTTGCACAACCGATGTACAATACACCGGTAACGGCAATCCTTCGCGCAGGTCGAGCAAGCCCGTAGTGTGGTCGATTTGGCTATCGGTTAAAATAATGGACTTGATTGCCGTGCCGCGTTGAGTGCCTTTGGCCGGCCACAGTTCAGGGTTGGCGTTGATTTGTTGACGCAAATCGGGAGAGGCATTGATCAAGACCCAGTCAGTGCCGTTGTGAGAAACAGCGATACTTGATTGGGTACGTTCTTGGAAATGCGGTTGTCCTTGCCGGAGGCCATCACAGTTGTGACAAAAACAGTTCCATTGGGGAAAGCCGCCACCGGCACCGGCGCCTAGGATGAGAATATGCATAGTAATTGTTCTTCTAACTACAAATTAAAAAAGGCTGCCTAAGCAACCTTTTTGTTGAATCAACTTAACGTATACCAATCTTAGCGATTGCTGATGTATAGCGTTACTTCAAAGCCTAGACGCATTTCAGTATATTCTGGTTTGGTCCACATAGTAGCAATCCTTCTTAACAATTGGTTAACGGTAGATTTATTATATGCTCACCCCAAGAAAATACTATCCTACTATGGGAGGAGAAAATACGGCACTTTAGTGCTTAAGTGCTTGAGCAAACAAATATTCTAATAGCAAATACAACGGTCGTCCAGTGGTGGAGTTTTGAGTACCGTAATCAAAACTCGTGCCTGCAATATCCAGATGGGCCCACGGGATATCATCAACAAAGGCTTTTAGAAACATGCCGGCAGTGATCATGCCGGGGCTATTGCGGCCGCTGTTGCGCAAATCAGCGTGCTCAGACTCTAAATCCTTTGCATATTCATCCCAGAGCGGAAACTGCCATACATAATCCCCACTAGCTTGTCCTGCTTCAATGAGCGCATCAGCAAGGACTTGGTTATTACTCATCAAACCGCTGGCAACATTGCCCAAACTGACAATGGCAGCACCTGTGAGTGTGGCAAGGTCTATCATTGCGCATGGTTGAAATTGCTTGGCATAACTGAGCGCCTCACATAGCAACAGCCGCCCTTCAGCATCGGTGCTAATAATCTCAACCGTCTTACCATCTCGAGTTGGGTATATATCACCAGGGCGGTAAGCATTGCCATCAACATGGTTTTCTGCCGTTGCGAGTATGGCAATAATATTGAGGGGCAGCTCTAGTTCAGCGACCGCTTTCATCACGCCCAGCACACAGGCTGCACCGCACATATCATAGATCATGCCGGCCATTTTGTCGGCACCCTTGATGGTAATGCCGCCGGTATCAAAGGTAACCCCCTTGCCAATTAATACGAGTGGTGCATCAGCATTATCTGCAGCTCCATGATAATGCATAATTGGCATTGAAGTGGGCAGTGCAGATCCGCGATTGACCGCCAAATAGGTATGCATGTTGGCCTCTGCTAGCGCGGTTTCATCGAGTATCTGCGTGGTGATGGTTACGTATTGCTCATCTAGCCAGAGTGCTTGTTGCGCCAGATATTCGGGCGTACAGACATTTGCCGGTTGATTGGCTATATCGCGATACCAAATAGCCCCGGCTGCCATAGCGTGTAGTTGGCTGATGCACTGATTGATTTCCGGAGTAGCACTAATTGCAAAGGCCAGTGCTGCCAATGTAGGTGGCGGTGTTGCTTGGGTTTTATATTCGGTAAATGCATAGTGATGCGTCAACAGCACCATGGCAATTTGGTTGACGATTTTGCTGATTTTGGGAGCGGTCAGCTTTTCCCATGCTTGTGCATACAGGGTCAAACTTGCAAAGTGAAGCGTCTTAAGCTCCTGACACAAAGCACTACAGCGCGTCTTTACATCATCAGGGGCTGTTGTCATGGATGCTTGTGGCCACAGCACGAGAGTTTTGCACTGCCAGTGTGCTGGGCGGTGAACGATGGTAATTCGTTTGTTGTGCGCAATATCTTCGGCAAGTGAGGGGCTATGCTTGTATAAAGCAGAAATATAAGGTGGCAAGTGCTCGGGATCAAAGGGGAGGATGAGCACCTCAGCCGCCATTAAAGATGGCTCTAGCGGAGCAACATGATGAACGTGCAGTGACATAGCATTGAATATAAAAAAGCCCGTGAATATGCTAAGCATATCACGGGCTGTATCTAAAACCTAAAGCCCAGCTTTTACCAAGCTGCTGATAAGGAGGTGTTACATGCGTTCAAAAATAACCGCGATGCCTTGACCACCACCAATACACATGGTCACTAACGCATATTTGCCATTAGTGCGCTGAAGTTCATGGATAGCTTTAGTCGCGATAACCGCACCTGAGGCACCAATTGGGTGACCAAGTGCAATGGCGCCGCCATTTGGATTTGGTTTAGACGGATCCAAATCTAGTCCACGACAAACTGCAAGTGCTTGCGCGGCAAATGCCTCATTGGATTCAATCACGTCCATATCGTTAATGGAAAGGCCGACTTTTTTCAATGCTTCTAATGAGGCTGGAATCGGGCCTTCACCCATGATGTGATTGGGTACACCGGCA
The DNA here is from genome assembly GCA_964559075.1 of uncultured Glaciecola sp. Lineage (GTDB taxonomy): Bacteria > Pseudomonadota > Gammaproteobacteria > Enterobacterales > Alteromonadaceae > Opacimonas. The sequence goes on from CAZLGJ010000062.1 coordinate 15,561, forward strand.
ACGGCATAAGACACCATACGTGCGATTGGCTGGAGGTTGTTGCTAGTTGCATACTGCTCAGATGCCAAGGTTAAGAAAGACGCACCGTCATTGATGCCAGATGCATTACCAGCCGTTACAGAACCGTCCTTTTTGAATGCTGGACGCATGCCTGCAAGACTTTCCGCCGTAGTGGCAGGCTTCACGTGCTCGTCTGTTTCGAAGAACACAGAACCTTTACGGCTCTTTAATTCAACCGGTACGATTTGGTCATTAAAATAACCTGCTTCGATAGCCGCTGCAGCACGCTTGTGCGATTCAGCTGCGAAAGCATCTTGCTCTTCACGCGAAAGGTTCCATTTGTCGGCTAGGTTTTCCGCCGTGATCCCCATGTGGCCAAACCCGAATGGGTCAGTTAAAGCTGCAACCATCATGTCAATCATCTGCGTATCACCCATGCGTGCACCATTGCGCAACGCTGGAGACAAGTAACCGCCTCGCGTCATGTTTTCAACACCACCGCCGATCGCTAATTCGTGATCGCCTAACATGATCCCTTGCGCTGAGCTAACAACAGCTTGTAGGCCAGAAGAACATAAACGGTTTAACGCCATTGCCGTAGAGTCCATGCTCATACCTGCTTGAATAGAAGCAACGCGCGCAACATACGGGAAACGTGACTCGGTCGGGATACAGTTACCCACGACGATAGACTGGTATTTTTCGGCTTCTACGCCTGATTTTTCAATGCCCTGCTTGAGTACCTGACCAGCTAATTCCGCAGGCTCAATACCTTTAAGGCTTCCATTAAATGTACCGATTGCTGAACGCACAGCACTTAAAACAACAACACTATTTTGGCTCATCTTAACTATCCCAAATCCTATGAAAAAAATTATGAACTTGAA
>CAZLGJ010000063.1:0-16352 GCA_964559075.1 uncultured Glaciecola sp.
TAATAGCACAGCGTAGATTAGGCGATTTGCCCTTAACCTTGCCAGAGTCAAAAGCACGTTTAGATGCTCTGAAAAAAGAATACAACCTATAATCCATTAATGTCAAAGACAGTGTTCGTTATTTTGAGCACTGTCTTTTTTTATACTAAAAGAGAATCACTGCCTTGTTAGCTGGTATCCATAAACATATCGTCACCCTTAGGCACAACAAACTATTCGAAATTTTTGTTATTGCCATTATCATCATTTCAGCCCTTGAAATTGGTGCAAAAACGTATGACCTAGGTCCGACAGCCCTGTATTTATTGTCATACATGGATGTTTTTATTACCGTTTTCTTTTTAATCGAAATTCTTATTCGTTTTATAGCAGATGACAATAAAAAGCATTTCTTTAAATCAGGTTGGAATGTATTTGATACCTTGGTGGTGGCGATCAGTCTCATTCCTGTCGACGAATCTGAAATGGCTTTATTAGCTCGGCTTATCCGCATCTTTAGAGTGTTAAGGATGATTTCGATTATTCCTGAGCTTCGTGTACTTATAAACTCTTTACTAAAAGCACTGCCTCGTCTTGGTTATGTAGTGCTCTTGATGTTTATTATTTTTTATATATACGCTGCCATAGGTAGTTACTTGTTTCATAACATCAACGATGAATTATGGGGCGATATTGCGATATCCATGTTGACCTTGTTTAGAGTCATGACCTTTGAAGATTGGACCGACGTCATGTATGAAACGATGGAAGTGTATCCCATGTCGTGGATTTTTTATTTTACGTTTATCTTTTTGACAGCGTTTGCATTTTTGAACATGGTTATTGGTATTGTGGTTGGCGTCATGGAAAAGGAACATGCGCTGATGCGTGCTGAGGAGGAGGCCGATGAGCCCTCTATAGAAGACTTACAGCGCGATATTAGCGAGTTAAAAGCCATGGTTGCGCAGTTATCTCAGCTATCCCAGCCACCAGCTAAACCCTAAGCCAATACTAGCGACATTTAAATAGGCCTGTTATGCTAATAGTTATTATTGGCAATAACGCAAGGACTAGTGGATGTCGCTTTGTTCCCCTCACAATGCTCCCACGGACGGCGCGCGCGCAGAATTGTTGCGTCGCGAAATCGCCCGTGTCGATGGGCAGGCACCTGGTACTGGGTTAGCGAAACACCACAAAATGTGTACCTCGCCATTCGTGTTTTATCGCGGTAGTTCACAGCTGTTTTATGCTGATTGGCTGGCCGGTAACATTGCGCTCCCCAGTGATGCGCATACCTTACCGATGACGACCGTTATGGGCGATTGTCATATCAGTAACTTTGGTTTTTTGACCGAAGAGGGCGCGCATGGCGATACGGTGATATTTGCGGTCAATGACTTCGATGATGCTTGTATCGGTCATATTTTGTGGGATCTGCAGCGACTAGCCAGCAGCATGGTGCTGTGTGCCGATCACGTGCAAGGCGCGCTCAGTGGACATTATGACGACCCTGAGGTTGACCTATCGAGTGAGGTGGTGAGCGAAGTACAGGTAGAGCAGGCGTTGCAGCAGCTGTATAGCGGGTACATGGCGGTGCTGTCTGAGTCGCTATCTGGCCAGCCACAAAGCCAGCTGGTCTACAGTGATTTTCACACCCCTTCAGCGTTAATTCAGCTGCAAAAAAAAGCCAATAAACGCGCCTTTGGCGGCAAACATTTTTTGACCAAATCCACCTTTGCCAAAGCAGTAGATACAAGGTCCTTGCCACTGCGATTTGTTCGTCCTCATGCGAAGTTTGCGGATATTCCGGTGGATTTAGCGAATGAACTTAAACAGGCGTTCGCTCCGTATTTTCACGATGCTATCTTGGATGTAGTGGCACGTCTTGATGCCGGCACCGGCTCAGTTAATATGGCGCGCTTTTACTTTTTGGTCGGGCCTAATTGTGCCGACCGTGATGTGGCGATAGCGCATAGCTGTGTCGTGGAGGTCAAGCAGCAACGCCCAGCTGCTGCGCTTTATTATTTTCCAGATTTGGATCCCCAAAATTTGCTCAATCCAGCGCATCTTACCGCGATGTGCCAGCGCCGCATGCAGCGCCGCCCCGATCTGATTTTAGACGAGGCCGTATGGAACGATATGCATTGGTTAGTACGCTCGCGTCATCATGCCAAAGTGGGCGTGGATCCGGTAGATATTTGCCAAGGTGACATTAATGCACGACAAGGAGGTTTCGCACAATATGCCAAAGCCTGCGGCATGGCTCTGGCCTTAGGGCACTTGCGTGGCGATCGCAGAAGTACCTATAACGAGGCAAAATATTTGCCTTTTTTACAAACGCATCAGCTAAACTTACAGCAAAGCGCAGTATGTTATGCTGAGCAGGTTAAACAAGATTGGCAATGGCTGCTATCACAAGAACAACAATTATCAGGTAAGCCACATGAATACATTACTCAAGACCTGCCTCATCCTCTTTAGTCTCGCGGTTAGCAGCCATGCATTGGCAGTAACCAACAAGCTAGACCCAGCGTTAAATGCGGATACACCCGTTGCTGATCCAGCCTACGCAGACGTGCTTGCCCAACCGTTTATCGCACCAAGCACCAAGCTCGTTTATGGCAAACACCCCGACCAGCATGTGCTGGTGTGGCAGCAAGCTAACGAAGCTCCCTTGGTCGTGTTTGTGCACGGTGGATGTTGGCTAGATGCGTATGACATTAACCATGCCAAACCTGTAATGAGTACCTTGTATGAGAATGGCTATACGGTGATTGGCGTCGAGTATCGCCGCGCGACCCAGGCACAGCCGGCATGGCCGATGGCGCTGATTGATATTGTGGCGGGCTTAAGCTTTGCGCTAAGCGAGGTAAGGTACGATATGGACGTGCCTGTAGCACTACTTGGACATTCCGCTGGCGGTCATCTGGCGCTATTGGCAGCGCAACGCTCCGCTCAGTGGGCGCCAGCACAAGCGCTTCATGTGCATGGTTTAGCCGCTATTACCGATATAGTCACTTATGCGGGCGGGGACAACTCGTGTCAACGTGCAACCGTTCAATTTATGGGGGGCACGCCGACCTCAATTCCCGAAGCATACCAACAAGCATTACCAGCTAAGTTACCCGCTGGTGACAATGTTACCCAGATACGGTTATGGCATGGCGCTGCGGATAGCATCGTGCCGCTAGCGCAATCCACCTATCCAACTGGGCATCAAACAATCATTGCAGGTGCTGGGCATTTTGCTTGGGTGCATCCAAACAGCACTGCGTTTTTACAATTATTACAACAACTACCCTAGGGGGAAAACGTATGCAATACAGCGACTGGCTCGATACTGCCGCGCAGTTGGATGATAACGATCCACTGCGGGTAAAACGCATGGCATTTTGCCTACCTAATGATGTGGTTTATCTCGACGGAAACTCTCTTGGACCTGTGTCTTACGCCGGTAAAGAGGCAGCGTTTGAGGTCATTGAAGGGCAATGGCAACCGGACTTGATCCAGAGTTGGAATCAGCACGAGTGGATCGATTTGCCACAGCGGGTGGGTGCGCAGCTAGCCCCACTTTTGGGTGCACAAGCGTCTGAAGTAATTTGTGCCGATTCCATCAGTGTCAATTTGCACAAGTTATTGCCTGCTGCCCTAGCGCTTAACCCCTCGCGCAATGTGGTGGTAACGCAAGCTGATAACTTTCCCACCGATGGCTATATGGTTCAAGGTCTGCAACAGCTGCACCCGGAACTCACTCTGGAGTATGTTGCCGAACAGGACATTATAGCGGCGTTAACCCCAGAAGTTGCGGTGTTATTGTTGACCGAAGTGAATTATCGTACTGGGTACCGTCATGATATCGCAGCGTTGACGCGCGCGGCACATCAACAAGGTATTGTGGTGATTTGGGATCTCGCCCATAGTGCTGGCTTGGTACCGTTGTCGCTACATCAATGGGACGTGGATTTTGCGGTCGGCTGCGGCTATAAATATCTCAATGGCGGCCCAGGCGCACCAGCGTTTATGTTCGTGCACGAAAAGCATCATCAGCACCTGCAGCAGCCATTAACAGGCTGGATGGGACATCAAGCGCCTTTTGCGTTTAGTCGGGAGTATGCCCCTGCTAAAGGTGTCGCTCAGCTTCAGTGTGGCACCCCAGCAATCATTTCAATGGCGACCCTAAGCGGGGCGTTAACCATCTATGATGATATTGATATGCAGCAGGTATTGGATAAGTCGCTGGCACTGTCTAAGTTGTTTGTTGATGTGTGTGCTCACTTACCGAGTATGCACCATATAAATTGGGTTACTGACATGGATGACACACGACGTGGCGGACATATTGCACTGGCTCACGAACATGCTTATGCGATTTGCCAGGCGTGGATTGCGCAAGGTGTGATTGCCGATTTTCGTGCGCCCAATATACTGCGGATTGGCTTTGCACCTTTGTATCTAGGATATGCGGATATTGTGAAAGCGGCGTTTTTACTGGCCGAAGTTATTGGCGAACGCAGCTATCTCGACCCTGTTTTTCAAATTAAACAAACGGTGACTTGATGTCCGCATTTGGCCGCTTATTGAGTATTTCTAGCGCCACACAGTTAGCCGATGAAATTGTCTCAGCCAAAATTGTCTTGCCGTGGTTATTTGTGCTGCTTGGTGCGCCGCCGTGGATGTTGAGTCTGTTAGTGCCGCTAAAAGAGTCAGGCGCTTTGATCCCACAGTGGTCGGTTCAACAAGTGTTGCGTCGCCATTTGAGTAGCGGAGTGATTTGGCGCAGCGGCATGAGTGTGCAAGGCGCGATGATTTTGGTGTTAGCGCTATGTTTGCTTTGGTCTGCGGTATGGTCAGCACAAACGTCCGGTGGCACCGGAGCGATGCTCAATGTTGCTTATCTCGCACTGTTGGCAGTCATAGGGCTCAGTATTGGGCGGGCATTGTGTTCGTTTACGATTAAGGATATCCAAGCGCACAATGTACCCAAAGGCGCGCGTGGCGATCTCATTGGGCGCGGTGGCAGTATTGCCGGTGCAGTTACGATTGCCGTTGGTCTTATCATTATGTGGGCACAGGGGAGTGAAGTATCTAAAACCGTATTGTTATTGTGCCTGTTAGGTGCGGGGGTAGCGTGTTATCTAGCCGGACTTGGTCTGAGCGTTAACTTGTCCATGCCACCGGGTCAAGCATCTAAGCGCACTTTGCGGCTATGGCAGTTTTGGTCTGAAGAGCGGCTTTTACGACGGTTAGTTTTGCAGCGCCTTGCGGTGCTGCACGGTGCGCTGGCAATGCCTTACATGGTATTACTCACCATTGATGATGATGCGGTCTCATCTCTTGCCAGTCTACTGGTGGCAGCGGCGTTTGCCAGTCTGATTGCGTCGTGGTTTTGGGGCAAGCTGTCTGATGTATCGGCGAAGATGACCATGTTGCGCGCTGTGGGCGTTACCTTGCTGGGTTTAATTGGCTTTGTGTTGACCTATGCAGAAGCCTGGTATTGGGCGCTATTGGCATTTGTGCTGGCTAATTTGGGCTATGCTGGTGTGCGCACCGCGCGTAAGACGTACCTGCTTGACGCCACCTCAGATGCCCAGCGACAGTCCTATGTCGCTGCCGGCAACACGCTCGTGGGCAGCGGCATGCTGCTGCTAGGTGGGGTGTACGCAGTTGTGTATGATATGGTAAGCGGTTTTGCCGCAACCGGTATGCTGTATATTTGTATGTTTGGGTTAGTCGTCGGAGGTGTTTTGACGCTAGGCTTACCAAAGGAAAAATAAATGGATTCGATCACGCAAGCTGCACTTGGGGCGACTGTGGGCTATGCCGTTTTGGGCAGGCAATTGGGACGACGTGCAGCGTTATATGGTGCTGTATTAGGCACATTGCCCGATCTGGATGTCTTGATCCCCTATGGCGGGGACATTGAGGATTTTACCTACCATCGCGGCTTTAGCCACTCACTTATTTTGCATGCACTGTTCACTCCCTTGTTGGCGTGGCTGGCCTGCCGTTTACCAGTCAATTCATTCTACATACGCCCATCATTTAAGCGCTGGGGGCTGATGATTTTCTTGGTCCTGGCAACGCATGCACTCATTGATGCCGCTACCGTTTATGGGACTCAGCTATTGTGGGGACTGACCGAATATCCGTTTGCGTATGCTATATTTTTTATTATCGACCCGCTATTTACACTGCCTTTAGTGGTTGCTTGTGTCGTGTATTGCTGGCCACGCTTAGCCGCGCATCGCTATCGTCAGTTTACTCATGCCGGGCTGTGGCTAAGCAGTGTGTACATGGTGTTTGCAGTAGTGATGAAATGGCATGTTGACGCGCTCAATCACCGTGCGCTGCAACGCGCTGATATCCCTGCTGACGTTTATGTGAGTACACCGGCACCACTCACGACGCTGTTATGGCGCTCGGTGGTGGTGACGCCGACGCATTATTACGAGATTTATACATCTGTTTTTGATGCTGTGGATGAGGTCAGTATCACCCAATATCCAACGTCTCCAGAACTGCTTACCTCAATTCAACATGAATGGTCAGTCCAGCGCTTACAATGGTTTACCAAAGGTGCGTTTCGGGTTGATTTGGATGGCGATAGCGTCCAAATGACTGATTTGCGTATGGGCGTTGAGGATGCCTATGTGTTTAGTTTTGTCGTTGCTGAGCGTTCCGGTCAAAGTGTCGTGCCCGTCACCAATCGACTGATACAAACGCGCCCCTCACTTGATGCGCTGCCGCTGTTGTTACAACGCATAGTGGATCCGAGCATTGCACTTAGCCCTCAAGAGTGACGCGAGAAAGTATTTGTTGCTAGGTTGGGGGGGCACAATTATCGAGAATCTCGCTGGGATTTGTGGTATGTTTTGCGCCAAATTATTAGCTATCCATTGACCGTTTCATGTACCAGCGCCGCACCTTTTCTCAGTTTTTGGCTTTTTGCCTGTATGATCTTTTACTGTTTATTGCCTATGTGCCGGTCACCATCAAATGGGGACTGTGGCGTCAGTTTTATTTGAGTCACAAACGCTATCAACGCCGTGGCCAACGCTATGGGGATATTGCCGAAGATCTGCAACCGGCACAGGACTGGTTTCACTGTGTCTCGGTGGGCGAAGTCGTGGCTGCCTCTTGTGTTGTGAAGGCATTATTGGTCCAGCACCCTGAACGTCGGATTATGATCACCACGACCACGCCAACCGGTGCTGGTAGAGTACGCGATATTTTTGGTGATGCACTGGCCAGTGGTCAGGTACAGCACCACTACTTGCCCTGGGATTTGCCTTGGTTGATTGGCGCATTTGTCAAAGCCTGTCAGCCGCAGCGGGTCTTTATTACCGAAGTCGAACTGTGGCCAAACATGATCATCAAGTTAGCTAAGCGCAATATTCCGGTGATGATCATTAATGCGCGCATGAGCGAGAAATCAGCACAAAAATACCAGCAGCTATCTCTTCTATCCACGCCAGTCTTTGCTAATATCAGCCACGTATGTGCACAAGGTGAGCGAGATCACGAGGTCTATCAAAGCTTAGGCTTTGGGCCCGAACGCTTGACCTTGACCCACAATATCAAATTTGATCAGGTCGCCGATATTAGCATCCCTGAACATATTGCGACTTTGGGGGAGCAGCTAGCCTCACGCTTTGTGATAGTGGCAGGCTCTACCCATCAAGGTGAAGAAACCCACTGGTTAGACGTGCTCAACGAACTTCACGCTGAGCTGGATATGGGCGATGTACTCTTGGTATTAGTGCCGCGTCACCCAGAGCGGTTTGGCAAAGTCATAGCGGAAGTCAAAGAGCAGGAGATTGCGTTTCAGCAGTTTTCGTTAATGACCGAACTTGCTTCGCAGACCAAAGTGCTGATTGTTGATGCCATGGGCGTGTTGACACCTCTATACCACTGTGCCGATCTTGCTTTTGTCGGCGGCAGTCTAGTGGCGCGTGGTGGGCATAATGCCCTAGAGCCAGCTTATTTTGGCGTGCCTATGTTGATGGGGCCGCATACGTTCAATAACCCCGTCATTTGCCAAACTCTGCAAGATGCTGAGGCGCTTCACATCACACAGGATGTAAGTACTGGTGTCGAGTTTGTTACGCGCTATTACGATGACAAAGCACTAGCAAAACGGCACGGTGATGCGGGTCAGCAGGTGCTGAGGGACAATCGCGGTGCCCTCCAGCGCACCTTAGCAGTTATGCAATCGGTGTCTGAAGAGTTATCTGTGGGTCGATAAGCGCTATCTGTTATATATCAAAGCGTAAAGCGCGATACCAGTTTTTGTAGATCAACCGCATCATTTTGCATATCTTGACTGAGCAACAACGAGCTCTTGGCATGCTTGGTCGCAGAGGCACTTTCTTCGCTCATCGCACAAACCTTTTGCGCGAGGGATTCACTGATTTGCAGCTGCTCCATGGCGGCAAGATTAATGGCATTATTGACCTCTTTGAGGTGGCTAATATTGGCAACCACTTGTTGCAGTGCATCGTTGGCAATATTGGTGTCTTGGGATGCTTGCTCACTGCGGGTTTTGCCGCGCTGCATCGACTGCACCGCATCGTCGGTTGCAGTTCTGAGCTCTGTGAGCATATCAGAAATACTGCCGGTGCTTTCTTGAGTGCGATACGCCAGCGTGCGCACTTCATCGGCGACCACGGCAAAACCCCGTCCTTGCTCGCCCGCGCGCGCCGCTTCAATGGCTGCATTGAGCGCCAGTAAGTTGATTTGAGAGGCAATATCTTCAATGACTGACAATGATGATGTAATGTTGGTCACTGTCGATTCCAAGGCCTGCATTTCGACGCTTGAGTGCTCGAGATCGTGGCTCAACTGCTCACTGTGATTGACCGCTTTTTCGAGCAGATCCTTACTGTGAACCACACTTTCATTTGCGGTCTGCGTCACCGTATTGGCCTCAGTAAGCTGCTGAGAAACCACTTGTGTACATTGTGTGAGCTGGTTCATTGCCACAGAGATGTGTTCTGCATGTACTTGTTGTGCTTCTGAGAGGGCAATATTGCTAGCCAGTGCGTCAATCATGGTTTCGGTGTGGCGATTGACATTATGTGATGAGCCGGCAATTTGGGTGACCATTTGCTGCAGTGAAGTTAAAAACTGATTAAAGTCAAAAGACAGGGTCTTAAACTCTTTATAGGGTGATTCAGTAATGCGCTGGGTTAAATTGCCTGTGCCTTTGGCAAAATCAGCAACAGAGCGGTTGAGCTGAGTAAAGGAGTTCAAAATCCCGTTGATGTTGATAAAGGCGCAAAAGATCACCATAAGGCCAATAATAGTGACAAGTAGACCGAGCATATATAGCATGTCTTGGGTTTTATTATCCAATGGTTGTGAAGAAAGCGTCAGCGTTTCTTCCATTTCATCCAGATAAAACCCGGTGCCCAAAATAAAATCGTGCTCGGGAATATAGATAGATAAACTTAGCTTTTCGGTCGGGATGGTGCCACCGGGCTTGGTAAAGTGATAGCTGACAAAGTTGTTTTTGTTCTGCGCACCTTGGACGAGGGCTTTGATCAGGTAATTGCCGTATGCATCCTGCAAGTCATAAAAATTATCGCCAATGCCATCGGTTTCGTTACCGACAAGCACGCGATTGCCCTGCATGTCATAGATAAAGATGTAATCCGAGCCACCAAAGGTCATTTGCCGTAACTTTGCTAAAAATGCGTCATAAGGTAAGGTATTGCCCGACGCGTCCTTAGTGACAGACATCGCCGTTGCGATGCGGTCACGCAGCGACTGCTTGCTGACTTCTATCAGCCGCTGTTCGAGCTCTGCGTGTTGTTGAATTTGCAGTTCTGAGGTTTTATTGATGTAGAGAGTAAACATCCCGGCGGCAAGTGTAATTAACGGGAATAACGCTAACAGCCACAGTCTTAAGCGTATGCTTGTCATAATGAATAAACGTCCATGTCTTATTTCTTACATAGCTTATCGGTGGTTGCAGTCAGTATTTTGTAGTACAAAAGTATTGTCAGGCATAATCTAGTCTGTACATTAGTACTGTATAGCTAAAAAACTAAATGATTGGACTCTGGATAGGAGAAATTGGATGAAAACGGTCCTGATTACAGGTGGGCTCAGTGGTATTGGTGCGGGGCTTGTTAAGCATTATGTGGAGCAGGGCATGCAGGTGGCCATCTTTGATTTGCCACAGCCAGAGACGTTCAGTGATGAAATTGCAGCGTGGCTAGATACGCCTAACATTCATTATGTCGCGGTCAATATGGCTAATCAAGAGGAGGTAGAGCTGGGCGTGCAAAACGTCCTGGGTACTTGGGGCGCACCTGATCTTGTGATTAATTGTGCTGGGATATTACGCGCCGGGCTATTTGAGCAGCTGTGTGCAGATGATTTCGCTCAGTCCTTTGCGGTCAATGTACTTGGCTCTCGCCACCTTGCCGCAGCTTGTTTACCAGTGATGCAGCCTGGGGCGCAATTTGCGTTTGTGGCGTCCATGGCGGGGACCGTGGGGATTTATGGGTACAGTGCTTATGGCGCATCAAAGTTCGCGGTACTTGGGCTAGCGCAGTGTTTGCGAGCCGAGTATGCCCCCAAAGGCATTGCCATTAGCGCCATTTGTCCACCGGAAATCGATACGCCAAAGGTTGTTGAAGAGTGCAGAACCATGCACCCCGCTACGCGTCTGCTCAAAGATTTTGCAGGGCGTTTGACGCTGGATGAGGCACTGCCTCAAATTATTCGCGGCATAGAGCGGCGGCGCTTCATGATCATTCCCGGCAAGCTGGCCAAATGCACCTTTTGGCTGAATCGCCTCACGCCGGTGTGGCTGCATAACTTGGTGATTGACCAGCTGATAAAGATAAAACTTCGCCCTTAAAGGTGTTTTATTCTTCTGCTGGCGAATCTGTAGTTTTCTAAGGCACTGGAAAACCGCGGTCACGCATCAAGGCATCCACGTTGGCATCGCGTCCCCTGAATTGACGATACGCTTCGCCAGGATCTAACGCATTGCGCGGTGCAAACAGATACTGCACCATCTTGTCAGCAAGCGCTTCATCGAAATAGCCGCCCGGTGCTTGGGCAAAGGCTTCGGCGGCATCAGAAGTTAACACTTCAGCCCACATGTAACCATAGTAGGCTGCGGCATAGCCTTCGCTAGCAAAAACGTGCTGGAAGTGAGTTGAGCGATGTCGCATGGGGATCTGCGCAGGCATGCCAAGCGCCGCTAGTGTCTCGCGCTCAAAGGTTTGTACATCGCTAATTAGTGCTGGATCGGTAGTATGAAATTTGAGATCCATGATCGCAGAGGCCATGTATTCGGTGGTTTTAAACCCTTCGTTAAACGTGGCTGCGTTCTTGATTTTCTGCACTAATGTTGCTGGCATTGGCTCGCCGGTTTCATGATGTACCAAAAATTGTTCGATGACTTCATCGGTCAACAGCCAACGTTCCAGTAACTGGGATTGAAATTCGGTATAATCGCGCACACCGGAGTGCGAAGACGGGTACACGACGTCAGCTGCAAGGTAATGCAGTGCATGGCCAAATTCATGAAAATAGGTCTCGGCATCATCCCAGCTGATCAAAGTCGGCTGGCCTTCTGCTGCTTTGACAAAATTCGAGTTGTTGGCCGAGAGTACGTTGGTTTCACCATCAAAGGTAGTATAGGCACGATAGTAGCTCGCCCAGGCACCAGAGCGTTTGCCTTGACGGGCAAATGGGTCTAGGTACCACAAGCCAATATTGCGGCCGGTAGTGGCGTCATTGACTTCCCAGACGTTGATATCAGGATGCCAAACCGGCACCTTGCCATCAGGAACGGCGACAAAGCTGAAGTTAAATAAACGCTCGGCCACATAAAACATCGCATCGCGCAATTTATCAAGCTGTAGATATTGTTTGACCTCATCTGAATTCAAGTCATAGGTGGCTTTGCGCACCTTTTCAGCATAAAAGCGGTAGTCCCAAGGAGCGATGGTGATCCCCGCACCTTCAGCATCGGCGATGGCTTGCATATTGGCCACCTCTTGAGCAACGCGTGCAGTTGCGGCTGGCCACACTTGGTCCATCAGCGCCATCGCATTATCCGGATTTTGTGCCATGCGGTCTTGCAAACGCCAAGTGGCATAATCGGCAAAACCCAACAGCTGCACCCGCTCATGGCGCAGCGTTAATATTTCTTTGATGATGGCGTTATTATCATACTCATCCCCATTATTGCCACGCGAATAATAGCGTTCCCACACCTTCTGGCGCAGGTCGCGCTCAGTTGAGTAAGTCAAAAAAGGATCCATGGACGAGCGTGTATTGGTGACGGCATATTTGTCAGGCTCACCACGTGCTACTGCGGCGGCTTTCGCCGTAGCTATATAGCCCTCAGGCAGCCCTGAGAGCTGGTCTTGAGTCAAAAACGTCACTATGTGCTCTTCATCATGTAACACATTACTTGAAAACTGGGTATGAAGCTCAGCTAAGCGTTTGTTGATTTGCGCCGTTTTGGCTTTTCCTTCTGCGTCCAGCAAGATACCACCACGGATAAAGCGTTGGTAAGCGTTTTGAACAATGCGCTGTTCTTCTGGTGTCAGCGTTGCATACTCAGGGCCTTGATAGACGGCCTCAATGCGCGCAAACAGCGCTTCGTTTTGTGAAGTGCGGGAATTAAATTCAGATAATTTAGGGCTTAACTCGCGTTGGATTGCGCGAAACTCTGGGCTTGACATATTCGAGCGCCAAATCCCCCAATAGGTAAACACATTATCTAATGCTTTACCGGCACGCTCGAGTGGAATGAACGTGTTGGCAAAGGTTGCGGGTTCCGGGTTAGCAGTAATGGCGTCAATTTCAGCAAGTTGCATGGCTATGCCTTGCTCAATAGCAGGCGTAAGCAAATCTAATGACATCTGATCAAACGCCGGCACGCCTTCATAAGGCCCATCAAACGCCTGTAGTAATATATTATCAAAGGCTACGTTGTCCTGCGTGGTAGCGGTAACGTCGGTATTGATTGGCTGATTGGTATCCTTGACTGCTGGTGAGCAGCCTGCGATACCTAACATGATCGACAAAGTGACGGCGCTGATTGTCAGGCGCTGAGAGAGTGCTGTTATTTTCATTATACTTTTCAATCCTGAATTTTATCCAACCAAAAAAAAGCGCTTGGATTAACAAACGCTTAACAATTAATGATAATAAGAATAAGAATAAGGAAAAGTCGCAACGAGTGCAACGCCTAAAATGTAAATGAATTATGCAAACACAATGGTTTTATTTTTGTCGATTAGGACGCGGTTTTCTAGATGGTACCGCAGGCCATTTGCCAGTGCGGTCTTCTCGCAGTCGCGCCCTTTGCGCACCATATCCGCTGCTGAATCGGAGTGTGAGATGCGCATGACCTGTTGCTCGATAATCGGACCTTCATCAAGGTCAGTTGTCACGTAATGACAAGTAGCGCCAATCAATTTGACACCGCGATCATAGGCTTGTTGATAGGGTTTGGCACCCGCAAAGGAAGGCAAGAAACTATGATGTATATTGATTGCTTGTCCTGCCCAATCGGCACACATTGATTCGGGTAAGATTTGCATGAACCGCGCCAATACCACAGTATCGATAGCGTACTCGGCAAGATGCGCCTGGATTTGCTCAAAGGCCGCGCCTTTGGGTTGTGATTTAAAATCTACAAAGTGAAACGGCACTTTGTACCACGCGGCAATGTTGGCAATCTGTGGGTGGTTGGCAATGATGCAGGGGATTTCACAGTTGAGCTCACCGGTATGCCAGCGATGCAAAAGATCCGCAAGACAGTGAGTTTCGTGACTGGCGAGCAGAGCGACCTTGGGTAGGTTAGCGGGATCGGTCACTTGCCACTGCATTTGGTATTTGCGGGCAATGGGGGCAAATGCTGCCTCAAAGGTTTTGATATCCAAATCAACACTGTCAGCGGCGATTTCATGGCGCATAAAAAAGCGCTTGGTCGTCAAATCCGTGTGATGATTGGCTTCTAAAATTGTCGCGCCATATTGTGCTAGAAATTGGGCGACAGTAGCGACTAGCCCAACCTGGTCGGGGCATTGAATAGTTAAGCGAAAAGAGTGCTGCATGGTGTTGTCTTTGGTTGCGTCCTTGATGAGATGACATCATTCACTAAAAATACGTATGACAGCATCATAGCACGGCGAACCGCAGTGTTGCTATGTACTTTTGATGGCAGTACGACTTATAGCAAACCCTGCTGTAACTGCTCGCGAATGGTCAGATCAGGATTGGGTTTCGCCCTAAAGGTATACAGTGGCGTGTATTCGGCACCGGTGCGGGTGGAGCAAGACTCGTACAGGTGAAACTCGTCAAAGGTAAAGGTGATGTTAGGATCGAACAATGCCGGTACTGGGGTGGTAATTTTGCGTTGTAAGGTCACGTGCGGTTGATAATCCCGTTTTGCGATCGGGATATTGACCGTGCGCGCTGCACGCTCACAATCTGCTGCAAGTTTTACAAGCTGTTGGCTAGGTGTATGCGGCGCAATAAAATGAATCTTGGGTTTGCCCCAATAACCACATATTGAAAAGGTTTCACTAAACACCGACCATTCAATTGCGTCTAGTAACGGCAATAAAGCATCAACTTGCGAATCATTAACCTGTCCCAAAAACGCAAGCGTCACATGCAGATTATGTGCTCTGACATCGTTTGCTGACGGTGTCAAGGCACGGGAACGCCAGTCGATGATGCTGTGAGTTTGATCGGGATCAAAACCCAGTCCTAAAAATAAACGTTTAGTCATATTTTTGCCATGTGTTTGCTATATTTTGGTGCTATATTGAACAATAGGTTGACTAGTGTAGTTTAATAGCAATGATTTTATTTATTAAAATAAAAAACTATATTTATTTTTTATAAAACCAAGGTCGAATAAACTTTCAACAAATTAAGCGTATAGTAAACCTATATCAAAATGAATTTGAGCACCACTGACTTTTGATAAAAAAGTAATATGGATATAATTAAGGAGAGAATCTATGGCACACGTTGCTTTAGTTACAGGTGGTACACGCGGTATTGGTGAAGCCATTTGCGTGAAATTAAAAGAAGAAGGTTACCAAGTCGTAGCGAACTACGGTGGTAACGATCAGGCAGCACAAGAATTTACAGAACGCACAGGTATTCCAGCGTTTAAATTTGACGTAGCAGATTTTGATGCAGTAAATGCAGCAGTTAAACAAATTGAAGCAGACTATGGTTCAGTTGATGTATTAATTAACAATGCCGGTATTACGCGTGACGGCACTATGCATCGCATGACCTTTGAACAGTGGGACGCGGTTATTCAAACTAACCTAGCGTCTTGTTTTAACACTTGTCGTGCTGTGATTGACGGCATGCGCGAACGCGGTTACGGTCGTATCGTCAACATCGGTTCAGTAAACGGTCAAGCAGGTCAGTATGGCCAAGTTAACTATGCTGCAGCCAAGTCAGGTATTCACGGATTTACTAAGGCGTTGGCGCAAGAAAACGCGGCTAAAGGTATTACCGTAAACGCGATTGCACCTGGCTACATCGACACTGACATGGTACGTGCAGTACCTGAAGAAGTACTTGCGAAAATCGTTGCGAAAATCCCGGTAGGACGCTTGGGTAACGCATCAGAAATCGCCAAAGCAGTTTCGTACTTGGTCGCTGAAGACAACGGTTTCATGACGGGTTCTACCTTGTCAGTGAACGGCGGCCAGCACATGTACTAAACCTTGTATAAAGGTTGATATATTAGGGATGTTGTAAAGTAAGTCGGACTTACTTAATGGAATAACACGGAAGTTTAAAAAGCCAAGCTGTACCTGCTTGGCTTTTTTGATCGCGCTGAAGGCTCCTGATCGCGCTGAAGGCTCCTGATCGCGCTGAAGGCTCCTATCCTACCGGCTTAATTCATTAAGCTTGGCGAACACCTCAGGATGGGCAAAGCCATCTGCTACCAAGTTATGCTCAAGCTGAAAAGCACGAATTGCCGCGCGCGTGCCTGAACCAATAATCCCATCGACTAATTTAACCCCAAAGCCCAGCTCTTTAAGCTGTTGTTGCAAGCGTTTGGCTGAGGCAATTGACACCGGCGGATGGTCGGGGAAATCTTGTACTAAGCCCGGCGAGCCGGCAATTTGTTCCGCTAATTTGCCCACGGCAATCGCATAGGACTGCGATGCGTTCCAGCGCATAATGATATTAAAATTGGGGTAGGCTGCAAACACCGGTCCTGAATAACCCGATGGCACAATGATAGCGGTGGGTAAGTCAATATCGGCAACCGGCTGGCCATAGGCAGTCGTCACGCCTTGCTCGCGCCAAAAAGAAAGCGGTTGGGTATATTTGCGATCCGCTAAACTGTAGTCAAA
>CAZLGJ010000064.1:0-16013 GCA_964559075.1 uncultured Glaciecola sp.
GCGTAACCGCTGGCGCAGAATGCAGCTACCATTAGAGCTGCGCCAAGAAGTCAGCCCCAAGAACATTTTGATGATTGGTCCGACAGGTGTGGGCAAGACCGAGATTGCTCGTCGTTTGGCAAAGCTTGCCAATGCGCCATTTGTTAAAGTCGAAGCGACAAAGTTCACTGAAGTGGGCTATGTGGGCAAAGAAGTTGAAACCATTATTCGCGACTTAACGGATATTGCAGTCAAAATGGTCAAAGAGCAGGCCATGCAAAAGGTACGTTTTCGTGCTGAAGAAGCGGCCGAAGATCGGATTTTGGATATTTTGATCCCGCCGCCAGAAAACATCTTTGGCGATAAGGAAGAAGTTGATAATAACAGCACGCGTCAGGTGTTTCGCAAAAAACTCCGCGAAGGCAAGCTCGATGACAAAGAAATTGATATTGATGTAGCGCTGCCTCAAGTGGGCGTTGAGATCATGGCGCCTCCTGGTATGGAAGAGATGACCAATCAGCTGCAGGGCATGTTTCAAAACTTATCAGGCGATAAGAAAAAGAAGAAAAAGCTCCCCGTCAAAGAGGCGTTAAAGCTCTTGATTGAAGAAGAAGCGGCCAAGCTCGTTAATCAAGACGATCTCAAGCAGGACGCCATTGATGCAGTGGAGCAGAACGGCATCGTGTTTATTGATGAGATTGATAAGATCTGTAAACGCGAAGGCACAGGGTCGGCGGATGTTTCGCGCGAAGGTGTACAGCGCGACCTACTGCCGATTGTTGAAGGCTCGACAGTGTCGACTAAACATGGCATGGTTAAAACCGATCATATCTTATTTATCGCCTCTGGTGCGTTCCAGATGAGTAAACCATCTGACTTAATTCCAGAACTACAGGGGCGCTTGCCAATTCGCGTTGAACTCTCTGCGTTGAGCGTGGAAGATTTTAAGCGTATTTTGACGGAGCCAAACGCGTCGCTCACCGAGCAATACATCGCTTTGTTAGCGACAGAAGGGGTTGAGGTATCGTTTGAGCAAAGCGGCATTCAGCGTATTGCTGAAGTGGCTTGGCAAGTGAACGAAAAAACCGAAAACATTGGCGCGCGTCGCCTGCATACGGTGATGGAGCGCTTGATGGAAGAGATCTCCTACGTGGCGTCTGAAAAATCGGGCGAGAGCTTATTGGTCGATGCACAATACGTTGATAAGCACCTTGAGATGCTCGCGGATAATGAAGATTTGAGCCGTTATATCTTGTAGTCATCTGCTAGCTTTGCCTTAGTTTACTAAAAGCCTGTCCTCGTGATGGGCTTTTTTGTAAAGTCTTGTCCTATATCAATACAGCCCCCTAACAATGGTACTAGCCTTAAGTTATGAACTCATAACTCGAGGCTATCGCATGTCCAATGCTCTGTTAATTGCACTTTTTAAAGTCATTATGGTGCTTGGTCTTTTGTTAATTGGACTTGGTGTATATTTTCATTTGTTCAGTGACTATATGCATAGTTTGGGTGTCACGGGGATAATCATTAGTGCCTGTTGTGTCGCACTGGGAATGATCATGTCCATTCCCACCAAAATGTATCTGACCTTCGTATTAGTGGTTCGGGAAGCAGAAAATAAGTAGTTTGCTAACTTCAGCAAATGTTAATAAAAGTTGAAATATCTCAGTTTTCCTTTAAACTTAAACGATTAAGTTGATGAGGTATATACGATGGCATTTGCAAATAAAGTTCAGCTAATTACTTATGTAGACAGGTTAAGTGGCGCTGGCGTACCGGCGCTGCACCAATTGTTAAATAAATGTTTACCCAACGTGTTTGCTGGCGTGCATTTGTTGCCATTTTATACGCCTATCGATGGAGAAGACGCTGGTTTTGATCCAACCGATCACGCCCAAGTTGACCCCCGTTTAGGCCAGTGGAATGACGTTGCCAGTTTAGGCGATGACTACGAACTCATGGCGGATCTGATCGTTAATCACACCTCTGCGCAATCTAAAGAATTTCAAGACGTGCTGCAAAAAGGCCAAGACTCTGCGTATTGGGATTTGTTTTTGACCAAGCAAAAAGTGTTTGGTGAGGAACCTGATAAGGCTGAGATTGCCAAGATCTTTCGGCCGCGTCCAACTTCGCCATTTACCCCGATGCAGCTGGCCGATGGCAGTGTCGTTGATTTTTGGACAACTTTCACCAGCAACCAAATCGACATCGATGTTAACTCTGAGCACGGCCAAGCCTACTTAGAAAACATTCTGACCACCTTTGCCAAAAACAATATCAAACTCATTCGTCTGGATGCTGCAGGCTATGCCATCAAACAGGCCGGTACGAACTGCTTTATGATGCCAGAAACCTTTGCCTTTATTGAGGCGCTATCGGCGCGAGCAGAAGCCCTTGGCATGACTTGTCTAGTCGAGATCCATTCGTATCACAAAATCCAGTGTGAAATCGCCAAGCGCTGTTCTCTCGTTTACGATTTTGCATTACCACCACTGGTGCTGCACGCCATGAATACGCGTGACCTTAGCCCATTGCATACTTGGCTAGAGATGGCGCCGCGCAACTGCATCAACGTATTGGATACGCATGATGGCATTGGCATTGTGGATGTAGGCGCGAATGGTGATGAGCCGGGTTTATTAACACCTGCCCAAATTAATGCACTGGTAGAGAGTATTCACGCGCAAAGCGATGGTCAGAGTCGTCTGGCCACAGGTGCTGCCGCAAGCAATGTCGATTTATATCAAGTTAATTGTACGTTTTATAGTGCGCTGGGCTGTGATGATTATCGGTATTTATTGGCGCGCACGATCCAGTTATTTTCCCCAGGCACGCCGCAAATCTATTATGCCGGACTGCTTGCATTGAAAAACGACATGGCGTTACTAGCTGATACTGGGGTTGGCCGAGACATTAATCGTCCATACTTAAACGAAAGTGTGGTGATTGAACATTTACAAAAGCCGGTCGTACAAGCGTTATTACAACTCATTACTTTACGTAATCAGCATCAAGCTTTCCAAGGTGAATTTTCTCAAGAAATCAGCGCTTCACAGTACAGCATGATTTGGCAACAAAGTGGGGAGAGCATCACACTCACTATTAATCTCGACGATCTTAGTGCACACATAGTCACGGATAGCGATACCCTCGAACTAACAGAGATGCTATAGGCATCTCTAGTTCTTATATATGGTTAAGGATTAATGCAGGGCTAGGCGTTAACAGTGCAAGAGTCGCCGTAAAACAGTGAGAATGGTAGCAGTTCCGATTGCTTAGTTTGTTCCATCAGCATCAATGCTGCCTGCTCACCTTTGCTATCGCTGTTTTGTACGACAGTGGTGAGGTTGGGCTGGAAACGCTGCCCTTCACGGGTACCGTCGAAGCCCACTACGCGAATATCCTCAGGAACGCGTAAGCCCATATCCATCGCCTCGCGAATAAAATACACCGCAATCAAATCTGACATGCAGTATACGATAGTTGGACGCGGCTGATTTGAGAGCACTTCTTTGGCTGCGCGGACAGCAAAGGCTTCGATATTTTCTGGAATGCTCCATAGCTGTTCATAGTTAAAATTAACGCCTTCTTCGGCAAACGCCTTTTCATAGCCTAGCAGGCGACGTCGAGTCACTGAGGTTTTGGGATCAAGCATCGGCACATCATAAATGCGACAGGTCAACGGCGTGTCAATCAAGCGCAAGCCAATCACGGCAACGGTGTCATTGGCGCGCAAAGTACGCTTGGCGATTTGATAGCACGCTTCATCGTTATCAATGTTAACCGATGGAAATTCATCAATATTAAAATCTACGGTCACCACTGGCTTCGTCGTTTTGCGCAGATCATTAATGAGCTCTGCATTGCGCGGCGGTCCATAACACAAATAGCCATCAACAAAATCATTGACGTTATTGAGATTATCACTTGCCCCAGAGACCAATAGCAGCTGTTGCTGACGGTTTTCAAGCGTTTGTGAAACGCCGCTGATAAAGGTAGATGCGACTTCATCGTTAACAATGTAGGGAATACTATCGGCGAGCACGAGTGCGATAATACCGGTTTTGCCACGGCGCAGAGATCGGGCTGCTTTGTTCGGTCCGGTATAGCCAAGCTCTTTACAGCGAGAGAGGATTTCAACACGACGTGTTTTGGATAATTGAGTAGGATTGTTAAATGCATTTGAAATCGTAGCAGTAGACACTCCGAGTTCTTGTGCAACAGATTTAAGAGTGAGCTTTTTCACGCGTGACGACCGATACAACAAAAGAGTTAATTGATTAAGATAGACCGATTCTAGCAGGAAATGAGATAACTTAAAGTAAAAATGTAAATATTAAGTTAATAAATTAGTATTATATGTTTACGTCATCGTCCTTGATAAATAAAAACGCGCCCAAACCCAAAAGGTATGCGCGCGTGTAGTACTTTACGTCTAAGCCTGCTTAGTGAGACCAGTGATAGTGCTCTGCTTTGGCGTGAATTTCAACTGCGGTAGGACGCGGCATAAATTGCTTATTTTGTGCTTCAAAGAAAAACGGTTCAGCACGAAACTCGCCATTAAGCTCACGCATATTGTCACTGGCAAAGAGGCGTCCATTGATCATCGTATGCGTCACGTATTCACTGCGGTATATATCACTCAATACATCGCCATCTATGATGGCCAAATCGGCTAATTTACCTACTTCGATACTGCCTATTGCGTGATCCATGCCCAGAGAGGTTGCACCGTCAATGGTGCCACCACGCAGCGCTTCCCACGGGGTAAAGCCACCTTGAGCCATGATCCACAGCTCCCAATGCGCCGAAAGCCCCTCACGCTGACCGTGAGGGCCTATGTGTACCCGAACGCCTTGTTCTCTCAGGGTTTTAGCGTATTGTGCAACGGCAATATGGTTATAGTACTGTTCTGAGGTCGTTGGGCGACGTACCGCGCGACGATCAACGATGGTGTGCGGGGTGTAGCGCAACAAGCGAGGGTTTTCCCACACGTTGGTTTTGTCGTACCAATACTCTTCACCCATCATGCCGCCATAGGCTACTACAAATGTCGGGGTATAACCCACATCTGAGGCCGACCATAGCTGCGTCAAATCATCATAGCCACGTGCGATTGGCAAGGCGTGCTCCAACACCGTATGCCCATCGACAATCATGGATAAGTTTTGTTGGAATTTGCCGCCACCTTCAGGCATGACCATCATCTCGAGCGTCTTTGCTGCTTGCAATACCCATTGGCGCTGATCGCGGCGCGGTTGATTATAGGATTTTACCGAAATAGCACCTTGTTCTTTAAGGCGATTGACGTGAAAAAAGGCATCCTCGTAGTCATTGATAATGGCTTTATAACCAAGCCCTTCTGCGCCATACAAAATCGTCCCGGTTGAATAAAGACGCGGGCCTACGCGTAAACCGGCCTTTTGTAACTCAGCTGCGGCAAAAATCTCGGTCGTATCATTGGACGGATCGTGCATTGTCGTGACCCCAAAAGCCAGATTTGAGAACTGGATCCAATTTTGTTCTGGGATGATTTCATTACGCCCTTGCGCACCGTGCGCATGTGCATCGACTAAACCCGGAATGATGGTTTTACCACTTGCGTCGAACACAAGCGCATCTTCTGGGATAGCAATTGCACCAGCTGGCCCGACCGCCTCAATGATATTGTCTTTGACCAAGATCACACCATTGTCGATGATTTCTTGTTTGTTATCCGCGTCGCGCATAGTGACAATGCGACCACCGATAAGCGCTGTGTAGCCGGAGGCTTTTTTACTCGCTTGAGTAAAGCTCAAATCAATACCAGCAGTAACTGGTGCAGCATCTTCATTCTGTCCACCCACAAAGGCAAATGCCTCGGCAAGCGTTTGGCTATACAAAAACGGACCGTGGAACCAAGTCAGACTTTGATTATCAGGCGCCCAGTTTAGATACTCCCCAGCGCGCGCGCTGATTTGTGTAACGGGCAGGTTAGTCATGTTAGGACCAATAGTTATGCGTTGTCCGTTTTCGACAAAAGGCACCACATAAGTGTTGTACTGATAGACAAACGCCAGCCACTGCTTGTCATGAGATAAGCGGTATTCACTGACCTTATTCGCACCGTAGGCATGCTTGCGGCGGTCTTTACCATCCAGATTGACACTGACTAGTTCAGTCTCACTAAAGGGGGTGCCACCGACTGACGCGGTAAAGTACACGCGCTCATTATCTTCACCAAAATGACCGCCAGCAAAATGCGGTTGAAAACCGGAGCGACTAATGCGCTTGGTGGCTTTCGTATCCAAATCAGTCACATAAATCCCCGGTTCAACAGAGTGACTAGGGTCAAGTAAATAACCACCAGTAAACTTGCGATAGGTCAGCATACTGCCGTCAGACGAAAAAGCCGGCTCAATGTAGTGGCCTGGATCGGCTGTCACAATTTTGCTTTTGCCACCCTTGGCAGAGATGATGCGAACGTGACCAAGCTGTTGGTCATCCCATGAGGTGTAGACGATCTGTTTTCCGTCGTTTGAAAAGCGCGGGTAGTATTCATCGTGTTCATTTTGGCGAGTTAAGCGCTTGGTTTTGCCGCTTTTTAGGTCGCGAATATAGAGTTTACCAAGGGCCTGAAACAGGGCTTTTTTGCCATCTGGCGAGCGCTGAGACCAGCGGATCATCTTTACTGCAAAGCTATCTTGACTTACAGGCACGGTAAAGCGTGCCGCTTTGGCGTGTTGTACATTGGTGTTGATGCGGATAGAAAGCGTTGTTAATGCTTGGCTGGCGACCTCTAAGCGGTGAATTTTACCACCTGTCCAAAACACAATCTGCTTGCTATCTGGGGTCCAGTCAAAATAACTAAAATAGCCCTCAGTGCCGAAGCCTTCTTGCATATCTCGTTCTAAGCCAACAAAAATTGGGCGCTCAGTGCCGTCTTCTAGGTTTTTAACAAACAGCGCAGTTTGCTCTTGAATGCGGCGTACAAACGCAAGATATTTACCATCTGGCGAAGGAGTCGGGACCACGGCACCACCAGTGCCAGAAACAAAACGCTCGGTTTCGCCGTTTTCGCGGTCATAGCGAGTGATGGCAAAGATCCCTTTGAGTGGGTCGCGATTGTAGTCAAAGCGAAAACCAGGGGTCACGTCTTGCGTGTAATAGATGTAGCGACCGTCTGGAGAAAACGCAGGGTCGGCGGTGTTCTTTTGGTCTTTCTTGCCGTTGCGACGGGTTTGAATCGCCAGGCCATCACCGCCGGTGTGATGATAAAGCCAGACCTCTCCAGCGGGGATACTGCGACTAGACATGATTCCCTTGGTGACCATGATATATTGACCGTCAGGAGACCATTTAGGGGCATGTATCAAGTGGTTTTTTTCTGTGGTGACCTGACGTAAATTCTGACCATCCAGATCCATGACCCAGACATTGGATAGTCCGTCACGGTCAGAAATAAATGCAATTTTGCTGCCATCTGGGCTCACGGCAGGGTGAATATTCCACGCGTAGTCTTGTGTCAGAGCGCGCGCATCGCCACCGTCACTCGGCACGATAAAAATATCGCCAAGGGTGTCAAATACGATGTGTTTCCCGTCAGGCGTGATATCGAGGCTGGCCCACGTCAGTTCGTCACTTTGAATATTGACGGTCTCACGTGCATAGGGAGGGTTGAGGACATCCCAGTCGGCAAAATCGTTAGTAGCTGCATTATCGCCATCAGTGACAGCGGTATTATCTGCTATTGCTGAGGTTGCTATGGTTGCCATAAGAACGAAAAGTGCGGTGCAGCAAACACCGCAAACGGTCTGTCGATTGCTCATTATTATTATTTTCCTGTAGAACTTGTCGCCTTGAAGTGTACAGAAAAAGCAGTTGAGATGCTACTTAGAGGGCTAAATTCAGACGCTTCGTGCAGTTGAGTTGAAAAAAAAGCCATGTGTTTATGGCAGGAAACTACGGATAGCGGACGTACACCAACGTATCTCCCTGACTTTCAGGTTCCCGCAGTTTCTAGGTCATAATTTTCTTATTACACCTTCTTTCTATTCAGTGCTATTATTTGATTAGATTAGGAGACAATAGAAGCAGAGAATCGAATAAAATCCTACGATAAAGGTAATTTAGATTCAGTATCTGCTGATGAAGTCCTAAAGAAGTATAAATGAAAGTTAGGCTCTTAAGCATTGCAGCTATCGAGCTAGATGAAGGTTTTACGCACTACAAAAGCATCAATGTCGAATTGGGCCGAAGCTTTGTCAACGAGTTTGAATCTGCCTTATCACGCGTTAAACGAAATCCTAATTGTTGCAGTAGCAAACAATCATAGAAGACCTAATTATTGGGTAGATCGGAAAGAAAACTAACAAGGAATTAAAGCCTCTGAACTTTACTAATTTTGTATTTGTATAACTTTCAATGACCGCAACGCACGAATAGGAGCAAGCACTGACAACCCACAAAGGATTGCCAGTAGCCAAACGTATTGAGATTTATTTCAGTATTAAGCTGCCCTTCGCCACCCTTTAAGTCAAGGTGACAAACTCTTCAGCACTGGTCGGGTGGATAGCCACACAGGCATCAAAGTCGGCTTTGGTTGCGCCCATTTTCATGGCCACGCCAAAGCCTTGCAAGATTTCATCCATCCCGTGACCGATACCGTGGATCCCGACGACTTTTTGCTCAGGGCCGGCGCACACTAGTTTCATTTTGGTTAGCTGACGATGGCGGGTCACAGCCGTATACATGGCCCCAAAAGAAGAGTTGTATACTTTCACGTTGGCCTCACCAAACTCTACAATAGCCTCAGCTTCTGTGAGTCCCATGGTGCCAATTGGCGGGTGGGAAAACACCACTGTGGGTACGAGGTTATAATCCATTTTGGCATCGTCTCGGCCATTGAATAGGCGTTCGGATAACAGGCGTCCGGCTTTGACTGCAACCGGCGTTAAATCAATCCTACCAATGTTATCGCCTAGGGCATAGACACCCGGCTCGGTAGTATTTTGATATTCATCGACTTGGATGTGGCCTGCGTCATTTAGACTAACACTGGTATGCTCCAAGCCAAGGTTACTGGTTGCCGGTGCACGTCCAATAGCCCAAATCAAGGTATCGGTATTGAGCTGCTCGCCATTGTCAAAAAACACGTCTATTGAGCCGTCATCGCGCTGCTTAACATGGGTGACTTCCGCATAGCTCATCAATGTAGGGCCGTGTTCTGCCATCATCTCGACAAGGGTGGTGCTGATGGTTTCGTCAAACTGGCGCAACGGACGATTTTTGCGAACCACTAGCGTCGTGTCTGTGCCTAAGGCGTGTAATACACCTGCCAGTTCCACCGCAATGTAACCTGCACCGATCACTACTGCGCGCTTGGGTTGTTGGGTTAAGGCAAAAAAACCATCCGAAGTTATGCCCAGTTCTGCTCCGGGTAAGTTAGGAATAATCGGATAGCCACCGGTAGCAATGCTGATGTGCGGAGCGGTATACAGCTCGCCATTGACTTCAATGGTGTGGGCATCGACAAATTTGCCATAGCCGTTGATGACGGTGATGCCGTTATTATCCAATACGCGATCATAGGAAGCATGAATGCGTTTGATATATGCTTCGCGCGATGCCACTAAGGTTTCCCAAGAAAAGCCGTTCAGGGTGACATCAAAACCATAGTCAGGTGCGTATAGGTTTATAGCTTCAGCGACTTGCGCGCCAAACCACATGGCTTTTTTGGGAACACAACCGACGTTGACGCAGGTACCGCCAATGTGTTTGGCTTCAATTAATGCGACTTTTTTTCCGTGTTTTGCGGCGCGATTAGCTGAGGCAATACCACCACTGCCGCCACCAAGGCAGATGTAATCAAACGTTTGCATAAGATTCCTTTTTGATAAGTTATGCATTTATCATAACGCATACTATGATCAAATAAAGGATAAGTCAGTATTTAGGCGACTTTTTGGTGCGCGTGCGTGACATCAAGCCACTGTTGGAGGTGTTGAAAAGCAAACTGCGCGCCGCGAATGACCTCGTCAGCTTGCTCTGGTGTATCGGTGCGAATATCGATTGCTTGTAACACGCGCATAAAGTGCAGCTGAGGATCTTCGCGATACAACGTATAAAAATGCGAAGAAGTTTGCGAACCAAGCCGATTATGGACGTTATTTGCGATTCTATCGCCATTGAGTATCAATAGCTCTGCGACATAGAGCACACCCAGCCAATGATGATAAGGATAAGTATGGGCTTGTTTGACGTAAAAGTATGCCTGTTGACGTTCACGCAGACATCTATCAAGCGTGATGTTGAGCTCAGCTAAATCCTGCTGAATAGCGGGTACTTTAAACTTGTAATTGATTTCAAACAAAAAGTGCGTAGTCAAATGTTGTGTAAATTTACCTTCAGTAAATAAATACCAGCAATAAAATGACGATAAAGCATGCTGATAATCACATTTTGATACGGATACGCTCATTAGTTCGGCCAGCACTGGATGCGAGAATAAATCTAAATTCTCATCAGTTGAATTGAGCTGTAATAAAGTTTGAATTTGCATGAGCTATACATCTTAATCTAAAACAGTACTAGGTATAGTTGCATATTTGGCAATTTACAATGTAGCGCCAACAAATCTACACTTTAGTATAAAAGGTGGCTGCGCCGCCTTGTAAAAGTGTGCATTTACCCATATTTCGTAAATAACTAACTGATAAACAAGGAATGCTCTGCATGTTATACTCTCATCATTGGATTGCCCCAAATGGCCTACCAGCATTTGATCACATTGAAGCCACTTCTATCGAAACGACGATTTTTGATGCGATAGAGCATTGCAAAGACACCATCAATCAAGTCGTTGACAACAAGGCAGCGAGCTTTGCCGAACTGGTCACCGTTATTGATGAGGCCGACACGCATTTAAGTAACCTGTGGTCACCGATTGGTCACATGAACGCGGTTGTCAGTAGTGACGAGCTGCGTGCGGCGCATGACGCTTGCTTACCCATGCTCTCTGAATACGGCACCTGGGTTGGACAGCATCAGGGCTTATATGCTTGCTACAAAGCACTGGCTGAGAGTGAAGAATTTGCCGCACTAACAACTGCGCAACAGCAGGTGGTGCACAATGCGTTGCGCGACTTTACGCTCTCTGGTGTCGCCTTAGATACCGAGCGCAAAGCCCAGTACGCGAGCATTCAGGCGCGCCTATCCGAGCTCTCTAGCGGCTTTTCCAATCGCGTTTTAGATGCCACCATGGCGTTTACTAAACACATTACTGACGAGCGTGAGCTGGCGGGTTTACCCGATTCTGCAAAAGCTGCTGCGGCGCAGCTGGCAACGCAAAAACAGTTATCCGGCTGGGTCTTTACACTGGATATTCCGAGTTACCTGCCGGTCGTCATGTATGCCGATAACACAGGGCTGCGCGAAGAAATGTACACTGCCTATGTCACGCGCGCCTCAGAATGTGGTCCCCATGCTGGGCAATTTGACAATACCCAAACGATTCAAGAGACTCTTGCTCTGCGCCAAGAGCTTGCCGAATTACTGGGTTTTGCGAATTACGCAGAACTATCGTTGGCCAAAAAAATGGCGAAAGACACCGACCATGTGCTGTCATTCCTACAGGATTTGGCCGATAAATCCAAACCGCAAGCTCAAGCGGACCTAGATGAACTAAAGGCATTTGCTCAATCCGAATACGGCAAGAGCGAGCTACACGCGTGGGATATTGCGTATTACTCTGAAAAATTAAAACAAGCCAAATATGCCATCAGCGACGAAACATTGCGCCCTTATTTTCCTGAAACCAAAGTTATCCCCGGTCTATTTAAAGTAGTAGAAAAACTTTACGGGCTAAAGATTATTCGTCGTGACGATGTGGTTGTTTGGCATGATGATGTAGGTTTTTACGATATTTTTGATGCTCAAGATGATCTGCGTGGCAGCTTTTATCTCGATTTGTATGCCCGTGAGAAAAAACGCGGGGGCGCGTGGATGGACGAATGTCGCGTGCGCCGCACCCGTCTTGACGATTCATTGCAGCTTCCTGTTGCCTATCTCACCTGTAATTTTAGCGGCCCAGTTGATGGTAAGCCTGCCTGTTTTACGCATAATGAAGTCGTGACCTTGTTCCATGAATTTGGCCACGGTATCCATCACATGTTGACCAAAATTGATATCGCGGGCGTGTCGGGGATCAACGGCGTGGCTTGGGATGCGGTCGAACTACCCAGCCAGTTTTTAGAAAACTGGTGCTGGCAGCCGCAAGCACTGCAGTTTATATCTGGGCACGTTGAGAGTGGTGAGCCACTACCACAAGAATTATTGGATAAGATGCTCGCCGCCAAAAACTACCAATCGGCGATGCAAATGTTGCGACAAATCGAGTTTAGTACCTTTGATTTTGCCTTACACATGCAAACCGAAGCGGTGGATGTGCAGGCCTTTATTGAAACAATTCGCGCTCAGGTCAGCGTACTGACGCCGCCTGCATTCAACCGCTTCCAAAACGGCTTTAGTCATATCTTTGCTGGCGGATATGCAGCAGGGTACTACAGCTACAAGTGGGCAGAGGTGCTTTCTGCAGATGCATTTGCCTCGTTTGAAGAAAACGGAATTTTTGATCAAGCAACAGGACAGGCTTTTTTGACAAATATTTTAGAAAAAGGTGGCTCGCAAGATCCAATGACCCTGTTTGTTGCGTTTAAAGGACGTGAACCGAGCGTCGATGCCCTGTTGCGACATAGCGGCATTGCTGCATAAATTGTTGCATAGTTAATTGCATGACCATAACAATAAGAATATATGAGTTTAGAATCTTTTGACGCGCTATATGCGCGTGCTGTAAAACGCAAAAAAAGTCAGTCCATTTTGGAGAGTCTACTCGATGAGCCTTTACATCAAAGGCAAATTGCGCAGATCACTGACGATCGCTTTTTGGCTGAGTTTACCAAAAAAGTCTTTCAGTCTGGTTTTGTGTGGCGCGTCGTGCGCAACAAATGGCCGGATTTTGAAGAGGTGTTTTGGGGCTTTGATATTGAGAAAATGTTGATGATGCCTGAGGATATGCTAGAAAAAAAAGCTAGCGATCCGCGCATCATTCGCAACTACAACAAGGTCAAAACGATTAAAGCCAATGCGCTGATGATCCATGATGTCTCGGAACAACATGGTTCATTTGGTCAGTTTGTTGCCAATTGGCCCAGTGACGATATCGTTGGGTTGTGGGACTTTCTCAAGCAGCACGGCGCGCGGCTAGGCGGCAATACCGGGCCTTACACCTTGCGGACCCTGGGTGTGGACACGTTTTTGCTGTCAAAGGATGTCGAAGATTACTTTGCTCAACACGCAATTATCTCTGGGTCTGCGCGCTCGAAACGCAGCCTCAAAGCGATTCAAGATGCGTTTTTGACATGGCAGTCACAATCGGGACGGTCTTTGACAGAGTTAAGTCAGTTAGTCGCCTATAGCTGCGGGGATAATTATGTCGGGGTCAGCACCTAAATGATAAGCACTTAATACTGTCTGCAAACGCTATCTATGTCGCCTAATTTTCGCTACAATGAGCGGATAAGATACCCACGCAAACGCAAACGCAAACGCAAATAGGATGCTTGAGAGAATTGTATGAGTAACGCGACTGAGTCTACCCCCACGCACGATAACGATACTAAGCAAACCCACTTTGGTTTTCAACAAGTCGATACTGACAAAAAAGAAGCATTGGTCGCTAAAGTATTCGACAGCGTCGCGGCTAAATACGATGTCATGAACGACGTGATGTCGTTGGGGATCCATCGTTTATGGAAGCGTTACACCATTGACGTTGCGGGCGCGCGTAAAGGCATGCAGGTGCTTGACTTGGCAGGTGGCACTGGCGATTTAACGGCGAAGTTTTCACGCATCGTCGGCCCAACTGGCAAAGTGACTCTGTCGGACATCAACCCTTCCATGCTGGAGGTAGGTAAAGACAAACTGCGCGACATGGGGCTGGTCAATAACATCGATTATGTGGAAGCGAACGCGGAAGATTTGCCATTTAATGACGATCAGTTTGATATCGTGACCATGGCCTTTGGCTTGCGCAACGTCACGCACAAAGAAAACGCACTAGCGTCTATTTTTCGCGTACTCAAGCCTGGTGGACGTTTGTTAGTGCTTGAGTTTTCAAAACCTACCACACTAGCCTTAGAAAAAATCTACGATGCTTACTCATTTCATCTGCTACCAAAAATGGGCGAGCTCGTTGCGCAAGATGCCGACAGCTACCGCTATCTGGCAGAGTCAATCCGCATGCACCCGGACCAAGATACGCTGGCCGATATGATGCGTACTGCAGGTTTCGAAGATGTGACCTACACTAACCTAACCGGCGGTATTGTCGCGCTGCACAAGGGATTCAAATTTTAATGTTGTGGCGTGAACTGCTTGCCGAATTGTTGACAAGCGCGAGTAACGCAATTCTCAAGCTTGATCCGCAGCAGCAAAAGGCCTTTGCCCCGCTAACCGGCAAAACCCTCCAATTACAGCTGACGCCATTGCCCGTTCCGGTGATCTTAGCGTTTTCTAATGCGCATATCGATATCAGTATCCCGCATCAACCCGTACCGCATGACGCGGTCGACTGTTCGTTGGTGGTAGCCTTAAGTGCGCTGGATAAAGTACGCGATACCAGCCAGCTCACCGCGTTAATCAAAGCCGATAAACTGGATTTGCAGGGCGACTTGCAGGTTTTACAACAGCTCAACCATGCATTGAGTCAGCTTTCCTTGTCATGGGAGGGGTTTTTATCACGCTTACTCGGCGAACGTGCTGCGCAGGCAATCCTCAGTTTTCATGAACAACAAATGGCCAGCGTCAAGCTGCATAGTGACAATCTCCAGGTGATTTTGGCAGAAGCATTGATAGAAGAAAAACGCCTGATCGCACCGGCCATTTTTGTGGCTGATTTTTGTGATGATGTAACTGCAGTCCGCGTAGCAACAGACCGCCTGCAGGCGCGTTTAGCACGTCTTGAACAGCAGGCCACCCCGCCTTCCCCTAGCGCAAGTCGCGACTAATCAATGAGATGTAGAATAGATGGCCAGTAAACGTTTTTATCAAATCGCCAAAGTAATTTTGCAATATGGCTTAGACGATATGTTACCGGCACATTGGATGCCATGGTATGTGCGTATTGGCCGACACAGTATTTTTTGGTTGCGCAATCAGCACCGCCATCAATCGCGTGGGGTGCGGCTGCGTTTAGCGCTCGAATCGCTAGGTCCGGTATTTATCAAATTTGGTCAGATGCTCTCTACGCGACGCGATTTGATCCCACTGGATATTGCTGATGAACTGGCGATTTTGCAGGATAACGTGTTGCCGTTTGATGGACAGATTGCCTTAGATACCGTCGTGCAATCGCTCAAGCTCGATAGTATTGACGATCTGTTTAGTGATTTTGATATCAACCCAATGGCATCGGCATCAATTGCGCAGGTGCACAGTGCCAAACTCAAAGACTGTGGCTCGGATGTGGTGGTCAAGGTTATCCGTCCTAATATTGCGCCAGTTATCGAATCCGATGTAGAGCTGTTGCGCACGATTGCTGCGGTCGTGCAAAAATGGCTCCCAGATGGCAAGCGTATGCGCCCTGTAGAAGTTGTTGAAGAGTACCAAAAAACGATTTTTGATGAATTGGACTTGGTGCGTGAGGCAACTAACGGCATGCACATCAAACAAAATTTCAGCGACTCTAAAGCACTGTACGTGCCGCATTTTTACACCGATTATTGCACGCGTAACGTCATTGTGATGGAGCGCATTTTTGGTACGCCTGTTTCAGATATTGACACCTTAGCCGATCGCGGCGTCAACATGAAGCTCTTGGCAGAGCGTGGCGTCGAAGTGTTTTTCACGCAAGTTTTCCGCGATAGTTTTTTTCATGCCGACATGCATCCGGGCAATATTTTTGTTGGTTTAGACCGCCCCCACGACCCTTATTATATCGGGATTGATTTCGGCATTGTCGGTACGCTTAATGCACAGGACAAGCACTACTTAGC
>CAZLGJ010000065.1:0-15756 GCA_964559075.1 uncultured Glaciecola sp.
TTAGAAGAAACCAAGTGGGTTAATGTCATAGCTAACCAATAGGTTCTTAGTTTGTTGATAGTGATCAAGCATCATCTTGTGTGTTTCACGGCCGATACCAGACTTCTTATAACCACCAAACGCTGCGTGCGCAGGATATAAGTGGTAACAGTTAGTCCATACACGACCGGCTTGGATCTTACGACCTACACGGTATGCGCGATTTGAGTCACGTGTCCATAGACCTGCACCTAAACCAAACTCAGTGTCATTTGCAATTGCAAGCGCTTCTTCTTCAGTTTTAAAGGTAGTTACAGCGATGACTGGACCAAAAATTTCTTCTTGGAAAACGCGCATGCTGTTGTCGCCTTTTAAGATCGTAGGCTGTACATAGTAGCCTGTGTCTAGCTCGTCATTGATAAGCTCTTTCTCGCCACCAGTCACAACTTGTGCACCTTCTTGCTTACCGATATCAATATAAGAAAGGATCTTCTCATATTGCTGACCTGACGCTTGCGCACCAACCATAGTATCGGTATCAAGCGGGTTGCCGCGTTTGATTGCTTTAGTCTTAGCTAACACACGTTCCATGAAGGCATCATAGATGTCTTCTTGAATCAGTGCACGTGACGGACAAGTACATACTTCACCTTGGTTAAAATAGCCAAGCACAAAACCTTCTGCACACTTGTCGATGAACTCGTCTTCTTGGTTCATGATGTCGCTGAAGTAGATGTTAGGTGACTTACCGCCAAGCTCTACCGTTGAAGGAATGAGGTTTTCAGCAGCACACTTAAGGATGTGCTCACCTACTGGGGTTGAACCAGTAAAGGCAATTTTGGCAATGCGAGTAGATGTCGCTAGTGCTTCACCGGCTTCTTTACCAAAACCGTTAACTACGTTTAGAACACCCGCTGGAAGTAGATCTTCTATCAGCTCTAACATAACCAAGATAGAGGCAGGCGTTTGCTCCGCAGGCTTAAGTACAACACAGTTACCTGCAGCTAATGCTGGTGCTAGTTTCCATGCTGCCATCAATAATGGGAAGTTCCAAGGGATAACTTGACCAACCACACCGTATGGTTCGTGGAAGTGGTACGCGATGGTGTTTTCATCGATTTCAGATAACGTGCCTTCTTGCGCACGGATACAGCCAGCGTAATAACGGAAGTGATCAACACATAAAGGCACATCGGCGTTCAAGGTTTCACGAACCGCTTTACCGTTGTCCCACGTTTCCGCTACTGCTAGCTTCTCAAGGTTTTGTTCCATGCGGTCAGCAATTTGTAAAAGGATGTTTGAGCGCGCTGCAACAGAGGTTGCCGCCCATGCATCTTTAGCCGCGTGGGCTGCGTCAATGGCTAACTCAATGTCTTCCGCAGTTGAACGAGGGATCTGACAGATATCGCCGCCATTAACAGGAGAAGTATTAGTGAAGTATTCACCCTTTACTGGTGCAACCCATTTGCCGCCAATAAAGTTGTCATATTTATTTTTAAAGTTGATAACAGCGCCTTCGCTGCCTGGGTTTGCATAAATCATGTTAAAGCCCTTTTAAAATGTTCAGAAAAAAATGTGCTTAGCACATGCGGGATTACGTTAAACATAATGGCACTTTGTGTAAAAGAAACCATGATGCAATGGCAGTAAAAAAACCCTACTTTGGGAGGAGATTAATGGTGTTAATAAAAAATCTTTTTCATAAAAAAAGCCCTCTACACGAGAGGGCTTTAACTGATTAGCAACTATTTAATCAGAATTAGTTTTTTGCGTACTTTTGCGGCAGCTTGAAAGTCCACACAGTACCGCCTTGGTTTAGGTGCTTGATGCGCTTAGCAACCTCACCACCCCATAATGGAACAGCGCCACCCCAACCTGAGATAACTGTGAGGTATTGCTCACCGTCCATTTCCCACGTTACAGGCGAACCAACGATACCTGAACCAGTTTGGAATTCCCACACTTTCTCACCGGTTTTATCGTCGAAGCCCATTAAGAAACCTTCAGGGTTACCAGTAAATACTAGGCCACCAGCAGTCGCTAACACACCGCCCCATAGTGGTGCGTAGTTGTTGTGACGCCATACTACTTCACCCGTTTTAGGATCAATGGCACGCAATACGCCGATGTAATCGTCTTCAATTGACTTGATAGTAAAACCAGCACCTAAGTAAGCTGCGCCTTTTTTGTACGAAGTAGGCTGGTTCCAGATATCCATTTCCCATTCATTAGACGGTACGTAGAATAAACCTGTATCCTGTGAATAAGCCATCGGCATCCAGTTTTTGCCACCTAGGAACGCAGGAGCCGCAACAACCGTTGAGCCTTGCTTGCCATCAGCAGAGTCTGCTGGGTTACCTGGTCTGTTTGCGGCGACGTATAAAGGACGACCCGTTTTTTCATCCAAACCAGATGCCCAAGTGATTTTATCAACAAATGGGAAACCACGGATAAAGTCACCGTTTTCACGATTTAATACATAGAAGAAACCGTTACGGTCAGCAGTGGCTGCCGCTTTGACTGTTTTGCCTTGGTCTTTATAATCAAATGAGATGACTTCGTTTACGCCATCATAATCCCAACCATCATGTGGTGTGGTTTGGAAATGCCATTTGATTTGGCCATTATCTGGGTCAATCGCTAGACGCGATGCTGAGAAGTAGTTATCGCCAGGGCGTAAGTGAGAGTTCCACGGCGCAGGGTTACCAGTACCAAAGAACAGTGAATGTGTGTCAGGATCGTACGTGCCGCCTAACCATGGGGCTGCGCCACCGTGTTTCCACAAGTCTGCAGGCCACGTTTGACCAGGTGCGCCACCAGAAATGCCGGCTTCCGTTTTCTTACCTTCAACCCATACATAACCCATGTGGCCTTCAACGGTAGGACGCTCCCACACAGGGTTACCTGTTTTCGCATCATAAGCACGGACTGCGCCGACGATACCAAATTCACCACCAGATACACCGGTAATGACTTTACCATCAACAATGATTGGGGCGGCAGTGATCGAGTAACCGGCTTTATAGCTTTCTACTTTCTTTTTCCATACTGTCTTACCAGTATCTTTGTGCAATGCCACTAATTTTGCATCCAGGGTACCAAAAATGACTAAGTCATCATATAACGCCACACCACGGTTGATCACGTCACAGCAAGGCATGATACCGTCAGGTAAGCGTGCTTCATACTGCCACAACTCTTTACCAGTACGCGCGTCAACCGCCCATACACGAGAATAAGAACCGGTGATGTACATCACGCCGTCTTTGATCATCGGCTGAGTTTCTTGACCTTTCTGCTTTTCACCACCAAGTGAAAATGCCCACGCAACACGGATATCGTCAACGGTATCTTTATTAATCGTATCTAGGGTACTAAAGCGCTGACCTTGTAGGCCCATTCCGTTAGTGACGATTTGGTCAGTGGTTAGGTGATCAGTTAATATATCTTTATCAGTGACACCTGCAGTTGCAGAGCCAGCCGAAAAAGCTAGCATCATGGATACTGCTAGAGATTTCATGTGTGTTTTATTTGGCATTGCCTTTATCCTCGGTAATGAAAATGTATTTGCTCAACAAACTAGCAAAATTAATTTACACAATGATGGTAAATAAGATGTAAATAAAGTTACATTCGACTCGGGTCTTAATTTCCTCATCCTTTAGGAGGAAAAGCCAAATAAATACATTGAAAAATTTATTCGGAATAATAAGCCGGCACTTGGAGTGGTGCGTTATATTTAGCGAAGATAGCGTTTAAACGACCATCATTTAGCATGGCTGTAATCACATCCCCAGCAACATAAGAAAGCGCTCTAAAGTCAGTGTGAACCGCCATGCCAATATCCCACTGCTGTTTGGCTAATTGCGGGAAGCCCATGCTGGCAATGGCGTAATTATCCCCATGGAGCCCTTGATGATAGTGCATCTGAGAACGCAGGCCCATAACCGCGTCGACATCGCCATTAACCAAGGTATCCACTGCTTCTTCAATCGTTTTATAATGCGTGGTGTTCTTACTAAACCGGCCACCAAACGAAGACATCAAATAAAAGTGCGGCACCGAATCCACCTCTGCGCCAACGTTGTGATAAGCGAAAAAGTTCATAGTAGAAAGATCCGGCAAACGTGCTAGCGAGTGCAAAACAGCCCATGACTCGGTTTGATAAGGACCAAAAAAGTGCACCAACTCATTGACCAATAAACCAACGTCATCTCTGAGCAACGCATAATCTTTATCAAACGGCGTGCGCATCATAATGTCAGCTTTGGTTCTGTGAATAATATGCCCCTTCCAAATGGCATTGCGCAAATCATCTTCTAGGGTTTCGTCTGGTGTGACCCACAATATACGCAGTTCAACACCAATATCATTGGCAATGGCTTGGGCTATGTCCACGTCAATGCCGCGTGGCTCATCATTGTCTTTGAAGGAATAAGGGGCGTAGTCATCGTAGACGGCAATAATAATGTAGCCGCTATCTTCGATATCTTCAAGAGAACGCGCTTGGCTGCAAAACGACACAGCCAAGCATAAGAATAAGAGAATAGTTTTCATAACATCATATAATAATTTGGACTGAAATTATGATGTGCTAATTTTTATTCGCCGTCAATCTCGCCTTCAGCAATCGCAACAACGCGACGTGCTTCAACGTAAGTTTTAATTGCCCATAAGGTTTTTTGATCGAGGATAGGTGCATCTGAACCTTCAGGAATACCGCCAAGGGCTGGCATACCTTTAGATGAGCCAAAACGCAAACGCTCGACAAACCACTCGTCATCTTCCATTACCTCTGGATTCAGTTCACGCAAATCTGGGTTGATTCCACCTGATTGTGCATGTAATCCGTGACAACCTGCACAGTTATTGCTGTATGCAGATTCACCAAACTTGACCACTTTTGTCTTTAAAGCATCATCGAGGTTGCGATACGGATTTTCAAATACCCAGCCGTCTTCGTCTTCGTCACCGTCCATAATTTCAGGCATTTCTGAGCTATCAGCACCCTGTGGAGTGACATTGCCATGAGCAGCAGCCTGCGCAGACAAAAACATCATTAAGAACAAGACATATTTTTTCATTTTATTATCCGTGTGAAATTTAACAGTTAATATTTTAATGGAGAAAGCACACCCCAGATAAGTAGACTTTGGTGGTGCGGTTATCCTCCTTTAGTAGGATTTGTAAATAACACTATTTAATGGCTTAACAAGCTGTTTTACTATGTCGTTAAGTAAGTTAACAAAAGTATCTACTCTTGCGCTCGTTCCTGTATCCATTCATCCTCGTTTTGTTCTTGTTGTCTTTGACTTCTGTGCACGCGCAACAGCAGCGCATTGAAATTGGCATTATCAGCAGTGATTATCAAAGCTTTCCGGGCACCCCTACCTATTTAGAACGTCCTAACAATGAGGGTGTCGCTGGTGCAAGTTTGGCGATTGTTGAAGCAAACAAAACAGGTCGCTTTTTGGGATATCAACTAGCGCTTGAGTCGGTCACCCTAAATGCGTTTTCAGGCCAATATGAGTTTGTCTTACTCAATCTCAACGAAACAGATGCACAAGATCACTTTTCGCGATTAACCACCACCTTTCCCAATACCACATTTATAAATATTCGCAGCCAAGCGAATGTTTGGCGAGCCCAACAGTGCTTCGCTAACATGCTTCACACTATGCCCTCATACGCAATGCAAAGCGATGCATTGGGTCAGTGGATGTTGCAACAGCGTCTTAAAAATATCTTAGTTGTGCATGGCGACCATCCTGCGGATACGTCCTATGTTGATAGCATCGCGCGTATGGCTAAGCGCTTTAAGTTTACCATTATCGAACAAAAAGCTTGGACTGGCGATTTTGATTTACGTCGGGTCGCTTATAAAGAGGTACCTCAGTTTACCAAAACAAAACGCCCCTACGATGTGCTCTTTGTCGCTGATCACCAACGCCAATTTGGTTACGCGTTACAGTATAATAATGCGCTGCATGCCCCAGTTATTGGGGATTTTGGGTTGCAGTCTGTCACTTGGCACCCCACTATTGAACAATGGGGCGCAAGACAGCTGCAAAACCGCTTTACTGACTCTCATGAGCGTACAATGACATCGCTAGACTTTACCAGCTATCTCGCCGTCAAAGCGATTGCAACGGCTGCGCAAAGTACCCGAAATACAGCAAGCGATGTCATCAAAGCGGCTCTACAGGCACCTGATTTTGCACTTGCTGCGTACAAGGGTCGCAAACTTACTTTTAGACAGCCCAACGGCCAACTGCGTATGCCTATAGCACTTGCCCATGACTCTGGTCTGTTAACCAATGCACCGCTGGAAGGGTTTATCCATCCGGTAACTGATTTAGATACATTAGGATTTGATAGCCATGAACGTTGCCAATAAGTTTCGCTTCGCTGCATTTGTTGCGAGTATTTGCTGCGCTTTGCAGGTCGGTCTTGCATCCGCAGAGCCAGAATTTGCATACGTGACCAATGAAAAGGACGATACTATTTCTGTCATTGATTTGGACTCGTATGAAGTGGTCAAGACTATCCCGGTAGGCGAGCGACCTCGCGGCTTTTTGTTTAACCAAGATCACACGCTTGCTTATATCTGTGCATCAGATTCAGACCGCATTCAAATCCTTGATGTCGCCACTGATCAAATCGTTGGTGAACTCCCCTCAGGCGACGATCCAGAAACGATTGCCCTGCACCCCAACGACAAAATCATGTACACGGCCAATGAGGACGATGCCTTACTCACAGTGATTGACATCCCAACGACAACCGTCATCACGCAGATTGACGTTGGCGTTGAGCCAGAGGGATTGGCCGTGAGCAATGACGGTTCAATTGTAGTGGTGACCTCAGAAACTACCAATATGGTGCATTGGATTGATACCGAGACTAATGAGAATTTTGCCAACAATATTGTTGGTTCACGGCCGCGCTCTGCGTATTTTACCAAAGACGATAAATATCTTTGGGTCAGCGCCGAAATTGGCGGCACAGTTCACGTATTTGATGTTGAAACTCAAACCCAAGTCCAAGAGATCACGTTCAAGATCAGAGGGATCCACAAAGACCGCGTCCAGCCAGTAGGGATCGTCTTGTTAAGAGATGCACCCTATGCCTTTGTCGCTCTTGGACCGGCAAACCATGTTGCCGTTATCAATACCGACACCTATGAAGTGGAAGATTATATTTTGGTCGGCCGTCGCGTCTGGCAATTGGCCTTTGACCAAGCACAACAACGCCTATTAACGACTAACGGCGTCAGCAGTGATGTATCGGTGATTGATACCGCTAGTCGCAAGGTCATTAAAACCGTCAAGGTGGGGCGCTACCCTTGGGGTGTTGCCGTTAAATAATGCACAGCATTCAAATTTCAGACATTCACCATCGCTACTACAAAAAAACAGCGCTTGCATCAGTGAGCCTGGATCTTTCACCTGGTTTCAACGTGATCTTGGGTCCTAATGGTGCGGGAAAAAGCACCCTTTTTGCATTATTGACCGGTCTGCTGCCCATCCAACAAGGAACAATTACTTTCGGCGCTCAGGCGCTTCAAGATTATCGCAGCGCAATTATGCGGCAGCTAGGCGTGGTATTTCAACAGCCCACGCTAGATTTGAATTTGACCGTACAACAAAACCTCACCTACTTTGGTGCCTTACACGGCATTGGAAAAGCAGAAGTGTTGCAGCGTTGTGAAGCATTATTGACCCAATTCGCTCTCAAGGATCGGCTAGCGGCGCCGGCAAAAAGCTTAAACCAAGGCCACAGACGCCGCTTAGAAATCATCCGCGCCCTGATCCATCAGCCGCAATATTTGTTACTGGATGAGGCGACCGTTGGTTTAGATGCTGATACACGACAATTAGTATTAAAAATTCTGCGTCAATATGTCAAAGATAACCAAACCACACTATTGTGGACGACACATTTGATGGATGAAGTTGCCGGTGATGACCAGTTAATTCTGCTGCACCAAGGCACGGTGCAGGCGCAAGGCGTAACCGCAGAACTCCTTGCTGATGGTAATTACCCCAGTGTCTTTGCCTGGTATTGCGCATCAACACAGTCTGAGGAGGCGATCTAGTGATGAGCCTATGGATTGCGTTTGTAGCGATCAACCAGCGTGAGTTGATCCGCTTTTGGCATAATCGCTCTCGTTTACTCAGTGCCTTAGTGCGTCCGCTACTGTGGTTAGTGGTATTTGCCGCAGGATTTCGCAGTGTGCTCGGTGTCTCGATCATGCCGCCCTACGAAAGTTATATTTTGTATCAAGAGTATATCGTGCCCGGCTTGTGCGCGATGATTGTCTTGTTTAACAGTATGCAAAATTCGCTGTCTATGGTCTATGATCGCGAGATGGGCAGCATGAAAGTGTTAATGATGAGCCCTCTATCAAGCGGTTTTTTGTTGTTTGGTAAACTTTTTGCCAGCGCCTTACTGTCACTTCTGCAAGTGATTATTTTTATTGCCCTGACCTACTTGGTTGATGTCGATATTGCTTGGCAAGGCGTGCTTTATGCGCTGCCCGCCATTTTTATTACGGCGTTTTTCTTAGGTGCCCTAGGCGTGATACTGGCTAACTTTATTCAACAGCTAGAAAACTTTGCCGGGGTGATGAATTTTGTGATTTTCCCCATGTTTTTTATGTCAAGCGCACTGTATCCGCTGTGGAAAATTCGTGAATCGAGCGAGGTATTGTTTTGGATTTGTCACTACAACCCATTTACCTATGGCGTTGAGCTGATCCGCTTTGCACTCTATCAGCAAGTCAATCAAACGGCGTTATGGGTGTTGCTAACGGTCACAGCGATCACGAGTTGCGTTGCCCTGTTAACCTTTCGAGGACACAAACATAAATAGCAGGCACAAAAAAACCTCAAGTCTCTTTTGAAATGAGGTTTAATGTTTATGGGTTACAGCTTGCTTTTGATTTTTTGGTAGGCGATGGCCTCAAGCGCATCTTCAAAGTCTTCATTCATCTGCGGTGATTGCGCTGGAATGGCATTGAGCATGTCAACTAGAGAGCCCAACAAATTCGAATCGCACATCACTAAATCAAGCTCATCATCCACTGAGGATTGACTGGAGTACTGGCTAGATTCGTTAGTATCGCGAACATAATGTGCCATTTCCGTTATTGCATCTTTCAATTCTTCTTTCAACATAATTGTCACTCATCCATAAATACCAGGCAAACATCATGTAAGAAATGTTCACCATGAGACGTAATATGATTTTACTACTTTCGTATAAAGTAAATACATTATAGGTAATAATTACAAAACCCCCCAAAGAAATATTGGCAACCAACTAAAGTCGCATTACTATAAAGCAAAAAGGGACAAATTTTGCATTATCAATTCATCATTGTTGGATCTGGATTTGCGGCGCAAATTGCCGCCATCAACCTCAAACAGCGCGGTTGGCACGATTTTGTGATGCTTGAACGGCGCGACTTTGTCGGTGGTACTTGGGTGCAAAACCGATACCCCGGAGCGGCTGTTGATGTGCACTCTCCACTGTACTCCCTGTCTAATATGCCACATCCATGGACGCGTATGTTTGCGCATCAAGACGAATTAGCCGCCTATACTCAAGATATTTACATGCGCTTTGCTTTGGCAATTCATACGCGCACCAGTGCCACTGTCACCAATGCACAATGGCAAGAGCAAGAACAACGTTGGCAAGTCACCGTCAATGATACTGAATTATTGACCTGTCAGTTTTTGCTCAATGCCACAGGCGCATTATCAACCCCTGTGATTCCAGATTTTGCCGGATTAGATAGCCTCAGTATCCCCCACTTTCATACCAATCAGTGGGACCCAACGGTGACTTACCGTGACAAACGCGTAGCGATTATTGGCAGTGGTGCGTCTGCGACACAGGTGATCCCCGCTATTCAACCTGATGTGTCACATTTACATGTATTCCAGCGCACCCCGCATTGGGTGATCCCAAGACCTGACATGGCGTTCCCTCGTTGGGTGCAGCGCTTGTTACAACAAACATGGTTTTATAACGCTTTGCGAGGTAGCTTATATTGGTTCAATGAACTGCGCTTTATGGGCTTTAAACATGCCCCTTTTTTGTTGAAGGTACTCGGCGAATGGCCGGCTAAGCGCTTGCTCAAAAAACACATCAAGGATCCG
Source organism: uncultured Glaciecola sp. (assembly GCA_964559075.1). Classification (GTDB taxonomy): domain Bacteria; phylum Pseudomonadota; class Gammaproteobacteria; order Enterobacterales; family Alteromonadaceae; genus Opacimonas. Next base: position 10,149 of record CAZLGJ010000065.1, read on the forward strand.
CATCTGCGCTCACAATTAACGCCTGACTTTACTATTGGCTGCAAACGGATCATTTTATCCAATACCCTGCACCCTGCGCTTGCTGCAAGCAATGTGTCGCTGCATGATAAGCATGATGGGATTGCGCGCTTTTATGATAAAGGTATCATTACCACCCAAGGTGAGCAAATCGAATGTGATTTGGTGGTATTTGCTACCGGCTTTGATGCTGCGGATGGCCTGATATCGTACCCAGTCCAAGGACGCCAAGCGACGTGTTTAGCTGATGCTTGGCAGAGTTATGCGCGTGCTTATTTGGGCACGACCGTGCCTGCGTTTCCTAATTTTTTCATGTTTGGCGGCCCCAACACTGGTATCGGGCATACCTCGGCATTATTTATGCTTGAATCGCAGATGGCCTATATTGCTAGTGCTATTGATCACGTTATTAGCTCAGGACGCAGCAGTATTGCCGTTACACCTGAAGCCGAACAAGCCTATACAACTAGTATCCATCAACAAATGCAGCGCACAGTCTGGAGCTGGGGTGGATGTAAAAGTTGGTATCAAAACAAAGCGGGAAAAGTCGTTGCACTATACCCCGATTTTACTTTTCGTTTTAAGCGCATGTGTAAGCGCTTCAAACCCGAGCATCATCACCTACAATAGGAAATTATGTCAATGCATCACTATTATAACAATAAAATCGTTGCCATTACCGGTGCAGGCTCCGGAATGGGCCGCAGCTATGCCATGTTACTGAGTAAAATTGGGGCGCGAGTTGTCCTATCAGATATCGATGCCGAGGAATTGGCGCAAACAGTGACATTGGTTGAAAAAATCACGGCCAAACCCTGTGCGCATTTGGTGATGGATGTCAGTAAACAAAAAGACTGGCAACAGTTTAAAGCGCTCTGCCAAACGACCTACCAAGGGTGTGATGTATTGATTAACAATGCCGGCATTGAAGGCGCGACGGTGCCAGTGTGGGCCAGCACGGTGACTCAGATTAAGCGGACAATGGATGTTAATTTTATGGGGGTGGTATACGGGACGCGGACTTTTTTGCCCTTGTTAGTGCAAAGCCCGCACAGTCACCTTATCAATGTTAGCAGCATCTTTGGCCTGATCGGCTCCCCTAACGCTTCGGACTATTGCGCCAGTAAGTTTGCCGTCAAAGGCTACACTGAAGCCTTAATGGTGGAGTTGGCCCACGTGCATCCACATGTCGGCGTGCATCTTGTGCATCCAGGTGGTGTCGATACCAATATTGCGCGTTCACAAAACACAGCCAAGTTTAAAGAAAAGTTTTTGACCACGCCATGTGATGAAATTGTCGAGCATGTGCTCAAGCAAGTTGCTGCAAAACAACCGCGAATTGTCTATGGCAATCAAGCCAATAAAACGTATTGGGCATCGCGTTTATTATCACTGCCGCGCTTGGTCAAAATGATCGGCAAAAGCATGGTCAAAATTGCGGATAAAAAAGATTATGACCCGCAACATAAGGGCTTTCAATAATGTCACTGGGACTGCGCGTCTATCATCTGAGCCAGCAACTTGAAGCCACTTTGTATGGTTTTTCCGCTCATATTCGTCAAGTAGGTGGTGTCACTTGGCATTACTTTGATAATCAGCGGGATAATCAGCGTGAAGATTTGCCCGTTTTGATATTGTTGCACGGCTTCAGTGCCGATGCAGGGGTGTGGTTGCGCTGTGCCCGTCACTTACAAAAGTCATTTCGCGTTATTATTCCAGATTTGCCGGGGCATGGCAGCAGTGCTTATGATGCCACACTCAACTATAGCGTGCCCAATCAAGTTATAAGGCTAAATGCTTTTTTAACACAACTGGGCATCACTAAATGCACCATTGCCGGTAACTCAATGGGCGGCTTCATGGCCGCGCAATATGCCATCACATTTCCGGAGTTAGTGATGCGTATCATCTGTGTCGACCCCGCTGGTGTTATTTCTCCTCAAGCGAGTCAACTTGAACAAATTGCGCAGCAGGGGCGCAACCCATTTTTTATGGATAACCCCGCACAGTTTACGAGCTTTTATAGCATGTCGATGGCCAAACCGCCCTTTATCCCCAAGTTCGTGCTGCGCGGTATCGCTGGGGAGTATGTGAGAAAACGCGCTCAACTCGAGCACATTTTTGCCGATTTTTATCAGCACGATGATTTTCTCAACCAACGTCTAGGAGACATTCACTGTCCGGTTCTATTACTATGGGGTAAACTAGACGCGTTTATTGATATTTCAGCAGCACCTATCTGGCAAGCTGGCACGGGTGGTATTTCAATCGAATGGGATGACTTGGGTCACATGCCAATGTTAGAAGCGCCTACTGCTACGGCACGAGAAATGATGCGCTTTTTACAATAATGTTTTGAGATTCACCTTATAACTTAAAGCACACATTAGGAATTGATACATGGATTTTATGCTGTTACTGGTCGCCTTTATCTGTGGCTTAACTGCCAAGCTTGCAAATACACCGCCATTGATTGGGTTTTTGGCAGCAGGTTTCATCTTAAATGCGCTTGGATACAGTAACAACGACACACTCCAAATGGTAGCCGACTTGGGGATCACCATTTTGTTGTTTACGATTGGCCTCAAGCTTCACGTCAAAGATCTGCTCGCGAAGTCGGTCTGGTTATCAGGTTTATCACACACTGTCCTTTGGGTGACTCTATTAAGTGCGCTGCTGTTTGTGGTTAGCCAAGTGGTGATGATCGCTATGTTTGATATTACCCTTGCAACTGCGGCGCTGATTGGCTTTGCTCTAAGCTTTAGTTCCACGGTATGTGTGGTCAAAATCCTCGATGAGGCCGGTGAGGCGAAAACCCGACACGGTAAACTTGCCATTGGCATTTTGGTGATCCAAGACATTTTAGCCGTCTTGTTCCTCGTGATCAGCACCGGCAAACTGCCTAGTATTTACGCTTTGGGGTTATTTTTGCTATTGCCGTTGCGCCCGATTGTGCACCAGCTATTGTTCAAATCTGGGCACGGTGAAATGCTACCGCTGACCGGTCTTATATTTGCCTTTGGTGCTTATCATTTATTTGAAGCCGTTGGGGTCAAAGGGGATTTGGGCGCATTAATTGCCGGGGTCCTATTGGCCTCTCATGTCAAAGCCAACGAACTGTCAAAAGCATTATACGCCTTTAAAGACTTATTTTTGGTGGGCTTTTTCCTCACCATTGGCTTAACCGCTTTGCCTTCACTAGAAATGCTCGGTATGGCCCTAGTGCTAACCTTGCTGCTGCCAGTCAAATTTGCGCTGTTCTTTTGGTTATTTACCCGCTTGCAGCTGCGCGCTAGAACGGCATTTTTAACCTCCTTGCTGCTGGCAAATTTTTCTGAGTTTGGCTTGATTGTCGGTGCTGTCGCTGTGGGGGCGAATTTATTGGACCCACAATGGTTAGTCGTGATTGCGCTTTCAGCTTCATTTAGTTTTGTGTTCAGCAGCTTGCTTTACAAGCACTCACACCATTTTTATGGCGACCAAAAGGACTTGCTCAAACGCTACGAGCACCCTACTCCGCTAGCTCAAGATATCTACCCTAAACTCGCCTGTGGTAAAGTATTAGTCGTGGGCATGGGACGCGTTGGCAAAGGCGCATTTACTGCCTTACATGCACAAATGGGCAATCAAGTCTGGGGCATGGACTCGGATCCTGTTAAAACTGAGGCTATGGCCAAACTCGGCAAAAACGTCCTAGTGGGTGACGGTGAGGATGTCGATCTGTGGGAAAACCTCAATGTCAGTCAACTCGAATTAGTCCTCATCGCCTTGCCTTCAATAGAAGATATGAGTAACGTGACTGAACAGCTTAATCGGGTTGGGTTTCAGGGTAAGATCGCCGCGATAGCCCGCTTTGAAGATGAGGTTCAGCCGTTAGTGGACAATGGTGTCGATAAAGTCTTTAATTTCTTTAACGAAGCTGGACTGGGTTTCGCCGAGGAAAGCATGCAGTGGGCGGGATTAAATAAGCAATCGAATTGATAACAATTAACATTAGCAAGCCATTGTTTTTATTGAATTTTCACCAATTTCCCGGTTGTTATTTCGCGTATTCGCGATATACTTATATAAATGGCTAAGGAGAATCACTCATGAAAGCAGCTACTGGCATTAACGCATTACTCAATAATGTTCTGACTTCCGAACTCACCTCGATTAATCAGTATTTTTTGCACGCACGCATGTACAAAAATTGGGGCTTTAACCAGCTTAACGAATCAGAGTACAAAAAATCCATCAAAGACATGAAACAAGCTGATGCGATTATTGAACGCATTTTGTTTCTCGAAGGGCTACCGAACTTGCAGGCGCTCGGTAAGTTATATATTGGTGAAAACCCAACTGAGATGCTGAGTTGTGATCAACGCTTTCAACAGGAGCATATTGCGTTAGTACGAGATGCGGTTGAGCAATGCGAGCAAGCACAGGATTATGTATCCCGAGACCTACTGGTTGATATCCTTAACTATGAAGAAGATTATCTAGACCACCTTGATACCCAAGCCCAACAAATTGACGACATGGGACTGGCACTTTATTTACAAGCCCAAGTTTAAGACATTAAGAATAGGAGCATATTATGCAAGGCAAACAGGCAATAATCGACGCGCTTAACGAGCTACTGAGCTATGAACTGGCGGCGATGGACCAGTATTTTCTCCACTCGCAAATGTATGAAGATTGGGGCTATAACAAACTTTATGAGCGCATCAATCACGAATTTGATGATGAAAAGGGACACGCAACCCTGCTCATCCAGCGCATGCTCTTTTTAGAAGGCAAGCCGGATATGGTAACTCGCACTGGCTTTATGCTTGGCACTGACGTCCCTTCAATGTTAGAAAGCGATCTACGCGTTGAGTACGAAGTAGCGAGTAAGTTACGCGACGTCGTTGCGTTGTGCGAACAGGAGCGCGATTACGTGACAAGAGACATGCTGATGACGCTGCTAGAAGACACTGAGATGGACCACGCACATTGGCTTGAGCAACAGCTTCATCTCATTAAGGCTCTCGGGCTTGAAAACTATCTGCAAAGTCAGCTTTAATTAGATTGCATTGTTGAAAAAAAGATGCGCTGGGTGACTATCGCGTCTTTTTTGTTTCGTGAACGTATGACAAGCTGCCACTGCATGTGTCGCTCGGTGCAACTGCCAAGAAATATTTCCCCTTCAACAAGCCTATCAGACACGGCATTAGTCATAAACGGGCTCTTACCCATCTCCATATTCACGCCTTCGACATAGCCATCGATAAATTTTTGGTCTGCGGGTAAAACAATTTTTACACTCAGCAGCTCTTCGGTCACTGGAGCGCGGGCAAAATCGACTAAAGTCTCACCCTCACTGTAATTAATGACGCATTTTTGTTCATCCAAAGTACAAGAAATAGCGCTTTCGCGTGCTTTTTGTTCCGAACAGCCATTTATAAATATAAATACAAAGAAAAATACGTAAATAAAACGTGCTTTTTGTAAATGCAACCCGCGCTTCATGTTACTCCTGTGCGTTTATTTTGTTAATAAAAAGTAAACTCTCTTGACCTTGATCAACACTAGTCGTAATAGCCTACCATTTTGATTATAAAAGATT
>CAZLGJ010000066.1:0-272 GCA_964559075.1 uncultured Glaciecola sp.
GGCTTGGGCATCTCGTAGTGATGTGATCCCAACTTGTTCGCCGTCCTTCCCGACTAAACGAATTTCTTTAGCCGTGATTTCATCATTGATACGAGCTTTATCGCTCTGGTTTTGTTTGTTAGCGCCTTTAATCTGCTAATCCTCCAAGAAAGTTAATCTATGTTTTTATCTGCAATGTCTTGCAGAATGTGACTCAAAAAGTCAGTGGTTGCCATTTTGCCGTGGTCGACACCGCGTCGAGTACGAACCGCAACCGCGTTGTCAGCCATTTC
>CAZLGJ010000066.1:282-15540 GCA_964559075.1 uncultured Glaciecola sp.
AGCATATACGGCACACGCTTTAATGTGTGCTCGCGGATTTTAAAGCCTATCTTCTCATTTCTCAAGTCTGATATTGCTCTAATGCCGTTTTTTTGCAAAGTTTTTACAACTTCATGCACATAATCGGCCTGTTTGTCCGTAATATTCATCACCACGACTTGTTTCGGTGCTAACCACGTTGGGAAGAATCCGGCGTATTCTTCGGTCAAAATTCCGATAAAGCGCTCTAGCGAACCTAAGATAGCACGGTGGATCATGACCGGCACTTTGCGCTCTCCATCTTCACCAACATAGGTTGAGCCAAGGCGTCCGGGCATCGAAAAGTCAAGCTGTATGGTGCCACACTGCCATGCGCGGTCTAGACAATCGTGCAGGGTAAATTCAATTTTGGGCCCATAAAACGCGCCCTCTCCCGGCTGATAAGCGAATTCAATGTCATTCACTTGCAGTGCTTCGGCCAATGCCTGTTCAGATTTGTCCCAGATCTCGTCGCTACCAACGCGCTTTTCAGGGCGTGTAGATAACTTCACCACAATGTTTTTAAAGCCAAATGTTTCATACGTTTCATAGACGCTTTGAATACATTTGGACACTTCATCCAAAATTTGCGCTTCAGAACAAAATACGTGCGCATCGTCTTGAGTAAAGCTGCGTACGCGCATTAAGCCATGCAGTGCACCAGACGGCTCATTGCGGTGACAGACACCAAACTCAGCCATGCGCAGCGGCAGATCACGGTAGGACTTGAGTCCTTGATTGAAAATCTGTACATGCCCTGGACAGTTCATGGGTTTTACTGCGTAATCGCGCTTTTCTGACTCTGTGGTAAACATATTATCGGCATATTTGTCCCAGTGACCTGATTTTTCCCACAAGGAGCGATCTAAGATCATTGGACCTTTAACTTCCTGATACTCAAATTTGCGCAGTTTTTCGCGGATGAATTTTTCTAGCTCGGTATAAATTGCCCAACCGTCGTTGTGCCAAAACACCATGCCTGGGGCTGCTTCTTCCCAATGGAATAAGTCTAGGGCTTTACCGATTTTACGGTGATCGCGCTTTTCAGCTTCTTCAAGACGCGTCAAATAACCTTTTAACTGTTTTTTATCGCCCCATGCAGTGCCATAAATTCGCTGTAACATTTTATTTTCAGAATTGCCACGCCAGTAGGCACCGGCGACTTTCATGATTTTAAAATGCTGACAAAAACGCATGTTAGGCACGTGTGGACCACGGCACATATCAATATATTCTTCGTGGTGATATAAAGCAGGCGTTTCATCCTGAGCGATATTCTCATCTAAGATTTCAATTTTGTAACTCTCACCACGGGAGGCAAAAGTATTGCGTGCTTCTTCCCACGACACGACCTTTTTGACAACGTCATAGGATGTCTTAGCTAGCTCCAGCATGCGCTTTTCAAGCTTGGTCAAATCTTCCTGTGTCAATGAATGCGGCATGTCTACATCGTAGTAAAAGCCGTTGTCAATTACCGGACCAATGGCCATTTTGACATCTGGAAATAATTGTTTGATGGCATGACCCAACAAATGCGCACATGAATGGCGAATAATGTCCAAACCGGCATCATCTCGGGCGGTTATGATCTGAAGTTGCGCATCTTTGGTAATAAGATCACAAGCGTCGACTTCGACGCCATCAACTACCCCTGCGATGGTGGCTTTTGCTAAGCCAGGGCCAATGTCATTAGCGACATCAAATACGGAAACTGCATTGTCAAATGCACGTTGAGAACCATCGGGTAAAGTGATTACTGGCATGAATTGTCCTTTCACAGTGGTGACACCTACGTAGTGCCACGTGTAACAAAAATAAACGTTGCTTACGCCTCAGCATTGAATAGCTGATGGGCGCTTAGCAACATGGTAAGCTTTAAAAAACGTATTATAAAGCGGTTAAGGGAGCGCATGCAAACCCAAGTTAATGTATTTTCACAGCATTTGCCAATTAATCGCGCTAATCGGCGTCGCAACTATTCACCTATTGCTCGCGTTTGGCCGTTTTTACGTTGTCTGATGTTTGCCTGGGGGCTAGTCACTCAGTGCATATTTCCTTATGCAGCAGCGTCTGCCGCTGACCAGTGGTCTCCAGCATTTGAACAACAACAGGTCATTTTGTCAGTGCAAGTTGTGCCGAATAACAATTCTGCATCTGACAGCTTAATCAACATTAACGCTAAAGTCTTAGTCAAAGCAGCGCCTGATGATTTTTTTGCACTTTTGGAAAACGCCACGCAGGATTGTACGTGGTTAGCCCATTGTCAAAGTGTGGCGATTTTGGATGACAGTCTCCCTAACCATCGTTTTGTCCATACTGTATTAAGCAGCCCTTGGCCGTTACAGGACCGAGAAATGTATACTCACTCCATTCATCAATTCAACCCTGACCGCACTCATTTGAGTATCTGGATTGAAGACAATTCACAACCCTACCCGCGCCACCCTAAGCGCGAACTGGTGCGTGTCAAACAAGCTCAATGGTCGATGGTGCATCACCATGACGCTTGGTATGAGCTCAATTATTTTGCCAGTATTGAACCTGGCGGGCATTTACCGGTGTGGCTTAATAAGCGGGTATTGAGTGATGCCACGCAAAATACGATGCGCGCTATCCGCAACAGATTGATGCATACAACGCCAGATTTACTACTTGAATAGGACACATATGAATACGCAAAAACGACAATGTGCACACCAAGCAAAGCTTGTTCAGCTTTCCTCGGCAGCTTGCGGTCGCTTGTTTTTTATTCTTGTTATAAGTTCACTCGTTCTTGTCTTATCAGGGTGTGGGGGTAATCAGTTACCTGATAAAATTACGACCTATGCCGAGCGCCTTGAGCGGGTTACCGGACAGGTAATCACCTTACCCACGCCTGACTTGCAGCTAAACTACCCCGATATCACTGAGCGCCAGGTGTTCATCCCTAGCACGACCTTAAATCTTCGCGAGTTCTACGCAATCAAGGGGTGCGCTATGGCTCCATTGGTCGCTCAACGCAACACAACTTTGGGCAAGGTGGAAGTGGTAGAGCACCGCTACATCTATGAACGCAACATGCTTGAGACACTGGCAACCTGTGGCACCTTAATCGATGAGAATAATGTCGATTTACAGGCTGAATTGCAGCGTTTGTATGCGCACAAAACGGCGACCATTGATGCAGTATTCGTCAACATGATTCAAAATAGTCATGCAATGCAAAGCGGTTTGGGGTTTACTACCCGCTTCATTGGCACAGCGCAAGCAACTGACGAAATCAATCAAACTATTGCCGCTTTAGCTTACCTCGCTCAGCTGCCGCAACACTCAGCAGTCGAATTAAGTGTCTTAACTGCGCACCTCCAAACTATTGAGCAGAGTGAGGTATTCGCCCGGGCGTGGCGGACACAGCGCTACCTTGCGCAAGTGCTCCCGCCCATCACGGAAGCGGTCGAAGCCTATACCGCGGGTGTAAACTGTGCTTCGGCCAATGAGGAGCTATTGATAATGCGCAACGTGATGACCTTGTTTTTTATAGACCAGGTGCAGCCTAGTGGAAGCAATTTACAACAGTTAGCCTACCAAACTGACCAGCACTGGGAAACCATTATGTCTAACCCCGTTGCGCCTCAATTTGAATCCTTTATTCTCTACCACATCCGCACTAGTCGCGCTGCCTATCAAACCGCTATGGAAAATCATGTGAAAGCATGGCAAGGGTTATTTGCTAAATGTTCACTCTCCCCGTCCACTCGTGTATGAACTCATAAAATCGGCTAACTGCAAAATAAAACCTGGGTGTTGACGCTTGTATTCATTTGCTTGAATAAAGATCTCGCGGAAGTTTAAACTTTTGATACTGCATTTAGCATCGGCAATATTGACAATCAGGTGTCCCGTGTTGAGGTGGTCTACAACGGACTGGAGCTGTTGCGGAGCAAAATAATCGCGCTGCCGAGTAAACACCAAATAATTGACCAACAACCGCCCTGGGGCATTCGCTTTCAAATAATCGTATGCCTGTTTAATCAGACGCTGCTCATTGATGATGTGCAAATTGTAGCGCTGCGAGAATTCAGCCAAAGCGCTGCAAAAACGACACTCGCCTTGCATGTTAGCGACCATACCGAAAAATGTTTCTGGGTGCTGCGGAAGGCGAATGTAAATGTTGATTTTGGGATCATACAGAGGGTGATAGAACTCAAACACCAAATCTTTACCATGTTTGGAGAAAAAATGTTTGAGAATGATTTTTTTATGCATAGAAAACCCACCTATGTTTATATAAAGATAGACAGGACTGCGCAATTTAGATATTTTAACTTTTTGTAAGCAGTTATGCTTATAACTGTAAGATATTGCCGATTTCCCCAGCGAGTTCCGCGTATGAAGACCTCCACTGCTTTGTCCTCTGTCATCATTGCAATTTTTGCATTTGTATTTTGTATTTCAGCATTTACTTTTTGGTATATCAGTGAATACGATGTGCGTGAGGAAACCGACGCAGCACTACTCGGAGCTAAACGAGTAATTGCAGCACCACTTGATCCAGCGTCTACTTATGAAGTCCTATCCGCACTTCGTCATATAAAAATAGCTACCGAACCTGAGTCGACTGACGCAGTTGCTTTTTTGTATGATGGTAAGACCTTGTTTGTTTCAGGTGATGCCCAAAGCGAATTAGAAGAAATATACATTTCGATCAGTGTATTTTTTATTTTATTTAGCCTCGCACTGTGCATGACACTGTGGAGCGTGAACCGCGTCGTGCGGGCCAAAGAAACCACCATTGCCACGATTCAACAACAGCTCGTCAGTATCCAAGAGAACGAAAGGCGCAAATTTGCAATGGAGCTGCACGATAATGTAGGCCAAACGATCAGCAGCATTCACGTGCATGCTTATATGCTCCAAAAACAACAGCTATCGGCGGATACTACCGAGCAGTTTGCGTCGCGAATTACCCGCATGTGTGAACAATTACAGCTGGATATCAAACAGGTGATCAGTCATTTGCATCCGGTGATGCTATCGCGTTTGGGCTTTTTGACGGCGATTGAACAGCTGTGCACCCTAGCAAACGAGAATTCGCAAACCAGAGTCACCTTTGTGAACGAGGTAACAAGTTGGGAAGATCACGAGTCGCGAGACATTCAGCTGTTCCGGATCTGCCAAGAAGCATTGCAAAATGCCCTCAAACATTCGGGGGCAAGCCTTATCAAAATGCATGCAACGGATAAAGGCATTGCAGTGACTGATGATGGCTGCGGCTTTGTTGTTGGTGGCGAAAAACGCGGGATAGGCTTTAACTCGATGCAGGAGCGTGCGAGAATTGCACAACTGGCCTTACAAATTCAGTCTCAACCAGGACAAGGAGTAAAAATTGCAATTACTTTTAGTTGATGATCACGCGGTTGTCCGTCAAGGATATAGTGCACTGATTCAAATGTTGTTGCCTGATGCGAGCATCATGGAAGCAGCAGATGGTGCTTCTGCCCTGTCTCTTGCGCAAGCGCAACCGCCCACGCTTGCCGTGTTAGATATTAACTTAGTCGGTATGTCTGGCATTACTCTGGCCAATAAGCTGCTGGAGCAACACCCAGATCTCAAAATTTTGTTTTTTAGCATGTACGATGAAGCCAGCTTGATTCAACAAGCGATGCAAACAGGCGCCCTTGGTTATATTAGTAAGCGCAGTGAGCCAGCAATGATGGAAGCAGCCATTGCGACTGTGCTACAGGGAAAACAGTATTTATCCCCTGAAATTGCCCAAAAACTCGCGACGATCGCGCTGCATCCAGAGCAATCTGTAAGTCAAATATTAAGCGGGCGTGAGCTAGACATATTTTTGGGTATTGCACATGGTAAAGACAAGGTAGAGATTGCCAAATCGCTCGGTATCAATGAAAAAACCGTGGCCAACAGCACGGTACAAATCAAACAGAAGCTCGGCGTCAAAAATCTCACAGAAATTGTTCACATCGCCTTAAGCCAGGGTTATTTGCAGCGTTAAGTTGCTTAGTATCTTCCTAAGACAACTTCTGGTGCAGTCCATTTGCTGTGTATCACCTGCTGGGCATGTATGTAATAAATATCATCACCATCAAACACAGCGCGATCTTGCCAGACGCCCCAACCACCAGCGTCAGTAACTGGCACTGTGCCATGCTCCAACATCTGCCCACCGTTAGTTGTTGCTATCGACAGCAGCGATAGTGCCATTTGTGCCTGCCAGTGCTCGCCGATGTGTTGCCAAGCCTGCATAGGTAACCCAATGCGAATATCGTCATCACTGCGGGGCAAGTAAGTCATGGCCTTGTAATCAAATTCGGCAGGTGTCGCTGCGTTAGCAAACACAATCTCATCAACCAGTCTTGGTGCGCTACCTGAAACATCGAACAAGGCAACTTTGGCACCTTCCACCACAGGTGCTGCTGTAGAATTTAGTGGCACATCCATGAAGCGATTAGGATCGACGTTTTGACCAATCCCCAACAAAAACTGATTGGGCAGCGGCTGCAGATAAGAGGAAAAACCCGGTATATCCAATGCGCCTTGAATATAGGGCTGGCTGGGCTCAGTTAAATTAATCGCATATAGCGGATCGATTTGTTCAAATGTAACTACATAAGCGGTATCGCCAAAAAAGCGTACTGCGGTGATATTTTCATTGGGTTTTCCGATTTCATCAGGACGACTGGTATTAGGCAGTTGCGCTAATCTTGGCAGAACATTGCTATCAGTCTCGAGCGAAAAAGTGCTGAGCGTATGATCCCAACGATCATTTTCGTCATTTTGCCACTGACTGGTGACTACTCGCAGAATATCATTGTGAATCGATAAGCGCAGTTGTGGCAAAGCCCAACCTAGTTCGCCTTCGACCACGACACTGGCATTGTATCGCGGCGAGTTAGCCAAGGAAAAATGATGCAGCACAGTATGAGATTCTGTGCCGTTAGGTTGCTGAGCATACAACACAACATCGGTGTGATTGGCATAGAGCCCATCCACCCATGCATTCACACATATAGATTGGACTTGAGAAAAGTCAGTTAAATCCACAATACTCAGCGCTACGATCCCAGCAAATCCGTCAAGCGCATCGGTGTCTTCAGGAATGTAACACTGCTCTGGTGTCACTAGCGGCGCTGTTCCACCAGCATGGGTGTAGGTTGGCAACAGTGACTGTGTAGGCAGCTCCTCTAGTGCTTGCAAATTAGCTTGCCGTTGTGCATCAGTACTCGCCCAACTCAAGGGCACGTTGAGCGGTTCAAAACTACTCAACAGGACTAATTTATCCCCGACACGTCTAGCATCAACCAAACGTCCATCAAGTTGAATGGTTTGCTGCATCGAGGCACCTTGGTCATCTAATTGAAAAGCCTTTACTTGCATTGACGAGCTTGTTGCGCCAGGTCCATACCATAATGATGACGACGACATCATAGCAGGTGTGACAACGCCCTCTTCTTGTGCCCACTCAGTGGTCAATGTGTACAAATGCGTAGACGTGGCAAAAATTCCTTCGATATGCACAGCGCCCCCATCTGCCGATGGCGTCAACAGTACTGGTGGCAATGCGTTAAGCGAAGCGTCAGCTTGTTTGGCTAAGATCCTCACCATTGGAGCTTCATTAGCTGGATTAGATGCTAACGTGGCGTCCATGGGGAAATAATTGTATTGCTCAGTTTGCACAGCAATAAACAGTTGCTCACCGTTGTATTTAAACATGTCACTTTCATCAACGCCCTGCTCTTGAGTCACGGTTTGAGAAAATCGGCCAGTGCTTTGCTCTGTATTGGCAGCATCAAGACTCGGGCTCACCACAGGGGATGATTGTTGAGTACTGTCAGAGTTAAACGTAAAATACAGCGCATTATTGAGGTGTTGCTGAAGACTCGCTTCTGTCGCAGGCTTCAATGGTGCTAGCTTGACCTGTGGTGGATTAATTGCGGGTAAGGTTACAACCGGATCAGGAAGCGTCTGAGTGTTTTCGCTGTCTGAGCCACCACCACAACCGACAATAAACAAAATAGAAACGAGCGGCAACGAGCAGATATATAAATGAGTGCGCATTTGAAAAACCGTAACAATAAATAGAATACCGAGTAGATAAACTAAAAAATACACTAGCGATAAACAATGCTCAACAAATTTATGAGGTGTTTTAGATGAATAATAAGTGAGTAAAACAAGGGAGATGGTAGGACTGGGCGAATTCGAATCGCCGACCTCATCGATGTCAACGATGCGCTCTAACCAACTGAGCTACAGTCCTCCTGAAGTCGAGGTGCATTATACATTTTCATTAACGCGGTGCAAGTATAATTTACAAATTGCTTATTATTTGACAGAAAAGGGCAAAGGTTGAACAGCATCGACTAATGTCCCGTTCGCAACGCCCTGCATGAAGTATTCTCCAAGTCGGTCAGACTCACTCAAAATCGTTTGCCAGTACGGGATTCTTTGTTCAGGACCGAGTAGTTTAAAATCATTGCGATCACTAATTTTTCCGAAAGGTAGCTTTGCAACAAACTCGGCACTCGGCACTAACATAACCACGTTATCATAAGAGGTATGGTGGACCAGGCGGCGCTTTAGTTGTTTATCAAACCAGCCTGGGATGGGTGACGGATAAAAATGAGGATATAAGGTCAGCGACTCACTAGGTTGATGTGCCAGGCGAAAATCAAAGTGATAATCAATAATCCCACCATCGCGGTACATGCCTAAACCAGCCCCAGCAATATCGCGAATACCTTGCATTACCACGGGTATAGAGCCAGAAGCAAGCAGCGCCGCGGTAAAATTCTCATGATCCAGCGTGACCAGCTGATTACCCAAAGCGTAAGGATCCGTAATCTCTAGCGCTTCAGTGCTAAATGTGACCCTATCTACAAAGCGCGTTAAATGATGTCGAGAACGCGCATTCGCCATAGCTGCGCGCAACAATCCAGCTGTTTGTTGCCATTTGTCTTCTGTGGCTAACCAACCGGCACAACGCGCAACGATGAAACTGGCTTTGAAACGCGAGTTTTGCAAGACTTCTGTTACCCCGTGCTGACCTAACATTTTTTGCAGGATATCAGCAGCGCTGTTTGAGATTTCACTGGGCAAAGGCCGCTTTGCATAAACCGTTTGAGAATAATGTTCAGCCAGTCGGTTGATGGCAGTTAACGGCTGTTGCTGTGCTAAACAAGCACAGCGAAAAGCACCGGCAGACGTGCCGATTAGACTCACTTGATGCTCAGTATTAGCCAAAAATTCAGGTATGATGACGCGGTCAAGCCCCGCCAGCACAAACCATTTTGGCCCACCCGATGCACCTAGCATCGCAGTGAATAATTCAGGTTCAAAGCCATCTTTTCGTAAGCGTCGTAACGCTGCTGGTCCTGCAAATATGTCTAACACGCGTATATTCTCTTTTATTATTTGTTTTATTGGTCGGTTATTGGTGTTTTTACGTACGTCTTTGCCTACAAATTATACATTTCATTATTTTTAATCCACATCGACATCACCGCGCATTTGTATAAAAAATACAGATCATCACTTCCATATATAAAGGTCTATTGGGAATAGATAAAAATAAAAATAAACACTTGAAAAACCTCAAAACCTTGAATTATAAAGGGCTGAAAGCCGAAAGATTTATGTAACATATCTTTGCGTGGTTATTTTTTAACCACATCAAGTGCAACGCTTATATTCTCTCAGACTTAAGTATAACGACGGTCGCCTTCCACAGAGTTATCCACAGAAAAAGTGGATAACTACCCACAATCAAAGTAAGAAATATCTTACACTCAATCTCATCAACCGGATCAATAACGCGAAGACTAAAATCGAAGCTGTTTTTGCAGTTGTTTTTGATTACAATGCAACAACTTTTTATGCAAACCAAGTGTGATTGAATGTTAACCATATATGGCATCAAAAACTGCGACACCATGAAGAAAGCATTTCGCTGGTTAGAAGCACAACAGCTTTCCTATGATTTTGTCGATTATAAGAAAACACCGCCACCGGAGCAATGGCTCACCACTCAGATCCAGGCGCACGGCGTTGATGTTATTGTCAACAAGCGTGGGATGACCTATCGCAAGTTAGATGAAGCGACCAAAGCATCTTTAGACGCTACCAATGCCGTACCGCTGTTACTTGCGCAACCCTCGATGATAAAACGTCCGATTTTGTGCATCGATACCGCCAGCACTGTTGCCGACTCAACCGCTACGGCTAGCATTGTCGGATTTACTCCCGATAGCTATGCCGAATTTTGTAAGAACCATAGTTTATGAATGATGTAATACCATTATGTCAGGCACTGATCCGCGAACAATCGGTGACGCCAGACGACAAAAATTGCCAACCTATGATGGCTGAGCGACTTTCCCCATTGGGCTTTAATATCGAAACCATGGTGTTTCACGATACCACCAATATGTGGGCGCGCAAAGGAACTCAAGCACCGGTGTTTTGTTTTGCCGGCCATACTGACGTGGTACCAACGGGCCCAGCTGAGCAATGGACTTACCCTCCTTTTGACGCTCAGATCCATGAAGGCATGATTTGGGGTCGTGGTGCAGCCGATATGAAAGGATCGTTGGCTGCGATGCTTGTTGCTACAGAACGCTTTGTCCAAGATCATCCCGACCACAAGGGCTCAATCGCTTATTTGATCACCTCTGATGAAGAAGGCCCGTTTATCAACGGCACAACAAAAGTCATTGATACGCTTGAAGCTCGTGATGAAAAAATTGACTATTGCATCGTTGGTGAGCCTTCGAGTACTGCGGCGGTTGGTGACGTGGTCAAATACGGTCGCCGCGGTTCGTTAACAGGTGATTTGACCATTAAGGGCAAACAAGGCCATGTCGCCTACCCTCACCTTGCCAAGAACCCGATCCACCTCGTTGCGCCTGCGCTAGCAGAACTTTCGCAAACACAATGGGATCAAGGTAACGCTGCGTTCCCGCCAACGAGTTTTCAAGTATCCAATATGAATGCGGGTACCGGTGCAGGAAACGTCGTTCCTGGCACCGCACAGATTATGTTTAACTTTCGTTTTTGCACGGAACAAACGTTTGACTCATTAATTACGCGTACCTTAGCTATTCTTGATAATCACGGCTTAGAGTATGACATTGCGTGGACCTACAACGGCCAGCCTTTCTTAACCGACACCGGGACACTCGTTGAGGCGACGGTAAAAGCCATTACCGCAGTGACTGGACAAACACCAGAGCTATCGACGTCAGGTGGTACTTCAGATGGGCGTTTTATTGCACCAACGGGTGCCCAAGTAGTCGAGCTTGGTCCAATCAATGCAACCATACACCAAATTGATGAACGGGTTAGCTGTGCGGATTTAGAAACGCTGGTGGAAATGTACTACCTCACCTTAAAATATGCGTTAACTGATAGCGATAGCTAATTAAGCATGACTGTATCAACCTCGCTTACACCAGCACAAATATTGGGAACCAATGAGGAGCACCTCTGTCACCTAAGGGATGTATTGGGACAAGCTACCGGTGAGATAGCTCACGTTTCGGTTAAACAACGATTGACGTCTGACGCCGCTATCGCCTTTGTCAAGATGCAAGCTGCCGCTGCTGAGGATGGAGTCGATGTGCAAATTTTATCTGGATTCCGTAGCTTTGCCCAACAACTTGCAATCTGGCAGGCTAAGTGGTGCGGGCTACGGCCGATCTTAAATGATCGCGACCAACCGGTGGACACGACAGATTGGACAGATGCACAAAAAATGCATGCTATTTTGCGCTGGTCGGCTATTCCGGGGGGGTCTCGTCATCACTGGGGCACAGATGTTGACCTGTATTGTGCAGCGGCAGTGAGCGCTGCCGAGCACCGTCTGCAACTGGTTGCCAGCGAGTATGCACCTGGTGGTATTTGTGGCGAAATGACAAGCTGGTTGAACGCTAACGCCCATCTTTATGGTTTTGTGCGCCCCTATGATAAAGACCGAGGCGGAATTGGCCTTGAGCCATGGCACTACAGCTACCAACCACAAGCAGACAATATTATGCAAGCCTTTCCACTTGCCGAGCTGCATGCACTATTACTAGATAGTGAAATCGACGGTAAAGATACGTTGCTATCGCATTTACCAGAATTATTCGCACGTTACATATGTAACAACAATTTGTAAGGACATACACATGGGCATCGGCTGGGTCATCTTGATTATTGTCGCCGTTTTGGCGGTGATCATCTCCAATATTACGCTTTTAAGAGACAGTAAGGACTTTCACCTGCCAGATTCTTACCTGAAGCGCAAACAGGCAGAAGAAGCCTATTTGCAATCCCAGGCAGAACAATCTAGTGCTGAGCAATCAAGTGTAGAGCAATCCAATGCCGAACAAACGGCATCAGATCAAGCTAAGGCTAAACCTGCACAGGATGATCCGGATAAACCATCGGGTTTTTATTAAAGCGCAGTAAGCTTACTCGACTAAGGGGCAAATTTGACCGCAGTGCCGCTCACCGATACCAAAAACATACCGTTATTAGAACCGAGCACTTCATAATCGATATCGATACCAATGACGGCATCCGCGCCAATGGAGACCGCGTCTTCTTGGAGTTCTTGAAATGCGATTTGTCGAGCTTGGTTGAGCTCGTTTTCATAGCTGCCCGAACGGCCACCGACGATATCGCGCACACTGGCAAAAATATCTTTCACGAAATTTGCCCCAGTGATAGCCTCACCCACTACAATACCGCGATATTCCGCTATTGCTTTGCCTTCAATGCTCTGAGTTGTTGTTAAGATCATACTTTTTCCCTGTTGATGAATATTGATTAAATACAAGTTACGTTATCGGTTCACCCGCAAGCGCTGCTTGTAAACGCAACACCGCGCTATTAGCCTCTTCTGGCGCATAGCCAATACTTGGCAGTTTCCCCCACACCGGCGCTGGCCATGCTGCATCAGACGTATATCGAGCAATATGGTGGATATGCAGTTGTTTGACAACATTGCCAAGCGCTGCAATATTCAGCTTATCAGGTGTATACAGCGCCAATAAAACCTTGCTCACAGCGCGTGACTCAGCCAACAGCTGCAGGTGTTGCGCATCGCTTAACTCGATGATTTCAGTCACATCAGCAACCCGAGGTACCAGTATTAGCCAAGGATATTGTGCATCATTCATCAATCTTACCTCACATAAAGGTAACTGAGTGACAAAGAATGTATCTTTGTGTAACACCGGATCAAGGCAATAAGGAGCGTGGTTTGACATACAGGTACTCGTTATTTAATAAATGGTTAAATCAGCTAATGCCACCGGGGTAACGGTGAGCAAAGCGCGCTGCCCGACAGCGACTTGGGCATTGGGGAAAACAATCAGCTCTTGTTTTGCCTGGACGGTTACCGGACGTTGCTCTGTGCCGCTGACAGCTAATATAGCTCCTTGTGCAAACGCGGTAAAGTTAGGCGTATCTGGGGCAAAATTTAAGGCAAACTCCTCATCATCGCGTAAAATAGTTTGGGCGATATCAAAAATAGCAGGAATGGCTTTTGTTGGAACTTGCTCGACTATTTCAACATTATGAGCGGCATTGTAATCGAGATTATGTTCGATATTATGCTCACCCTCAATATCGCTCCCTTGCAGCAAGTCACGTAAAAAAGATTCACTAGCGGCAAAGTCCTCGCGTCGATTTTGACCGAATGGCATAACTTTGCCAAGCTCTACCGTAAAGGCGTGTGCATCGCACACACGCTCAGAATAATATGAGTACGTGGTGGTCGGTTGATGCGATAATAACACCGCTTCAATACCGGCGCGCGCCAGCCACTGTAACTGTTGCACGCTGTACGCTTGACCGTGACGAAAGGGATATACAGCAAAGCGCGGAAATTTTGAAGTGCGAATAGCGGTGTGCAAATCATAGTGAAACTTGCGTTCGCGATCAGCACAATCAGCAAAAAACTCAGCGGTAAAGGCTTCTAACTGCGCCGCGCGGCGATACTCGTAGTTATCAATACTCTGCTTGCGATGTGCGCCATTAAATAAACGATTGAGGTTATCAGTCACAAAGCGCTCAGCAATATTCATCGCCGCGAGGTTGGCAAATTGAAACTGCACTCGCACAGTGGGGCTAAGCGTTTGCGCTAAAATAGCCTCGACCAAATCATTACATATTTCGATAGGCGCGGTTTCATTGCCATGCACACCACAGCTCAATAGGACATGACGTGACGTTGCAGCATGATAATTACTTGGCACAAACTCAATCACACCAGCATCGTGAACGATTACCTGCACGCCGTTGTTAAGGGTATATTGTTGAAACACGATATCTTGAGGGGTAAACCGCGAACGGTTTAAAAACGTCTCCATACAGTTAGGCTCAGTGTATTATTGTTAGTATGCCGATAGTGTAACCGAAACGCGTGCTATCTGACAGGTTGTGCGGATGGATTGGATTAACATCCTGATGTTTCAACGCGATATTGCGGTAAATCACCACTGTTAATTGGCTGGCGATAAGCAGCGTAACAATTAGCGGGATCTGGCGCATCACGCAGGCGAAACCAGTGTTCAGTACTCGCTCGCCCACCTGCCCCAACTGTTGCTTGCCATTCATCGTTAAAGCTAATAAAGGCGTCAATGCCACAAGATCCAATCGGTTGATTGCCTAACGGACCACCTGTGCCAGCATCAAACCATCCCTGTAATAAACACACGTTATTGCCGTCTAAGGTTTGTTGTGGCCCCCACAAACTGGCATCGCATTCTGAACTAACTTGGCACTTATAATTGACTTGCTTGGAGGTAAACTCGATGGTGCCTAGCATGGATTCCACAGCAGCAACTCTAGCCTCGGTGCCAAACCCCAGCATGCGTGGCAATGCCACCACACTCAAAATGCCTAGAATAATAATCACGATAATTAATTCAATTAACGTAAAACCACGTTGTGTCCTGTGTTTCATTACACACTCCCCACTGTCAAAACCTGTGCAAAAAAAAGCTGCTAATATGTATCGGCAGCTTTTTATCTGGTTAAAGGTTCAATTTTATCAATCGCTTACCTGACAAGGTGAGAGTTGCCAAATATTCTCGACGTAATCTCGAATCGAGCGGTCAGAGGTGAATTTACCCATGTTAGCGGTATTGATAATTGCCATTTTGGCCCACTGACTTTGATCGCGATAGGCGGCATCAAGCGCTTCATGCGCTGCTGCATAGCTGGCATAATCGGCTAAGCACAGGTAAGGGT
>CAZLGJ010000067.1:0-15464 GCA_964559075.1 uncultured Glaciecola sp.
ACATTGCTAGGGTCAAAAGAGGTATTTTTGATGATCGTTGGCTCTTTGATCCAATCAATTTCGTGCATGTGCTCTGCCCAGAACGCTTCAGGGTTCTCAACAGATTGTTTGTACATCTCAAAATATTGCGCTTCAGAAAGAATACCCTTTTCTTCCAAAGCAGCAGGTACAGAATAAGTCTTGGCAGTCATATTGCCTCCATTTGCAGTTTTAAAAATTTGTTAAATTGCTATGTGCTAATGTAGCGATTCTGAGGGTTTTAAAAATAGGACTTTGGTCTATTCAATTGGCTATACCAAAGACGATCGCTAGATATCAACTGACATCTAAGACGATCGCCTTACCCCTAATGGCTTAGGGGTGCAGTGCTTACTCGCAACGTTTTGTATTCAACTGCACCACATCAACGCAACAATTTATTTAACAAACGTTCGCTTAAAAGGCAATTGGGTACTGTTTGAAGATAGCTTGAATACTGTCAAACTCACTCGCTGTGAGCGGTGTTGCAAACGCATCGATATCCTCTTCAAGTTGAGCAAGCGTGGTTGCGCCAATAATGGTAGAAGTAACCCCATCAATGTAATCACACCATTTTAATGCTAACTGAGAAGGGGTGATTTGCATATGCGATGCTAGTTGTACATAGGCTGCTACGGCCTGATTAGCGATTTCTGTATCGCGAAACAGCCCCATGCGCTGTGGCAGCGCCCAGCGAGAACCTTCAGGCCGTGCACCGCCAAGGTATTTGCCCGACAACATGCCTGCTGCTAGCGGTGACCAAGGCAAGTATGCGATATTTTCAAACACACATGACTCGATTAGATACGGCCAATCTTTGGCGTGTAACAAGTTGAATTCGTTCTGAATAGACACCGGCCGCGGCACATTTAGTTCATCACAGAGGTTCAAAAAGGTGTGAATGCCCCAAGGCGTATCATCGGATAACCCCCAGTGGCGAATTTTGCCAGCGCTGATGGCCTCACCAAGCGCCTGCACCACGCCGCGCTTGCGCGCCACTTCTTGGGCCACATCCGTTTTGGTCGCCTCGATGTCGTTGGGCCAGTGGGTACCAAAATGTGCTGTACCGCGATTTGGCCAATGTAATTGATACAGATCAATGTAATCGGTATTAAGCTGTTTAAGCGATCCTTCAATGGCGACCGGAATAGACTCGGCACTGATCCCGCTGCCGTTGCGGATCCACGGTAAGCCTTTACCAACGATCTTAGTGGCTACTATCCACTTCTCGCGCTGCTCGGGATGACGCTTAAAATAATCGCCAATATGCCGCTCGGTTGCACCGACCGTATCAGCAGAAGGAGGAATTGGATACATTTCTGCAGTATCCATAAAGTTCACGCCGCGCTCAAACGCGTAGTTGATTTGGGCATCAGCGTCTGCTTGGTTGTTTTGGACACCCCAAGTCATGGTGCCAAGGCACACCCGAGAAACTTGTAAACCCGAACCACCTAGAGGTGAAAATTGCATAGTGAATCCTTATTGTTTGTTGTTTTATCTTGGTTACTAGCTATATACGGGGAAGAAATATATCAGATCCTCGCATCAATGGTAATATTAGCAATAAACTCGCGAATACGTTGATTGCGTAAACGCTTAGCGCTACGCAGTGCCTGGTCATAGTCAATCTTAGAGGGTTGGGAGGTGCTTTGACTCTTTGTATTGCAATAGGTGTCGGTTGTGGCTTGGCGCAAAGTAAACATATCAAACTCCAATGGCTGTATTGTTACAGATAAGTTTGATTCATGAATGCCATAACGACAAAAGGAAAAAACTCACCATATAGATGAATTAAATTCAATCGTGGTAATGAAGCCGCTATACTCATAGAGTACATATATAGCTATGGGGGCTTGATGCTTTCGCTCAAACAACTCAATACCTTTTACTTTGCGGCGCGTGCACAAAGCTTTCAACAGGCGGCGGTAGATTTGCACGTGTCGGCGTCAGCGGTGAGTCACCAAATCAAGCATTTGGAAGCACGTCTCGATACACCACTTTTTATCCGCAAAGATAAACGCGTTGAGCTATCGCAGATGGGGCAGCAGCTATTTGACAAAATTAAAGAGCCGTTAGAGACACTGCACAAAATCACCCCAGCGCAGTTTCGCTCTCCTATGGATAACACCCTCACATTGTCAATTGCTCCGGTGTTTGCGGCGAGTGTCGTCTTTCCGCGCCTCAATGATTTTTATGCACGCTTTCCAGAATACTCGTTAAACGTGTTGGCGAGCACTGAGCGCGTGGGTTTAGCCAACGGAGATTTTGATGCGGCAATACGCTTAAGTCACCGCGAGCAACTGGCTGAGGATGAATATATTGCACCGTTGTCGCTGAGTATCGTCGCAGCGTCAAGACTTGCAAACCGATTTCAGGACAAGCTAAATTCATGCGCAAGCATCGCCACCCTGCCTAGAATAGACAATCAGGCTTTACCTAATTTATGGCAAGAATGGGCTGACGCGCATAACGTGACATTGACCAATAGCAGCGTACTATCCGTGCAGAGCATGTCGCAAGTGGTTGAGACAATGCAGTACACCGACGCCATTGGACTCATAGATACACGCTATGCACAGCCATTTGTTGAGCGCGGCGAGATCATCACGGCGCAACCCTCTTGGACATCTCAGTGGGCGTATGGCCTGTTGCTATCTGAACAAGCTCGGGGAAAAGCACTGCTGGATGATTTTAGCGCGTGGCTGACCCAGCAATTAGCGCACTGCTCCCCTATAAAAGCGCCTTAACATGCGCCACCGCACTGCGACCTAACGCACTGAGCGCATATCCGCCTTCCAACAGAGAGACCACGCGTCCTTGGCAGTGTTTATCGGCCAGTGCTTTGAGCTCAGTCGTAATCCACACATAGTCATCTTCGACCAAACGCACATGCCCCAAATCGTCCTCTTGGTGCGCATCAAACCCCGCGGATATCAAAATTAACTCCGGTGCAAACGCATCAATAGCACTAAACCAGTGTGCAACAGCATCGCGAAACACCGCGCCATCATCGCCCGCTTTTAGCGGTACGGGATAAAAATGATCAGGCTGATTCTCAACGCCGCCAAACGGATAAAAAGGATGTTGAAACGAAGAGCAAAACAATACGGAAGGTTCGTTGTGAAAGATATCTTCAGTGCCATTGCCGAGATGCACATCAAAATCCACAATCGCCACCCGCTCAATCCCATGTTGATGCTGGGCATAAGTCGCCGCAACTGCCACGTTGTTGATTAAACAAAAGCCCATGGCTTTATCGTGACATGCGTGATGACCAGGCGGTCGGATGGCGCAAAACGCTCGGGTATCGGCTCTAGCAAACACCTCATCGACAGCGTCAGTGGCACAGCCAGCGGCATACAGTGCCGCAGTCAGTGAGTCACGCATCATAATGGTGTCATCATCCAGCCAAATGTGCGGATTGTCTTCGCTGCTAGCTTTTGCTTGTAGCTGTTCGTCTTGATAAAACAACTCATCGATATAAGGGTGACTATGCGCATGATAGAGATGCTCACGGTCGATTTTGGTCCCTTGCACGACATCAACGACGCTGGCAAGTCCTGATGCAATCAACTGGTCTTGAATTTGACTCAAGCGCTCTGGACACTCGGGATGCTCCGGATCCATATTGTGCTTGCGACACTTGGGGTGGGTAAATACGCTGATCGCCATAGGCCTGTCCTTATGTATTTCGTTTGTTTTATTACTTTAGCAGGTATCACATTTATTCGCCTGACAACTTAAGTTCAAGCTCTTTTTCGTGTAAATCACTGTCATCGATAACGCTAAAGCCATACTTAAAAAATACCGCAAGCATGGCTTTGTTGCGTGAACGCACCATTGCATATAATGATTTCAGGCCGCGTTTACGAGCGATATCAATCAGATTCACGACCAAATAAGACGCCATGCCTTGCCCTTGTGAGCATTCTCTAGTGACAAATGCAATCTCACAGCCTTGGTTCTGCGTTTGATAAAAACGCCCCACAGCATGAATAATGTCGTGCTTGCCTCGCTCCTCAATAATGGCAATCGCGCAATCTTTGGATTGATCTACCGACACTAGCGCAGAGGATTTTTGCCGCGAAAGTTGTTCTGGTGTATAGCCGTAACGCAAGGCCAAAGTATCCACACTGTGCGAATAAAAAAAGTCTTGTAAAGAGCGCTCATCAGCTGGATTGAGTGGCCTAACGGTATATATTTTACCTTTAAATTCGTGCTTGCGTAATTGCACAGCTCCCCACTCAGGGATTTCAGTTACCGTATCGGCTTGATAATCTGGCACCCAATAGTACTCGCGCACCTGCTCGAGTAACTCGGCACGAAATTTAGGATGCGCAATGCGGATCAGCTCTAAAGCGCGCTCGCGGACGGATTTACCTTTGAGCGCCGCAATACCGTATTCCGTAACCACATAATCAACATGCCCACGAGATGTCACCACGCCAGCCCCTGCCGACAGAGTCGGCACGATCCGCGAGATAGTCCACTGTTTAGCAGTTGCCGGCAGCGCGATAATCGCTTTGCCCCCAATCGACATGGTGGCGCCAGAGACAAAATCCATCTGTCCGCCAATCCCAGAATAAAAGTCATGGCCAATCGAGTCCGCTACCACTTGTCCTGTCAAATCCACCTGTAATGCACTATTAATGCTGATCATGTTCTCATTTTTGGCGATATTAGACGGCAAGTTCACATACGAGCTTGGCGAAAATTCGATATGCGGGTTGTTATTTACATAATCGTATAGGCGTTGAGAGCCCATACAAAAGCTAGTCACCGACTTGCCTGGATGAAAAGTTTTGTAGCGGTTGGTGATCACGCCATACTCCATCAACTCCAATAGTCCGTCGCTAAACATTTCAGTGTGGATCCCTAGGTCAACGTGATTTTTTAACGCGCTTAACACCGCGTTGGGGATCACGCCAATGCCCAACTGTAACGTCGCACGGTTTGGCACCAGCATCGATACATATTGACCAATGCGCTGTGAGACCTCATCAATGGGAGGTATAGGCAACTCAGGTAAAGGCTCTTCAACACGCACCATCGCTGCAAACTGCGAGACATGCAAAAACGTGTTGCCAGATGTACGGGGCATTTGTGGATTGACCTGAGCGATGACTTTTTTGGCGGCGCGCGCTGCAGAATGGTTAATATCCACCCCAACCCCACAAGAGACGTAGCCGAACTCATCAGGGGGGGATACCGTAATCAAGGCCACATCTAATGGCAGGGTGCCGGTGCGAAACATGGTCGAGATTTCAGATAAAAACACCGGGGTATAATCGGCGCGCCCTTCATCTACCGCCTGACGCACGTCTTTGCCATGAATGAACAGCGCGTTAACCTTAAAGTGCCCTTCACATTCACGCCGCGCCCACGGGGCATCCCCAAGCGTCGAGATTTGCACGATTTCAATATCCTTAAAATCATGTTTATTTGCGATTAGTTGATTGATTAACGCACGAGGCAAGCCTGCATTAGAACCAATAAAAATACGTTGGCCAGATTGAATGTGTTTGATCCAGTCAGTTTGACTCATAACAATGCCTTATCCATATTAGCGGAGTGTTTAAGATGTATCCGCCACATTATGGAATATCTGAGTCAAGGCACATTGATCTAGCACAAAGTTTGTATTGTCAGTCTAATTAGGTAACGGTTTCTAGCTGTTGACGTTGCAAGCTAAATTGAAAACACGCGCCATGGCCTAGCTCACTCCTGACGTTCAACTCACTGTGTAAATAACCCAGTAATTTTTGACAAATGGCCAAACCAAGACCGAAGTGCACCTGATCATCTTGGACCTGATTGTCTGCTTGATAACGTGGTGTAAAAATGTGTTTTTGTGATTCACAGCTCATTCCGACTCCGGTGTCGGTCACGGCGATAATCACCGATGCCCCATCCGATTGAGTGGATATTGTGACAGTCCCATTCTCGGGCGTATGACGCAGCGCATTACTAATGATATTGGAAAGTATCCGCTCCAGCTTTTCAATGTCACTAAAGACAAAATCAGCTTCATCAGCAATATCTACCACCAGATAAATGTGTTTTTGCTCAGCTTGGATGGCAAATTTTGCGACGACATCATGGACTAATTCGGCTATCGGAAAAGTCTCCAATTCAAGCTTAACAGAGCCACTTTCAAGATATGCTAAAGCAAAAATTTGATCGACCAAACGCTGCAAGTTGAGCATATTCTTCAGTGAGATATCAATAAAAGCAGAGCGTTGCTGTTCGCTTAATTGATGCTGCTGAAGTTTAAGCGTTTCCATATAGCCCTGCAAATTCGCCAACGGCGTGCGCAAATCATGAGATAGGTCACTAAGTAGCTGCCGACGGTCTGCATCTACTTGATGCAGTTGTTGCATTTGGGATTGGATATGCTGGACCATCAAATTAAAGGAGTTGCCTAAACGATGTACTTCATTTTGGCTATGCGCCGACCATGGCTTAAGTTTTACATTAGCTAGGCCCAAATTATATTGACCATGACGAAACTTATCCATATCTTCACTCAGGGATTTTAATGGCTGTGTGAGGTTTTTGAACAAAACGAGCAAGACGATGAGCAAAAATATAACAGCAAAGCCCAGCGCCATCATAAACTGCAATAGCATCTTATCGGTTTTAAGCTGCGCCCAAGCTGACTCGTATTCTTGCCCGCCGATGATAATATAGAGATAGCCTTGCAACTCGCTATTATTCATCACAGGAAACGTTGAAAAGATTTTCTGCCCATTGCGCTGGAGAGGATCGTCACCAAATATCGGAAACCGTGCATGCTCCGATAAAAAAGCGCGAATAGGGGCTATTGATACGTTTTTTTCCACCACCTCACCCAACGTCTCAGAGTAAGTGAGTACCGCTCCGTTGGGATCGAGAAAATAAAACTCAAAACTCGGCCCCAACAGCATCTGTGAGTGAAACAAATTGGCGAGCGCGTTGTAATCGGTGACGCCTTCTTGTAATAAGGGGTTCTCGTTAACAAGGTACTCTGCTAGCTGCACGTGCAGGGTTTGTTCCGCTTGTTTAGTTAGGTGGGCTTGCATGAAAGAAGAAGTGAAAACAAACACTCCCAAAATTAGCATAAACACCACACTCAAGGCCAGTGCCATGCGCTGATAAATACATAAGCTCGGTAATGTCATTATGTTTCTTCCTTGATATGCTAAATGTGATAAAAAGAGCTAAGAATGACCATAAAAACGATAGCCAACCCCCCAAACGGTTTGGATGTATATAGGTTTTGCCGGATTGGGCTCAATTTTGCTGCGCAAGCGGTTAATCGTGGAGTTAACAGTATGCTCATAGCCTGCGTGCGTATAGCCCCAAACTTGTTCTAACAACTG
The DNA here is from genome assembly GCA_964559075.1 of uncultured Glaciecola sp. GTDB lineage: Bacteria > Pseudomonadota > Gammaproteobacteria > Enterobacterales > Alteromonadaceae > Opacimonas. The sequence continues at coordinate 7,380 of CAZLGJ010000067.1, forward strand.
CATCCGAGAAAATACCTGTTCAGGCCGCTGCATCATGTAATGACACAGTTCAAACTCTATAGCAGTCAAGTTCACCGGTTGTTGCTTGACGAGTACTAACCGTTTTTGTACGTCACATACTAGTTCACCGAACTTGAGCACGGTCTGCGTGGTCACTTGAGATTGCCGAAAACTGACAACTTTGCGCAATTGTGCTCTCACCCTGGCCTGGAGCTCACGCACGCGAAATGGTTTAGTCATATAGTCATCCGCACCCAACTCCAAACCCAGTACCTGATCCATCTCAGCATCTTTGGCGGTGAGCATCATAATCGCTTGCTGTGGTTTTGCTGCACGCACCTCACGACAAATATCTAGTCCTGATTTATTGGGCAACATTATGTCGAGTAACATCAGTTCATAGTGGTTTTGTAAAGCAGCCGCACACGCTTGCTCACCATCGGCATACACATCAAGTGCACAACCTAACTCTTGCAAGTTGACCTGTAACAACTGGCGGATATCGGGGTCATCTTCGACAACTAGCAAGGTGTGTGACATGTTTTTCTCCATTTACAAATATGTAAGTGCTTACTCAGTCCGAGTAATCGATACTGTAATGACTGGTTGATCAAACTTATGCAAAACCGACAAAGCCGAGCCAGTCAAACCGTCATCAGCTGTCACTACGCCACTGTGAAAAGCAACCGTATTGCGACTCTCGCGCGCCATGTTAAAACCCTCACCATTGCCAGCTGGCCCCGGAATAGTCAGCGCGGTCTCAGTATTAGCTTCGGTACCGGCATCCCAAACAGGAAGGCGCATAGTGATCGCCTCCCCCACTGCTAACAAGCTTAAGTCATAATTGACTAGACCGGAAAAGGCATCATTTGTGTTCACCAGCATGGTGGCAATGGACAAATAATTTTCAGTGCGGTCATTGATCGTCACTGCAATTACCTCATTGCCGCCCGGCGGAATGACGCCCATCCCAGTGCTACTGGCAAGAATATCAGCAGTGCTTATCAGTCCCGACACATCACCAGACTCGGCCATGAGCTCTACCGCATTACTAGCGGGCATACCCACCTGCCACAGGACTGCTGAATCGTGCAACATCACAGCAACGGGAGATAGAGGCTGACCATTGGTAATATTGGTGACACTGACCTCATAGGAAGTCGGTACTGGTTGAGGCGGTGTTTCGACTACAGGATCATCATCTGAACCGCACGCGGCTAATAACGCAACGCTCACCGCAATGATTGAGGCGCGACACACTGCGCCGCAGGATATTGTATTATTCATAGCAGCTATCTCCTTAATTGACCACAATCGTAACTTTAGCGACAGGGTTGAGCCAGCGATGCACGCTATTGTTCACATCGCTGCTACCGCCACTGTTATCATCATCGCCAATATTTCCCGGATGAATGTGGACAGTTGTGTTGTTTTGCATGGCCGTCACGCCGGTGCCATTCATGCCTAATAGTGGGTCAAGTGGAGGTGGCACAGGCATGCCGGGCTCGCCAGGGGCTCCGCCGCCACGCAGTTCATCATTGGCTTCGGTGCCGGCATCATAGGCATTTAAATAGACCGTGTAGGTCCCTGCATCAGTGGGGATAAGCCAGTTATCCAAGCCAATAAAGCCATCATTCGATGGTAAAATCATGGCCACAATCGATAACACCGAGTTAGTATCGTCCGTCATCAACATCGTCGTAGTGGATTGTGTCGGGCCGAGTAAGCCGCTAGCAGGATTTGCCACTGAATCTGCATTGATTGCGCTACCAATGGTCACCAGTCCATCTAAGCTGCCGCCTTCTGCCATAGCTTGAAGTTCTGTTGAAGCAGTGTCGCCTAGCTCAAATAAGCTAGCATCAGGGGTATGGGCGACAACGAGAATCGGGGTGAAATGTAATCCGCCAGTGAGATTTTGAATGGTGATATCCAAATCCGCAGCCAGCGCTGAATGGGTGGCCAAAAGTGAGCTTGCCAAAAGACCGAGGGTTGTTTTTTTCATGAGATTGTTTATCCATTTTTGCTTAAGTCTGTTTAAGCATGCAGGGCAAATCTCACAAAAGTCTCACAGGAGCTTCACAAGAGTCTCAAAAAATTGAAGTTGATGATAGGTTTCATGACATATATGTTTGGATATCTGCTGACTGATGTAAAACTCGAATGATAAAGATACGTTCATCAGTCACAGTGAATATCGCAACATGACTTTTTATCAGCCCAAATCTAACAGGGGGGATAAACTCATCGCGCAATCTAAATCCGGTCGGGTTATCTGACAGTGACAAAAGGAAGGTCTCCAACTGATCTAGGTATTTGTCTGCAATACTGCTCCCCCATCGACTTTGACCGTAGATCCAAATTTCGATGAGATCTTCTTTGGCGCGTGTCGATAAATGAATGTTCATTTAATCTTTAATTCGTGCTGATGCTTCATTCTTTATCGATTGCATATCCAAAGCACCACAGTCTCCACTATCTAGTCCTTCTGTAATTGCGTTTTGTAAAGCTTGATTCTTGAGCCTAATGTATTCTTGTGAAGACAACATAACACTTTGTACTTTACCATTACGCGTTATAGAAATCGGTGTAGATTGTACATTTAATAACACATCACCAAAGTTATTTTTTGCGTTAGTTGCCGTGATGATCTTCATAATAAACCGTATAAATAATTAATCATATTATCTATATTAGCTAATTTAGCTATAAACACAAGCAGCTAGTCAATAAACTGCAGCTCTGCCAACTCGCGATACAAATCGCAGTCTGCCAGCAAAGATTGATGCGTGCCTTGGGCCACAATTCCCCCGTTGTCTAGTACCACAATCACATCGGCGTGCTGTACCGTTGCTAAACGATGCGCAATCACCACTGACGTGCGCCCGTGCATCAAAGCGCGCAAGCCTTGCTGCACAGCTTGCTCACTCGCCGCATCAAGTGATGCTGTCGCTTCATCAAGCAGCAAAATGGGGCGATTAGCCAAAAACGCACGTGCAATTGCAATGCGCTGCTTTTGACCACCGGAGAGCTTGACACCGCGCTCACCAACTTGAGTGTGATAGCCTTGCGGCTGAGCCATGATGAAATCATGCGCATTGGCCATTTTGGCGGCATTTTCAATGTCTGCTTGCGCAGCGGTGGCATCCCCAAATCCGATATTTTGCACAATATCCGTGGCAAAAATCACCGGCTCTTGCGGCACAAGCGCAAAAGATTGACGAATGCTGCCAAGTGATAACTGTGAATAATCACGCCCTGCTAGAGAGATAGTGCCGCTCGTAGGTGGATAGAAGCCCAGTAACATATCCATCAAGGTCGATTTGCCAGCCCCGCTAGGCCCTACCAGCGCGATGGTTTGATTGGGTAAAATATCAAGGGTGATAGTATTCAGCGCCAGTTGCGGTTGTTCCGGATAGGAAAAGCTGAGTGCCTTAAGTGACACCATGGGGGTATTGGTCGGTCCCTCGTCAAACTTGATAGGCACAGTGTCACCTGTCGCATTATCTCCTCCAAAATATTGTGTAGCAATAGGCTCGTCCAGCAACTCTCTAATTCTGATAGACGCGCCTTTGGCCTTTTGGATCTCGCCGATAACTTCGCTGATCGTCGCGACCGCCCCACCAGCAATCACTGCATAAAAGATAAACGCGGTTAAACTGCCCGCCGACATTTGCCCAGAAAACACCGCATTTGCCCCCATCCACGCCACAAACACCACCGCACAGATGCTAATCGCCATAATACAAATGACCAGCAAGGCGCGGTAGTGAATGCGAGACTCAGCCGCACGCATGACCTGTTCGATCTTGCTGTGTAACGATGCGACATCTGAGGCTTCTTTGTTATAGGCTTGAATGGTATGGATCCCATGTAAAGATTGGTCGATATGCGCACTCATATCGGCCACTTTGTCCTGCGACACTTGTGCATAATATCGGACTTTTTTACCGAGTAATTTAATGGGTAACAAAATAAAAGGGATGGCGAGCATCACTGCGCCAGTAAGCGTGGCACTTGTAAACAACATGAGGATAAACGCGCCAACAAAACTGACCGTCGAGCGGATCGCCATAGACAAGCCCATGCCAATCACGCTTTGCAGAAGTGTAGTGTCCGCAGTAAAGCGGGAGATTACCTCGCCGGTGCGGTTGCGGGCATAAAAGGCGCGATCGAGATAGATCATCTGTGCATACAGGGCGTTGCGGATATTGGCACTGACTCGCTCACCCAACCACAGCATGTTGTAAAAACGCACGTAGGTGGCGATACAGCCGACGGCAGCAATGCCCAAGACGGCTAACAACATCTGATTGAGCAGCGCAGGGTTGTTAGCCACAAAGCCTTCGTCAATGACGTACTTTAGGCCTTGTCCTAACACCAACCAGCTAGCGGCGCTCACCAGCAGTGCCGCCATGGCGATAACAATACGGCCTTTATGCGGCCTTAAATACCCATAAAGCCAAAGCAGTAACGAGTTGTGAGGCAAAGTTGCACCTTAATAAAACCTGTGGTGCGAATGACTATACCATTGAATGCAGTCCAATCAAATTGCCTTCGGTGTCTGTTACCAGCGCACAAAAGCCATGCTCGCCGATACTGAATTTGCTACGCATCACTTCACCGCCAGCAGCCACGACACGGGACTCTTCTACCGCGCAGTCGGCGCAGTTAAAATACACCACAGTGGAATTACCGCCCGCCGGTATCATATCGGCTTTGACTAGTGCACCGGGGGCTCCGTACTCGTCATTCATCGGAAAGGTATTCATCAAAAACCCATCCATTTCTATTTCTTCAAACTCATGCCCTAACACAGCGCCGTAAAAAGCCTTGGCCCGCGCCATATCGTCGACGTAAATTTCAAACCAACCCACAACATTCATAATCATTGTTTGTTCCTCAATTAAGATGACTTACATACAAATTAGTAAAGTTCAATTATGCAAAAAGTGCAATAGAGCTTAGCTTGTCCGTTTTTTTTACATATATTATTTTTCAGCAAATTGGCCAGATACATAAAAAAAGAAATAAATAATAAAAATCAATTACATAAAAACAATTTACAATGTTGGCACTCTACCTGCAATACCTTCTTCGTAATTCAAATGAAGATGTATTTCTGTAGTTATTAAAAAGGATTTAATATGAAAGTTTCAACGCTTAAAACACTTGCTCTTGCTTCTACTTGTTCTATCGCTTCTCTTGCTATGCCAACTCAGGCTGCTGCAATCACATCTGGTGATGTACTTACCGTAGATGGTACTGTTGTCTCTGCTTTTGATATTGATACTACAGCTTTTTCCAGCGTGCTTGATTTCGTCGATGCACTAAACGGCTCAGGTGGTCTTAAAGATAACCCTTCAACTGTGTGGGATACGGCTGGCGCTGGCGTAATGTTTCTTGTCGATTATAATGGTGAGTACTCACTGGTCTCAATGTTCAATAAACGAGACCCAGCTGCAACTGGCCCTGGTGGCAAAATCGACGTAGATTTTTCTGGTACAGCAGGTGGCTTAGCTTATACTGATGAAGTGGCAAGTACATTCAGCGGCAGCTTTGGCGACATGTCTGGGTCACTGACATTTAGCTGGGGTTCAAAGTGGGCTGACGGCTTCGTTTACAGCGGCTTGCACTCAGCATCAACGCTGTTCTTATCACTAGACAATTATCAAAATGTCAGTGAAATCCAGTTCCTTGATTTTTCTACTGGCAGTGCCACTAATATTTTTGCCGCAGGTGCAAGACCTGAAGATATCTCAATTGCGGTGCCTGCACCCGCTGCGCTTGGCTTGCTAGGCTTAGGTTTATTAGCAATGGGTGCTCGTCGCAAAAAAGCCTAATTCATCATAACCTAGCTTTTAAATCAAAAAAGAGTTGCTGTTCTCTCCTCCAGCAACTCTTTTTTTACGTTATATATTTTGGCGGTAAATAAACATCATCCCCCCAACAAATCTTTTAATTTGTCTTTGGCTTTTTCTTTCAGTTTATCTTTTTGTTTATCCACTTCTTCTTCAAGACGTTTTTTGGCAGCGTCTTTTGCGGCCTTTTTGGCTTCAGCTTTAGCAACGCGGATGACCTCTGCCAATAAAGCATCTGTAACCGCGGCGCCAATTTGATCGGCAGGAATACCGTTAGGCTTGCCGATAGCGCCCAAATTAAAACTGGGCAAAGTAATGTCATATTTGGTTTTTTCCACACCAAACTGTTCCACTGGTAATGCGCTAAAATCAAGCGCCAATGCTGTATCAGCAATGACCACGTTATCGATGATCACCAGTGGTAATTCACCAGTAGATGGTGCAGGCTGCGCTGTATCTTGTCTTGGCAGCTGCGTTTCTAAATGCTTTTTAATGGTTAACAAATTGCTCCCGCCCTGGCTATCTGTTTCATACAAGATAGCTGGGACATTGAGCGCAAACTGCTGAACTACATAAGCATCACCGCGCGGTGCTCCTAAATCCAACAAAATACTCTGTGCAGACACGGCGTTATTATCAGAAAAGCCTGCCGGGTTTTTGATAGCAAACTGAGATAATGCTAATTTACCCTCTTTTAGCGATAATTCTGTCCCTTCAAGAGTGACTTGTGTGCCTAAGTATTTGGTGCCCTGCTGCTCGACCTGTTGTTTGATGAGTGTGTCAGTTTGACTTGCGACATACCAAATACCGGCAGCTAGCAAGGCGATAACTATCACGATAGCGATAATGATTTTTTGCATGGATAAGATTCCTTTTATTCGATGTGATGTGTCCTTTGACTATAGTCTAGCGCACTGTGCTGTAAATTAAATTTACAAATTAAAGTCCATTTGAATGCGCTTGGGCTCCGATACAACGGTCTGGTTATCAACCACTTTGGGGGCATAACGAAAGTTACTGACCGCTTTGAGTGCGATTTTTGCAAACTCATCGTGCTTCGCATCAAGTACCTTAGGTTCGATAACAAACCCCGATTCAGAAATCAAAAACTCGATAATGACGGAGTCTTTTTTGCCTAGCCGAGCCATATTTGCGGGGAATGATGGCGCTTCGCGATATAGTGGAATAGGATCGGTATCGGTGGACCAAGGCGTCATTTTGCCAATCGCAATGCAGTGTTGCGTCGCCTCTTCTGACTTGCCTTTTTTCTCCAAGAGCTGAACTAGCTGAGCATGCGCGGCCAACTGATAAGGATGACTTGTTTGGCTGTTATCACCTATAACCGCTAATACATTTAGCATGTATTTGATGGCTTTACTGTCTTTATCCATCGAGTGGTAGTACTTGCCGAGCAAAAAACCAAGCTCAATGGCACTTATATTGTTTTCACCATGTTTGGCGACAATATCGCTGCGCGTGTCCTTTAAAATATTAAGCGTTTTACGAAAAATATTGATATCGACACCCAGCGTAGCAAGAGTAAGTGCATAGTGATATCGCGCATCAAGCAGCGCATCAACACTTAGAGAGGCATCATCTAAAAACGTTTCGGCTTCTTCAATTAGCGCCAGTGCCTTGGCACGGTGCGGTCGCTTTAATTTAAACTCACGCGGAAACTTTTTAAGATTATGCATTTGCTCTAGCACGACTTCAAAGACCGGCAACGATAGGTTTCCATGTGTGTTTGCATAAGCTGCTTTTACCATTTCTAGATGTTCGTGTGCTTGGTCGCCAAGATGCATTTTGCTCTGTGCAAGGGCAAGGTTGTAGCGCAGCGCAGTGACGTTTTCATGAGCGCCACCAAACTCGCGCTCGCCTAAAGTAAAAGATTCCTCAGCTAAGGTTAACACTTGCTTTTTGTTACCTGACTCTACCGCTGAAAGGTAAGATTGATAAATTCGATTAAATTCACTTGGTTGTGCTGCTTGTGCTGCGGTGCTACATGTTAGCCCCAACAACACAATAAAACCCGCGAGGACAGTATGTAAATGAGCAGGTAATGGCATGGCTCTTCCCTAAGATTATTGATAACAATCATCATGTTATATTAATTTAGCGCCATTATGTCAAATAGATTATGTCAAACAGATTGTCCCAAACGCGATATTACAGGCACAAAAAAGGCCTGCATCAGCAGGCCTTTGATATGTCTTCGATGAAGCGATGT
>CAZLGJ010000068.1:0-9247 GCA_964559075.1 uncultured Glaciecola sp.
GGGCATATTTGACCAAGCAAATTGGCGACAAAGTGCAGCTAGTTGGTGATGACTTGTTCGTAACCAATACAAAGATTTTGGCACGCGGTATCGAAAACAGCATCGGTAATTCGATTTTGATCAAGTTCAACCAAATCGGTTCACTATCTGAAACGCTTGATGCGATCAAGATGGCCAAAGACGCTGGCTTTACTGCGGTGATTTCACACCGTTCTGGTGAGACTGAAGATGACAATATCGCTGATTTAGCAGTGGGTACTGCGGCAGGTCAAATCAAAACTGGCTCACTATGTCGTTCTGACCGTGTTGCTAAGTACAATCAATTACTGCGCATCGAAGAAGCACTTGGTGCAGATGCGCCGTATCGCGGTCGTAGCGAAATCAAAGGACAGTAAACGTTCCTTAATGATTGGAGAAAATGCACATTCGCAAGGGTGTGCATTTTTTTTGACTTTGGCTTTTAAACCTTAGGGAAATACTTCACGTTGGGTAAACCTTCAAAATCGGCATCTTGAGTCCACACTGTCGCTTGATATCTATTAGCCGTTGCATAAATAACACTGTCAGCAAGCGGTAACTTATATTTTAAGCCATAATTTCCAGAAGAAAGTGCAATTTCTGCGTCTAAATCAATGACTTTTCCTTGTTGCATATGGGCAACAACTGATAACGCGTCGTTCTCACCTACGTTTCTGCAGACATATTTAAAGACTTCAGTAATCGTAATACTTGGCACAAGCAAGGTCCCTAATTCCTGAATAGGCTGTGCAAACACCTGTGCATTAGCATCACCAGCAAAATACGACAGCCATGCTGAAGAGTCCACGACATTCATAAACGGTCGTCGTCTCTATCTAGATGACTATCAAGACCTTTTAACACGCCTGCCATTTGCGATATAGGCTTGATTGGAATCAATTCGATGCGACCTTTGTAAGTAATGACCTGAACTTTTTGCCCTGAAGCAATGCCCATCGCATCACGGACACTTTTAGGGATCACGATTTGAAATTTTGGTGACACTGTGACAGTTGTCATGACCACTCCTTTCGATACCGACACTGTAAAACTATAGCTCAATCGATATACAAAATCAAACAAGCAAAACAACTAAAATACTTTACAAAATACCTTAAAAACCTTATAAAGGTAAAATACTTTAGTCATCAGAATGTATTTCTATGAATTTTGCTGAACTCGCCACGAAAATTAAAGCTCTGCGAAAAGCAAATGGTTACACACAATCAGAGCTAGCCGAATACTCTGGCGTCAGCCGAGCAACTATTAACGCGCTGGAAAATGGCCGAGCGTCTGACATCGGTGTTAAAAAACTTATCAATTTATTCTCAGTCTTGGGTCATGAGTTAACTGTTATTGAGCAACATCGTTTTCCTACTTTTGATGAGCTTGTCTTGAGTCGCAATGCTGAAAGTTAATGTCAACCATAAACACGTTGCTAATCTGTATCGTGATAATGATTTGTTTGTATTCCATTACAATGAGCAAGCAACCGAACACGATTATATTTCTCTGACAATGCCTGTTAGGAAGGCGCCGTATACGAGCAATCGACTATTTCCCTTTTTTTGTATGAATTTACCCGAGGGATATTTGGCAGACCGATTGCGTCGTCAGTTTTCGAAACTCATCAAAACTGACGAGTTTGGGTTATTACAATTACTTTCTGCGGGCATAAAGGGCAGAGTCACATTTGACCATGAATTACGAAAAACAGATGAACTTAGTTTAGCAGAGCTACTTCAAGCAGATGGCGAAGCACTTTTTAAAGAATTGGTTGATAAATTCGCACTTCAATCTCCAATCAGTGGCGTTCAGCCTAAAATACTTGCCAACGTTAAAGACAAAGCAAGCTTACACGTCTCACAGTATATTATTAAAGCATGGGGACCTGAATTTCCGGAATTAGCACTTAATGAGTTTATATGTATGTCAGGACTAAAAGCTGCAGGCCTGCCTGTCGCTAATATGTATTTAAGTGATGACCGGCGTTTATTTATTTCTGAACGATTCGATTTACTCCCAAGTGTGATGGGGCACGAAGACCTGACTGTTTTAACCGCAAGATATCCTGAAGAAAAATATTCCGGAAGTTACGAGCAAGCTATCAAAACCCTCAAAGTATTTATCAATACTCAGTATCACCAAAAATTGAGTCAACAAATGTACCAATTTCTGGTGTTAAATACTATTTTTGGCAATGGCGACGCACATCTCAAAAATCTTGCAATCGTTTATGAAAATATCAACAACGTTACACTCTCCCCGTTTTATGATGTGGTCTCGACTACAGCTTATATTAATAACGATTTGCCCGCATTATTACTAAATGGTTCCAAACGATGGTATCAAAAAGTGCAGCTAGAGCGCTTTGCAAAACAACACCTTTCACTGAATCAAAAACAGTTAAACTGCTTGAATCATAAAGTTGCGCACGGGTGCAGTGAAGCACTTAACCTAATTACATCGTACTATGATGAAGTAGGAATTGAAGGTAAAGAGATGTTATTGCACATCCAAAACCGTATCCATACATGGCTAAATACTCAATGAAAAATCCAACTTCTCCCTGCCCTTGCACGTCCGGTAAATCCTTCAACAAATGCTGCGGTCGCTTCTTAGAAGCTACTCACCAGCAACACGCCAAAACGCCTGAGCAACTGATGCGCTCGCGATTTACAGCCTTTAAGCTCGGCGGACATGGACAATATTTAATAGCCACTTGGGCTGACACAACCTGCCCAACCACCAACTCTTCAGCGCTGGATGAAAAAGAACTCGACTGGCAACACTTGGCGATACTAGATTCGTCTGTCTCGGGCGATACGGGGATTGTCGAGTTTAAAGCGTTCTACAAAGATTCAGATGGTTCGTTAGCGTGTTTACATGAGCGTTCATCTTTCATTCGTCAAAATGGAAGGTGGTTTTATACGCAAGGAGTCATTTATTAACTCCCTCTTACAATAAATATTAACATTTTTAAAATATAATATTTTATATCCAATCATCATCCATTTTATATTCAAATAAAAAATTTGCCCCCCCCTAACATTAATGTGATAGGTTCGGCTTGTGCGTTAGGAGATTTATTTTTAACATCTAAACTATGGAGTTGTAATGAAGAAGGGTTTATTTTTTTATTTTATCTTATTTACTTTATCGCCTCTAGTTAGTGCTCAGTACTACTTTAATTCCACTACCAATGGCGAAGTGCGTTTTGAATACGGGCAAGGTCGAAGTGCAATCAATGAAATTAATTTTGTGATTGACTGTGACCGAGCACACTGTGATTTACACCAACACAGTAGAGCGCTTTTCACTGATTTTTTAACAGCACTAGGAAGCAAGACAGTCGACCAAATTATCGCCGAAAATATAGATGATAATGGTGGTGAAATTCACAATTTCGATTTGGAAGAGATTACCGATAGAATTGTGCGCAACCGCTTAGAAGATTTTTTATTTAGCAGATATACAGATTGTAGCAACACCTTCACTGGTGCCTCTGCCGGCACCCGCCGTCACTACGTTTGTAGGTAACCCCCACAAAATCCAACTTATTCCATTATTAACATCAGCTATAGCGACACGCTACGAACTCATCAGTAGCGTGTCGCTTGCCTCTTATATTGTGTGCATCCATATTTGGCTGTTAGTCGTTTGGCTAGGACGTGGACAGAGTAACTCTGTTCCTTTTGCTAACTACTACCAGAGAGTATATGGACATGAATCAACAACCAAATATGATGAAAAGATTAACCTTTGTATGTGCAATGCTGTTAGCGTTAAGCGCCTGTGATGGCGATGATGGTGCGCAAGGACTAGTTGGAGACCAAGGCCCTCCTGGCATGGACGGAGATGATGGCACACCGAGCTTTCCTGATGCGCGTTTCTACTTATCAAATAATGGCTCCGAAAATGCCGGAAGTGTAAATGTCATCGACCAATACGGCACGACGCTTAAAACCCTTTTGCCAGGCAACAATGAAGGCGTCATGCTTGATATGACGGGTAGCTTGATACAGGCTGGAGATAGTGTCAACGGCAGCATTCGCAAGTTTTGTGCAGCGGACAGTCGCTCATCGGGAGATGCGTTTGATAGCAACAGCGGGCGTGACCACAGGTAAGATTGGCAGGTTTTCCACGGCCCTCAACAGCCAAACTAGTTCGTTCAATAATGCTATTGCGATAGAAAGCGTGAGCTTTGATTTGAACGGCGATAGCTACGCAACCTTTGATGATCCAGCGACAACAACGGGTGGAATCGTCATTGGGAATCGCGTTGCTATCAGTCGCAACTCAGAGACCTTTACTCTCAGCCGTGACCGACTGATAACAGGTGTCAATACAGGGCTTATCTCGCCAAAAGGCTTGGATATTGATAGCCATAAAGGACTTATTTTTGTGGCGGAGAACAATCCAGACACGCCCTCAATCCGCGTTTTTTCAACCTGCACCGCACTTCACCATTGATGACCCTCACTCCAGATAACGACGCTAGACCCTGGGATGTAGATTATGATGCCAAGACAGACCGTGCGTTTCTCGCATTGACCAACGGCACTATCGCAGTATTTGATGAAGTGACAGCCAAAATGGCTACGGGATTAGCGAGGATTGTTGGTGAAGACCGCTTAATTATGCCCACTAGCAATGGCGCGCCGCTTGTAGGGCCCACCAATATGCATGGCATCGACTATGATCCAATGTCTGATAGCTTAATTGTATCTGATGTTGGTAGCGCAGCTAGTGCGACTGACGGTAAGATATTTGTGCTTCCTGGCGCGGGCAGTAGCGACGGTATGAATGTTTGATGGGAAGCATCTGTATGTCGCAGAAAAATCCAACAATATGATTTTACGCTTTGATAATATAACTAATATAGTGGTTTGATTGAACCAAACCACTTTATTTTATATTCATTTGTGTCGATAATAGTCAAATGATAGAACAAGACGATATCTTTGGCCATAATCAAGACAGCATCCAATTTGCGGAGCTGTGTAATGCCCTGTACCAAAGAGAATGTCACAATTTGGCGCTAACTGGGATCACCCAAGTCAACTTGCTCAAGCGCAAGCTTAAGTTTTTGCCCCAGCTAGTCCAAGAATGCGCTCGCAGTCTCTGTAGCTCGTCTGCACCATTAACGGTGGACTATCACAATGCGTCTTATCAAGGCAAGCAAGCCGCGCAGTGCCCTGCCCTCAAGTTCACCGCAGCACAGATTAGCGCAACCTACCAACAACTACCCGATATTGGTAAAGTCTTACCGATACTGGTACGCACCATCGACGGCTATCACCTTGAGCTGGATTCGGTAGACAGAATCGATCATGACCACCAGTTAATTCACGTAAACAAGCACGGTTGGTTCACTACCCAAGGCCAATCCTGTGAACTCCAGCCAGAGGGAGCTCCCTTAGTAATTACAGATCCACTTGCTGCAACGCTGACCAAACCGACCAAAGCGGTCATGCAAGCAGCGTGTAGTGGCCATCAGTGGCGCTTAAAAGGCAAAGGGCTTCCTCGCGCGCTAACCTTGCGTGAATTGAAGCTGTCTTTTCATATTCAGTGGTAATTTTATGATAGGGCTAAGTCTTTAGTATATTCATCCCGCTTATGCTCAGTTTACACGCTATTTGCGCTTGACCTGTCACTATCTTCACAGTACATTAACCTACATGAAAACTTTTCGCACATTCATCACTCTATTACTGTTACTACTGGTAGGTAATCTGCACGGGTGAGCTTGTCTTAAATTTCTAAAACCCGTGCACCGCACGGGTTTTTTGTATACGTTTAAAAAAACGAAAGGATGGTGTTATGTCACAACAAGTTAAAATTTTCGATACCACATTGCGCGATGGCGAACAGGCATTGCCTGCCAGCCTAACAGTCAAAGAAAAACTGCAAATCGCACTGGCGCTCGAACGACTCGGCGTTGACATCATCGAAGCAGGTTTCCCTGTCTCTAGTCCTGGTGATTTTACCTCGGTGCAAACCATTGCCCGTGAAGTCAAAAACTCTGTGGTTGCAGGTCTGTCGCGTGCCTTAGCCAAAGATATTGACGCCTGTGGCGAAGCATTAAAAGTCGCCGAACGTTTTCGTATCCACACCTTTATCGCAACCTCTGATATCCACGTCGGCACTAAGCTCAAAAAGAGCCAAGACGAAGTCGTTGAAATGGCTGTCAAAGCTATTCAGCACGCCCGCAAGTACACCGATGATGTCGAGTTTTCCTGTGAAGACGCAGGACGTACCCATATTGATTACTTGTGCCGCATGGTAGAGTCCGCGATTAAAGCCGGTGCGACCACGGTCAACATTCCTGATACCGTTGGCTATACCACACCAACTGAGTTTGGCGGGATCATCCAGCAGTTATTTAACCGCGTGCCCAACATTGACCAGGCGACCATTTCGGTACACTGTCACAACGACCTTGGACTTGCAGTAGCCAATTCATTGGCAGCAGTCGAGCAAGGAGCTCGTCAAGTCGAATGTACCATTAACGGCATTGGAGAGCGTGCGGGTAACGCTTCATTAGAAGAAATTGCGATGATTTTGCAAACCCGTAACGAGCGCTATGGCCTAAACACCAATATTAAGAGCACTGAAATTTCGCGCACCTCAAAACTGGTCAGTCAGCTATGCTCGATGCCGGTACAGGCCAATAAAGCCATCGTTGGTGCCAATGCCTTTGCCCACTCATCGGGTATTCACCAAGACGGCGTGTTAAAAGGTCAAAATACCTACGAAATTATGACGCCAGAAAGTGTTGGTCTAAACAAAAACCAGCTTAACCTGACCTCGCGCTCTGGCCGTCACGTCATCAAGCATCGTTTACATGAGCTTGGCTACAGCGACAGCGATTATGCCTTGGATGAAGTCTATGCGGCCTTTTTACGTCTTGCCGACAAAAAAGGGCAAGTGTATGATTACGACTTAGAAGCGATCCTCTTCTTTAACCAACAAAAACAAGATGATTCGTACTATTCACTCGATTATTTGCACGCCAGCTCTGGAAAAGAGATCATTCCAAGCGCGACCGTGACGCTCAATGTTGATGGTAAACCCACCACGCATAGCGCCATCGGCAACGGCCCTGTGGATGCAGCGTACAACGCCATCATGCAAATTATCGGTGAAGATGCGATAAACATCGTGGATTTCAAATTGGACTCCAAAGGTGAAGGTGCCAACGCCCTAGCGCAAGTTAGTATTGTTGTACAATACAACGAGCGCCGTTTTCATGGCATCGGTCTAGCGACAGACATCGTAGAATCAGGCGTTAAAGCCCTGATCTTTGTACTCAACAACATGCATTTAGCCGATATGATTGACGAGCAAAAGCTTCAATCGGCCACAGGAGCATAAATGTCTACTTATCAACTCGCCGTGCTAGCCGGCGACGGGATCGGCCCCGAAGTCATGGCCGAAGCAAACAAAGTCCTAGACGCTATTGAACAGCGCTTTGCTATTTCGCTTAACCGCACTGCCTATCCAGTTGGCGGATATGCCATCGACCACCACGGTGAGGCACTACCGGCGGCGACCTTAAAAGGCTGTGAAGACGCGGATGCCATTCTATTTGGCTCCATCGGTGGCCCCAAGTGGGACGCGTTACCCTTAGAGCAACGCCCAGAACGCGCTGCGCTGTTAAACTTACGCAGTCATTTTGACCTTTTCTCAAATCTGCGTCCTGCCCGTATTTACGCTGGACTAGAAGATCTGTCGCCACTGCGCAAAGACATCGCCGCTAGTGGCGTAGACGTACTGGTTGTGCGTGAGCTGACCAGCGGTATTTACTTTGGCCAGCCCAAGGGCTTAGAGGGCGAAGGTGAAGAGCAAGTGGCGTTTGATACCATGCGCTACACCAAAGCTGAGATCCGTCGCATTGCGATTTCTGCGTTTGAAGCGGCGCGTAAGCGCGGCAAAAAGGTCACGTCTGTTGATAAAGCCAACGTCTTGGTGTGTTCACGTTTATGGCGTGAGACCGCAGAGGAAGTGGCAAAAGACTATCCTGATGTCGAGCTAGAGCACATCTATATCGATAACGCGACCATGCAGCTGATCAAAGATCCAGCGCACTTTGACGTGATGCTGTGTTCGAACCTGTTTGGCGATATTATTTCCGATGAGTGCGCGATGATCACAGGCTCGATGGGATTGTTGCCATCTGCCAGTATCAACGCGGATGGTTTTGGTTTATATGAACCTGCCGGTGGCAGCGCGCCGGATATTGCCGGTCAGGGCATTGCGAATCCCATCGCGCAAATCTTATCTGCCGCCATGTTGTTGCGCTATTCGCTTAACTTAAACGACGCTGCCGATGCTATCGAAAACGCCGTAGTCAAAACGCTTAGTGACGGGATTTTAACCGGTGAGCTATTGGCAGCAGAAAAGCGCGATCAAGCCAAATCCACCTCACAAGTTGGTGATTACATCACGGCACTTATTCAACAAGGTTAACGTCATGGCACAAACTCTTTATGACAAAATCTGGGATGCGCACGTCGTAACCCAAGCAGGTGATGACATCCTGCTTTACATTGACCGTCACCTCATTCACGAAGTGACCTCTCCCCAAGCATTTGCTGGGCTAAACGAAATGGGTCGCAAAGTACGTCGTCCTGAAAAAGTATTAGCCACTATGGATCACAGTATCTCCACGCGCTCTATTGCACTGGATGCCTGTGGCCCTGAAAACCAATTGCAGCTGCAAACGCTTGCACAAAACTGTGCCGACCATGGTATTGAACTCTATCCCGTCGGTCACCAAAAACAAGGTATTATCCATGTCATGGCGCCTGAAGTCGGGGCTATTTTGCCCGGCACGACAGTTGTCTGTGGCGACTCTCATACCGCGACGCACGGTGCGTTTGGGGCACTGGCATTTGGTATTGGCACATCCGAAGTTGAACACGTACTTGCTACGCAAACACTCAAACAAGCTAAAGCCAAAAATCTCAAAGTCGAAGTCAACGGTACCTTGCCGATTGGTGTCACAGCTAAAGATATTATCCTAGCGATCATTGGCGAGCTTGGTCATGCCGGTGCCACTGGCTATGTGATCGAGTATTGTGGCGATGCCATTGCGGCGCTATCAATGGAAGAGCGCATGACCATTTGTAACATGAGTATCGAAGGTGGTGCAAAAGCGGGCTTAGTTGCCCCTGATCAAACCACGTTCGACTACCTCAAAGGTCGTGAAAAAGCCCCACAAGGT
>CAZLGJ010000068.1:9257-14460 GCA_964559075.1 uncultured Glaciecola sp.
CAAGGTGCACAGTGGGATGATGCAGTTGCCTACTGGCAAACCTTATTTACTGATGCTGATGCGCAATTTGACAAAGTCGTTACACTGCAAGCCAAAGATATTAAGCCGCAGGTGACGTGGGGAACCAACCCAGGCCAGGTCATTGCGGTCGATACCCCCGTGCCGTCTCCAGATGATTATAGCGATCCAGTCACCAAAGAGTCCGCGGTTAAAGCCCTTGCCTACATGGGCCTTCAGCCCGGTGATAAGTTGAGCGACACACCGGTGTCGCACGTATTCATCGGCTCTTGCACCAACTCGCGAATTGAAGATTTGCGCGCTGCTGCTGCGATTGCAAAGCGCGGCAAAGTACAGTCTAGCGTCACTGCGATGGTAGTACCGGGTTCTGCGCAAGTCAAAAAACAAGCGGAAGAAGAAGGCTTGGATCAGATCTTCATCGAGGCAGGCTTTGAATGGCGACTGCCAGGATGCTCAATGTGTTTAGGCATGAACGATGATCTGTTGGAGGCTGGCGATCGCTGCGCTTCCACTAGTAACCGTAATTTTGAAGGCCGTCAAGGACGCGGAGCGCGTACTCATTTGGTCAGCCCAGCAATGGCTGTTGCGGCAGCCCTGGCCGGCAAGTTTGCCGACGTTCGCGATTTTCAGGAGTAAGCTATGAGCGCATTTACTGTACACACAGGTACTGCGGTGCCGTTAGATATCGCTAATATCGATACCGACCAGATTATCCCCAAGCAGTTTTTGACGGGCGTGACGCGTCAGGGCTATGGCAAACACTTGTTTCACGACTGGCGTTATTTGGACTTGCACGAACAAGAGCCAAATCCGGACTTTAACCTCAACAAGCCTGAGTTTGCCGGCGCGTCGATTTTGGTGACGCGTGAAAATTTTGGCTGCGGGTCATCGCGCGAGCACGCACCTTGGGCGCTGAAAGATTTTGGCTTGCAGGTTGTGATTGCCACTAGCTTTGCCGACATTTTTTATGGCAATGCGATCAACAATTTCATGCTACCTATCGTGCTTGATAATGCACAGATTGATGAAATCATGGCCATCATTGCACAGTCGCCAGACACGCAATTTATTATTGACCTACGAAATTTACGTGTAAATGTACAAGAGAAGGTCTATACTTTTAGTCTAGCTTCTCACCATAAGTATAATTTGGAAAATGGTTTGGATGCGATTGGTCTTTCTCTAACGCATGATGAGGCCATTACACACTACGAAAACCAAGCAAAAAGCTGGTTATAACGAGAATTGAGACTCTCTTGTGACCGGTGGTTTTCACTAACACAAGAGAGTTTTTATGTTTCGCAAAATCCCCATAGACAGCATTGTTCCCGGGATGTTCATTGAAAGCATCAGTCCCGAAGACGATAACTTGGCCCTACATAACGGAAATTTAGTCACCTCCTTCCAAGATATCCAAAGCTTGAAGAATCAAGGTATTGATGAGGTCGGTGTCAATCTCATCAAGTCCAAGGTCAACCTCACCACACTTTTCACTCCGGTATTCGAGACGTATTTTATGAAACCGTTTGACGGGTTTGATGAGCTTCAAATCGGTAGCCTTATCAAACTCAAGAATCACCAACTAGGAGTCTTGATGAGTGTTGATAAAAGCCGTGAATACAAAATGTCGATACTGGTGTGTTATGACTTGGTCTTACAATCTTCTATCCCCGCCAAAACGCTTACCGTGTATGAGCCTTCAGAAGTGATAGAAAAGCTCGTCCCGCCAACGCAATTTGATGATGAGTTGCTCGAATATTTGTGTGGGCTTGGCGTCTAATCAACCATAAAATCAGTCAACAGCGTGTTTAGGTAGCGCTGACCCTGCATGGTCAGCTGCCAATCTGAACCCGTCTGCGTAAACCAGCCACGCTCTGCTCCCCGATGCAGTATATCAAGCGTGTCTTGAGTTAAAGACATGCCGGTCGCTTGCGCATAGTCGTCCAACATGAAGGGCGTTAACAGCCGCAGACGGTTCATAAAATACTCAAACGGGATATCCCGCTCGTCTACGGTTGTTTGACGAAACAGGTAAGGACGCTGCAAATCCATATATCCTCGGGGGTGTTTGATTTTTTCGGTTCTAATGATGCCTTCTTGGGTGGTGATCTTGCCGTGCGCGCCACAGCCAATTCCCAGATAATCCCCAAACGCCCAATAATTCATATTGTGACGACAGCGCTGCTCGGGTTTTGCATACGCCGAAATTTCATATTGCTCATACCCAGCGGCAGTGAGCAAGGCATGCCCCTGCTCTTGAATATCCCACAGCACATCATCTTCGGGCAGTATTGGTGGGCGGGACGCAAACTGCGTATTAGCCTCGATTGTGAGCTGATACCATGACAAATGGGGTGGCTGATGCGCAATCGCGGTGCGTAAATCTGCCAAGCCATGCGCAAGGTCTTGGTCGGGTAAACCGTGCATCAAATCCACATTAAAACTGCGCAACGGCAGCGCTTTGGCTTGTACAATCGCAGCATGCGCTTGCTGAGCATCATGGATCCGCCCGAGCGCCTCTAGCTGAGGCTGAGCAAAGCTTTGTACCCCAATTGAGATACGATTTACACCGGCCTGCATAAAGCCCGCAAAACGCCCGGCTTCAATCGTGCCCGGATTGGCTTCTAAGGTGACCTCGATATCATCAGTAAACGCAATTCGCGCTTGGATCCCCGTCAATAGCTTGGCAATTGCCTCAGATGAAAACAAGCTAGGCGTTCCGCCACCGATAAAGATACTCTGCAGCACCCGTCCCTGTACAAAGTGCAAATCGGCGTCTAGGTCAGCCAACAGATGCGCGACGTATTCTTGCTCGGGAATGGTTTGTTTGAGCGTATGCGAGTTAAACTCACAATACGGACATTTTTGCACGCACCACGGAATGTGCACATACAGCGAAAGTGGATTAGTCACGGGTCATCATAGCCTGAAACGCCGGTAATAAGTCTTTTAGTGCAAGGGCACGATGGCTCACGGTAGCTTTTTCAGCTTTGTCGCACTCGGCCGCGTGTTTGCCTAACTGCGGGCAATAAAACACCGGGTCGTAGCCAAAGCCGTGCTCGCCTTTGGCCGCCTGTGCAATCTGGCCGTGCCAGCGACCCTGCGCGATCATCGGCGAAGGATCATCTGCGTGTAACATGAACACGAGTACGCAGGTAAAATATGCATTGCGATTGTTAGCATCGCCAAGCTGCTCAAGCAATAAAGCCACATTATCTGCATCCGTCGCATCTTCACCGGCATACCGCGCGGAAATGATCCCTGGCGCACCATTGAGTGCTTCAACGACCAGCCCCGAATCATCGGCCAAGGCTGGCAAACCAGTAACTTGCGCTGCATGGCGGGCTTTGATAATCGCGTTTTCAACAAAGGTCGTGCCGGTTTCTGGCACGCTGTGCACACCGAGCTGGGTTTGCGCCACAACGGTGACGCCTAAGTCAGCAAATAACTGATTAAACTCGGCAATTTTGCCTTTGTTCCCACTGGCTAAAACAATGCTGTCCACACAAGTCTCCTCAACTGATTACTTCGGCGTTTTAGGCCCTCGGCCCACGCGTTTTTTCTTCTTTTTCACACTCTTTGTGGGCGCTTTTTTCTTTTTCTTGGTCACTTTGGGTGGACGATGTTTAGGTGCAAACTCTGGCACAATGCGCGCCTTGATCGGCTCGCCCATGTAGCGGGAGACCCTACCGAGCATGGCAAAATCATGTGCCTCAACCAACGAAATCGCCGTGCCTTTTGCCCCTGCTCTGCCAGTGCGGCCTATACGATGTAAGTACACATCAGCAGATCGCGGCATATCAAAATTGATCACGTGCGAAACATTGTCAACATCAATGCCCCGAGCGGCGACATCAGTGGCTAACAAAATCGTTTGTTGTTTATCGCGAAAGCGCTGCATGGCTTCATTGCGCTTATCTTGTGGCATTTCACCCTGCAACCAGCATACCTCGACGCCGTCGCGAGCGAGCATATCTTTGAGCTGTTGTAAGCGTTCACGGGTTTTGACAAAAACCACGGCAGACGTTACTTGTATGGTCAAAATATGTTTGAGCAGTGCGTATTTGTGCGCATAGTCATCGCACAGGTGATACCACTGAATAATTTTGTTCTTTTCTTTGCGTGAAGGGTTGGCCTCGATGTACTCGGGGTTCTGTAAGATATCTTTGGCAAACTGTGCGATCCCATTGCCTTCTAATGTCGCCGAAAACAACATGGACTGCTTGCGCCAGCGCGCTTCACTGGAGATTTGGTTTACGATGCCGCGAAAGCCCATGTCGAGCATACGGTCAGCTTCATCGAGAATAAACACTTCGATATCGCGACAGTCAAAACTCTCTTTTTCGATGTGTTCAAACAGACGCCCAGGGGTTGCCACCAAAATATCTAAGTTTTGCGCGAGAATTTCTTTATCAGTGCCATAGTTGATGCCGCCGGTGATCACTCCGCAAACCAAATCTGTGTGGGTAGTAATTGCCAATGCTTGCTCGTAAATTTGCAGTGCTAATTCGCGTGTCGGCGATAAAATTAAAACGCGGCATGCGCCGTGCTGCTGGCGCGGGTAATCGAGCAAAAATTGCGCAGCAGGTAGCAAAAACGCCGCAGTCTTACCCGTGCCAGTAGGGGCACTGGCCAAAATATCACGCCCATCCATCGCGTGCGGGATGACAGCCTCTTGAATAGAGGTGGGCGCGTTAAAGCCCATATCGGTTATAGCCTGACACAAAACTGTATCGAGTTCGAGGTGCGCAAACATGCAAAAAATCTCAATCAAAAAATCACGCGATAGTTTAGCATACCTTGGAGAATGACATCATATTTTCGTATCAAGCCGAGCCTGCGATTGTGCTTGCCAACTATTAAGCTCTTCCAAGCCACTGCGCAAGTGCTTGCTCTTGGCGTTGTTGCAGTGCCACTTTGATCGCCGCACCTTTGATCCCTTCGGCAATGATATCTTGCGCTTTGACGCTGCGGTACGCCGTTTCGGCCTCCACAAAAAACTGGCGTGCCGCTACATCTACCTCACCCGTGCAATGCAAAATACTAATCAGCATCTGTAGGCGTTGTGGTCGGCGCAGCACATCCACCTGTTGCAGCAATACGTTAAGCTCAGATGCCGCTAGCTTGCGGTAACCTCGTACTTGATGGCTAACACTGTGGACCAAGGACACAATATCGGTAATAT
>CAZLGJ010000068.1:14470-15401 GCA_964559075.1 uncultured Glaciecola sp.
CCAACCAACTTAATTGTGCTTCAGGAGGTAGCGGTGCAATCATCACGGGGATACGAATACTGTGGTTGTGCTGTGTGCGAGCTTGTAAAAGCGCTTGATGCCACAGAGGAGCTTGGATATCGGTTGTGCTAAATTCAGCAAACCATGGTGCAAGCCCGTCTACTTTAGAAAGCGTGGTAAAAAACTCCCAAGGCGCTGGTTCATTTAATACTTTGTAGAGCTCTTGCCAGACTCGGGGCGCCGATAGCTCAGCCAGCACGCCTTGGCCAACCATGTCCTGCATCAGCTGCATCGTCTCTGGCGCGATGCTAAAGCCGAGCGGAGCAAAGCGCGCACAAAATCGCGCGACGCGCAAAATGCGCAGCGGATCTTCCGCAAATGCCGGAGAAACATGACGCAAAATTTTGTTCGCTAAATCTTTCTGTCCATTGTAAGGATCAACTATAGTGCCGTCTGCTGCTTGCGCCATGGCATTAATGGTCAGATCACGCCGCAACAAATCATCCTCTAGCGACACCGAAGCACTGGTATCAAACTGAAAGCCGGTGTAGCCACTGCCGACCTTGCGCTCCTGTCTGGCTAGCGCATATTCGTCTTTGGTACGCGGATGCAAAAACACCGGAAAGTCCTTACCAACTGGCTGGTAACCTTTGGCGAGCATTTCGCGCACCGAACCGCCCACCACAACATAGTCATGGTCGGTCACGGGCAATCCCAACAAATTATCGCGCACGGCGCCACCGACTAAATAGATTTCCATACTTTTTTCTTTTTTGCTCTTATGCTTAGTTGTTTTTACGTGACTTTAACATGGCGATTGCGTGGCATTTACTTTGACAAATGTCCAGAAGATAGTTAGGTTAAGCCTATCATCTGTCAGCGCATATTATAATAATCGATTCACTATGTATTTATCGTATTTTGGATTATC
>CAZLGJ010000069.1:0-8867 GCA_964559075.1 uncultured Glaciecola sp.
TAAAGAGGCCAACCGCACCTCTGCATGCACCTCCAGTATCATTGAATCCTGTCGAATCCTAATCAACCCCGAGATACCTTTATTATAGTGAAGTTTTGGGGGAAAGCGAGTGTTTTTAAGCAAATATCTTAAGCGATGAAACAGTGTGTTCTATTTTTGCAACAACAAAACCATAGGAAAAAATACCACGTATTTGTAAGATAAAACCTTCAATCAATCCGCATGAGGCATGAGGAAGTATCCATGACAATTGTTGTATTTACTGCCGAGCTTGATGTTTCTTACGCAGAATGGAAGTCGCGCTTTGATAAGCACCAGCCAGTGAGAGAAGTCGCCGGTTTGGTCGACGTATTTGTTGGTAAGGATATCGAAAAAGAATCATTTGTGGCGATTATGCAAATCCCATCAGTCGAAGCGTTGGATGAGTTTGTGAAAGCCACTAATGCAACAATACTTAACGGCTCACTCTATGGTTGATGGTAGGGATGGAGCCGTTTGCTGGAGGTGCGAAGCAAAATGTGCGTCTATGAATCCGAGCACACTTCGCACTGCGGGTCTCATTAAGGTAGGTTTGGTATAAATCAACTGAATTTCTTGTGAGTAAGTGCCTAGCTCTGGTAGCACCTCCTCTAACATGCCACTAGCGAAGGCGTGCTTAGTGATCACATCTGGTAAATACGCATAGCCAATTCCCTGCATACAGGCGGCAAAGTGCATCGATATTTCATTGGAAATAAATTGCGGCTGGTGACGTACTTTTAGTTCACTGTGTTTTTGTGGGATCGCCCATTGTCCGTATTCTTCAAATGCATCACGAGGGAAGCAAATACTGGCTTTGTCTTGCATATCAAAAAAATGTTTTGGTCTGCCTTCTCTAGCAATACAAGCGGGTGTTGCCACAATTTTATGATGAACTTGCACCAAGCTTTTGACCACATATTGCCAGCTGTCGCTTTTGCTGGTTCTCACCCGTATCGCCATGTCATATTTATCTTGATACAAATCCACCTCACGATTACTCGCGTCAAGTACTAACGAAATGTTGGGGAATCTTGCTTTTAATTGGCTAATTATCTCTGGAAAATAGGTGTTAGCGATGAACGTTGGTACGGCAATATAGACTTTTCCTGTAGGAGATTGCTGGTCAATTTCACAGGCATTGACGGCGTTTTGCAGATGGTCAAACCCCCGCTGAGCATTATCAAACAACACTCTGCCCATGTCAGTCACCACGATCTGTTTCTTCTCTCGTCGTATTAGCTCAACACCGATTTCTCTCTCAAGCGCTTGCACATGGCGGCTTAGTTTGGACTTTGGGATATCCATAGCATGTTCTGCGGCTGTGTAGCCATTGTGTTTTACTACCAGTGTAAAATAGTAAAGCGACGTAGGGTTTAGCATATTTTCCCAAAATAAAATGTGTACATATTAATTTACTCAAGATGAGTTAAAAAAGTTCAGCAAAGCACTAGCCATTAGTTCTAAATAGGAATTGTTCGTATTGACATTTTGGTTCGTGGGCAATATAATGCGTGCAAACTCTAAATGTACTTTTTTAAGTGACACATAATTAAACAAAGGAAAGCTGTTGAAACATCTACGCTCTACATTAGCTATCGCCATCTGTGCTTCATTTACGACACAAGCAACCACCAATATCGCTACCAACGCTGCGATAGAAACCATTTCAATCACAGGCCAATACTTATCGGTTAATGAATCAAACTCCATCAAAAGCCCAACGCCAATTATTGATGTACCGCAGAGTTTATCGATTTTTACCGCGGAAGATATTTCAGAGCGTGGCATTAACAGCATCGGGCAAATGATTGATTATACACCTGGCCTAACCATGTCACAGGGCGAGGGCCATCGTGATGCAGTGGTGTTCCGTGGTGTTCGCTCTACTGCAGATTTCTTTATCGACGGTAATCGAGATGATGTTCAGTACTACCGTGCATTGTATAACGTAGAGCAAGTGGAAATTTTACGTGGACCAAATGCGTTGTTATTTGGTCGCGGTGGGACAGGCGGAATATTAAATCGCGTTTCCAAAAAAGCGGATTTGAACGCTGACTTTACGGGATATGAGCTTTCTGTGGACTCATTTGGTGGCTATGACGCGCAGGTTGATACCAACATTGTAACTGGTTCTGATTCAGCAGTGCGTATTAATGCGATGTTTGAATCAGTGGAAGGCGATCGTGATTTTTACGATGGTGACCGTATTGGTTTTAACCCTACAGCGCGGATTGCTTTAAGTGAAGACAGCATTTTAGATTTATCATATGAGTATATAGATCATGAGCGTTTTATTGATCGCGGTATTCCAACAGGTGCAGATGGACGTCCGGTAGAAGCGCTCAAGGACATCGTATTTGGTGATCCTGAAAACAACTATCACACAGTGGATGCGCATGTACTGCGCGCTAACTTGTCACATCAGTTCACACAGAACCTCAAAGGTAACTTCAACCTGTATTACGGTGACTTTGAAAAGGTTTACGTGAATTTTTACGCGACTGACTATGATGCTGCTGATAATTCAGTTGAATTAGACGGGTATTTTGATGAAACCGAGCGCACCAACTTTATCGCTTCAGCAAACATGGTACATGAGTTTGCTGCTGGCGGCATTGAGCACACCTTGATTTATGGCTTTGAGCATGTGCGTACAGAGTCAGATCAGTACCGATTAAATCCCGTGTTTGATTCTAACCAAGACGACAGAGAGCGTTTTAACGTTGAACGCCCACTCGATTTTGTTGGGCTATCGGGCACAAACTCACAAAGTCAGGCGATTACCACAGGCTTTACTGATTTGAATGATGATACGCGTGTTGATTTGGTGGTATCCTCACTCTACATCCAGGATGAAATCGCGTTGAATGAACATTTTGACATAGTATTAGGCGCGCGCTTTGACTCGTTTGATATCGAAGTGTTTAATGCCCACCCGGACGCGTTAGAAACCCGTCAACGTACAGATGAAGAGGTCTCACCGCGTGCAGGCCTGATCTATAAGCCTAGTGAAAACGTGTCGTTTTACGCCAGTTATAGCGAGTCATTTTTGCCGCGTAGTGGTGAGCAATATGCTGATATCAATGGTGACGATAATCGCTTAGATCCAAATACCTTCACCAATCAAGAAGTTGGCGTTAAATGGGATCTTGAGCAAGGCTTAAGTGTTACTTTTGCCCTGTTTGAAAATGAACAGAGCTCTCCGCAGGTGGCTGATAACGATCCGTCGACATTGGATGTGGTCGAATCACAGATTGACGGCTTTGAGTTGCAAATTGCCGGTCAAATTACGGATAAGCTGTCAATTAACGCAAACTACAGTCAGTTAGACGGCGAAGTTGTTGGTCGTTCAGGCGGGACTGGCAATACGCCACGCGAGTTACCAGAACAGTTGTTCTCGCTGTGGAGTACGTATCAAGCGTTTGACAAACTCGGTTTTGGAGTAGGTGTGACGCATCAAGATGAGAGCTTTATCAACAACGATAATACGCGCGTGTTACCAAGTTATACGCGGGTTGATGCGGCGGTGTATTATACGATAAATGATAATTTGACTTTGCAGCTGAACATTGAAAACCTCACTGATGAACTGTATTTCCCGCATTCTCACTCGTCGCATCAGGCGACAGTTGCAGAGCCTGTGAATGCAACATTATCATTGATTGGCCGTCTGTAGACACCACTAAGAGTCGAATAAAAGCCGTCTAGGCGCTGACTCGTTTAAAAACAAAAAGGCAGTTATCGAAAGGTAACTGCCTTTTTTGTCGACAATGTTTTAGGTTTAAGGTTGTTTTTTTTAAATTTATAGCCTATATTGTCGACAATGAGTTTAAGAAGAGTGTCCAAATAGCATGTCATCATCTCCAGTTACCAATGCAGACCGTATATTTTTTCAGTTACGCAAGGATATCGTGGAAGGCGAAATCGCAGCCGGCGCTAAACTAAGCGAAACGGAATTGTCGACAAAGTACGCCGTCAGTCGCGCAATTATCCGCGAGGCCATCAATCGCCTTACCGCCTGTCATATCGTTGAGCGCAAACCAAATGTTGGCGCACGGGTGGTCGAACTGACCGAATCTGGATTACAGGAATTATATCAAATTCGCGAATCCCTGGAGGGAATGGCTGCACGGCTCGCAGCGCGTAACATGACCATGGCCGAAATCAATCAGCTACTCAAACTTCTTGATACCCATTTTGACACCGTCCGTGATGGCGAAACCTACTACCAAGAGGCGGGTGATTATGATTTTCACTACCGCATCATTCAAGGCTCCAAAAATCAGCAGCTGATCACTTTGTTAACTGAAGGGATTTATCACTTGGTGCGCATGTACCGAGTTCAGCTCGGTATGGCGGGGCCGCGCGTAACTACTGCTTATGCAGAGCACAAGCACATCGCCCAAGCAATTTTAAACCGCGACGAAGAGTTAGCCGAAATGCTCATGCGTCGACACATTACCTATTCGCGCAACACGATTGCCAACAAACTCAATCAGCATGCCGAAACCACACAGCAAAACCCTACCATGAAACTTACAGGAGTGACCTTATGAGTGAAATTATCAGTGCAGGAAAGAAATTCAGGCAAGCGCTTGAAGCCAACCAACCCTTACAAATTGTCGGTACCATCAACGCCTATGCCGCGATGATGGCTAAACGCATTGGTCACCAAGCGATCTACCTTTCCGGTGGCGGCGTCGCAAACGCATCTTATGGACTGCCTGATTTGGGCATGACGTCATTAAACGATGTCTTAGTCGATGTACAGCGCATTACTGCAGCGTGTGATTTACCGCTATTGGTGGATATCGATACTGGCTGGGGCGGCGCATTTAACATTGCTAAAACCATTCGCGATATGGAGAAAGCCGGTGCCGCAGCCGTGCACATGGAAGACCAAGTCGCCCAAAAACGCTGTGGTCATCGCCCCAATAAAGAAATTGTTTCTACCGAAGAAATGGTTGACCGCATTAAAGCGGCTGTGGATGCGCGCACCGATCCCGATTTTTTCATCATGGCGCGCACCGATGCGTTTGCCCAAGAAGGCTTAGAAGCAGCCATTGAGCGTGCTCAAGCTTATGTCGCAGCTGGTGCCGATGGGATCTTTGCCGAAGCGGTTAAAACTGAAGAGCACTACCGCGCTTTTAGCGAGGCGTTGGATGTGCCGATTTTGGCCAATATTACTGAATTTGGCCAAACTGAATTATGGAATAAGCGCGAGTTAGGCGAGTGGGGGGCAGCTATGGTGTTGTATCCGCTGTCTGCGTTTCGCGCCATGAATAAAGCCGCAGAAAATGTGTATCAACACCTTTTACAAGACGGCGACCAAAAAGCAGTCGTGGACACCATGCAAACGCGCATGGATCTGTATGACTATCTGGGCTATCACGAATACGAGCAAAAGCTAGATGCTTTGTTTGCTGAAGGCAAAAACAAATAAGAGGAGACAGGACAATGGTTGATAAGAAATTAAGCGGCGCGGGTTTACGCGGACAATCAGCAGGTGAAACCAAGTTATGCACGGTAGGTAAATCTGGCTCAGGCTTGACCTACTGTGGGTATGACGTATCGGATTTAGCTGATAATGCGACCTTTGAAGAAGTCGCGTATTTATTGTTTAACGGTGAATTACCGAATCAAGCGCAGTTAGACGAGTACAAAGCCGTGCTCAAAGCTAACCGCGATCTCCCTGAAGCACTGAAAGCCGTTTTGCGCTTAATTCCAGCAGATGCTCACCCGATGGACGTCATGCGCACCGGTTGTTCCATGTTAGGCAACTTAGAAGGTGAAGCCGATTTTAGTCAACAGCAGCAAGCTGCCAATCGCTTATTAGGTGCGTTTCCAGCGATAGTAACCTACTGGTACCGCTATACGCATGATGGCGTTGAAATCGACTGCAATTCTGATGAAGACGGCATCGGCGGACATTTCTTGGCACTTTTGACCGGCAAGACACCTTCCGATCTCCACCGCCGCGTCATGGACGTGTCGTTGACGCTTTATGCCGAGCACGAATTTAACGCCTCTACGTTTACCGCGCGCGTGTGTGCCTCGACGTTATCTGACATGTACTCGTGCATTACTGGCGCGATTGGTTCGCTGCGCGGCCCACTGCATGGTGGTGCCAATGAAGCGGCGATGGACATGATCGAGCGCTTCAAGGATCCAGCTGATGCCGTGGTACAGATGAAAGGCATGCTAGAGCGCAAAGAAAAAATCATGGGCTTTGGTCATGCTATTTATCGCGAGTCAGATCCGCGCAATGTGATCATCAAAGCGTGGTCAGAAAAATTGGCGCAGGAATACGGCGATACCAATTTGTACGATGTCTCGGTAGCATGTGAAAAATTCATGTGGGATGAGAAGAAACTCTTCTGTAACGCAGATTTCTTCCACGCCTCTGCCTATCACTTTATGGGTATTCCAACCAAGCTGTTTACACCGATTTTTGTGTGTTCGCGCTTAACTGGCTGGGCCGCTCATGTGATGGAGCAGCGAGCGAATAACCGCATTATTCGCCCTAGCGCTGATTATACTGGCGCAGAGCCACGTACCGTTACCCCTATTTCACAGCGATAGTAAAAAGGTGCGTCCATTACGATGGGCGCATTTTTGATTCTGTCCCGTAAAGAACGAGCAAGCACATGAATACAGAATTTAAACAACTCCTTCCAGGCTCTAGCATTGAATATTTTAATGCTGAAGCCGCCGTTAACGCCATTGAAGCCAATGCGTGGGCAAAATTACCTTACACATCCAAAGTCCTCGCGGAGAACTTGGTCCGCAAATGCGATCCAAGCATGCTCACGGTGTCGCTTGAGCAGCTCATTTACCGCAAGCGCGAGCAAGACTTTCCCTGGTTCCCGGCGCGCGTGGTGTGTCATGATATTCTCGGACAAACTGCGTTAGTTGATTTGGCCGGTTTGCGCGATGCTATTGCGGATAAAGGTGGCGATCCTGCCAAAGTCAACCCGGTAGTGCCGACCCAGCTAATTGTCGATCATTCATTGGCTGTTGAGCACGGTGGGTTTGAAGCGGATGCTTTTGAAAAAAATCGCGCGATTGAAGATCGCCGTAACGAAGACCGCTTTCACTTTATTAACTGGACCAAAACCGCGTTTAAAAATGTGGACGTGATCCCACCTGGTAACGGGATCATGCACCAAATCAACCTTGAAAAAATGTCACCAGTGGTACAACTGCGCGATAACGTCGCGTTTCCCGATACCTGTGTCGGCACAGACTCGCATACTCCGCATACAGATGCACTGGGGGTAATTTCGATCGGTGTGGGCGGTTTGGAAGCGGAAAATGTCATGCTAGGGCGCGCCTCTTACATGCGCTTGCCCGATATTGTCGGCGTTGAGTTTACCGGTAAACCACAGCCAGGTATTACCTCCACTGATATCGTCTTAGCCCTGACGCAGTTTTTGCGTCAGGAGCGCGTGGTGGGTGCGTACTTGGAGTTTTATGGCGAAGGTACCAAGCACTTATCCTTAGGCGATCGCGCAACCATCTCCAATATGACGCCGGAGTATGGAGCTACTGCGGCGATGTTCTATATTGACGAGCAGACCGTAGATTATTTGAACCTGACTGGTCGTGAGCCGGAGCAGGTGGCATTAGTCGAGCAGTATGCTAAAACTACTGGTCTATGGGCTGATAGCATGGTGGGTGCGGAGTATGAGCGGATCTTGCGTTTTGATTTGTCAGCGGTAGAGCGCAACATGGCAGGCCCTTCTAACCCACATGCCAAGCTACCAGTGAAAGAGCTTGCAGCACGCGGTATTGCCAAAGACTATGACAAGCACGACGGCTTAATGCCAGATGGCGCGGTGATCATTGCTGCGATCACGTCTTGTACTAATACCTCAAATCCGCGTAACGTGATTATGGCTGGCATGTTGGCTAAGAAAGCCAATGAGCTCGGTTTGGTGCGTCAACCCTGGGTCAAGTCTTCACTCGCGCCTGGCTCAAAGGTCGTGAAAATGTATCTAGAAGAAGCTGGCCTGTTGCCGGAACTTGAGAAGTTGGGCTTTGGGATCGTGGCTTATGCGTGTACCTCTTGTAATGGGATGTCGGGCGCGCTTGATCCTAAGATCCAGCAAGAGATCATCGACCGCGATTTGTATGCCACTGCCGTGTTATCGGGCAATCGTAACTTTGATGGGCGTATTCATCCCTATGCGTCACAAGCATTTTTAGCGTCACCACCGTTGGTAGTCGCCTACGCGATTGCCGGCTCAATGCGGTTTGATATCGAAAAAGACGTGCTTGGCACAGACAAAGACGGCAACCCAGTTTACCTGAAAGACATTTGGCCAGATGACTCCGAAGTCGATGCGATTATCAAGGCCTCTGTGAAACCCGAGATGTTTAAATCGGTCTATACGCCGATGTTTGATCTCAGCGTCGATTATGGTGAGAAAAATAACCCGCTGTATGACTGGCGTGAGATGTCGACCTATATTCGTCGCCCGCCTTACTGGGAAGGCGCGCTTGCAGCACCGCGTACCATGCAGGGCATGCGAGCACTAGCGGTCTTAGGCGATAACATTACTACCGACCATTTATCGCCATCAAATGCCATATTGGCGTCTTCGGCTGCGGGTGAATACCTAGCTAAGATGGGCTTGCCAGAAGAAGACTTTAACTCTTATGCCACGCACCGAGGCGATCACTTAACCGCGCAGCGTGCGACCTTTGCCAACCCGAAATTGCTCAACGAAATGGTGCGCGATGACAATGGTGAGATTGTACAAGGTTCATTGGCACGTCTTGAGCCAGAAGGCAACGTCATGCGCATGTGGGAAGTGATTGAAACCTATATGCAGCGCAAGCAG
>CAZLGJ010000069.1:8877-10455 GCA_964559075.1 uncultured Glaciecola sp.
TATTGTTGCTGGCGCAGATTATGGGCAAGGTTCATCACGTGACTGGGCGGCCAAAGGGGTGCGCTTAGCCGGCGTTGAAGTCATTGTTGCCGAAGGTTTTGAGCGTATTCACCGTACCAACCTAGTTGGCATGGGCGTACTGCCTGTTGAGTTCACGAATGGTGAAACGCGTGCGACATACGGCATCGACGGTACTGAAACCTTTGCGATTGAAGGGGATATTGATGCAGGGGCAGATTTGACTCTTGTTATCACTCGCGCCAACGGTGAGGAGGTCAAAGCATTGGTAAAATGTCGCTTAGACACGGCTGAAGAAGTCTCTGTCTATAGTGCCGGTGGCGTCTTGCAGCGTTTTGCGCAAGACTTTTTAGAGGGGCAGGTCGCGTAATGGGCTCATTTGCACCCCAGTTAACAGTACCCGCCACGTACATGCGTGGCGGCACGTCTAAGGGCGTGTTTTTTGCCTTAAACGAGCTACCGAGCGCGGCACAACAGCCAGGGGCATATCGTGATGCCTTGTTGTTGCGGATCATCGGCAGTCCTGATCCGTATGCCAAGCACACCGACGGTATGGGCGGAGCGACCTCATCCACATCCAAGACCGTCATCTTGTCAGTATCAGATCAGCCCAATCATGATGTGAATTATTTATTTGGTCAGGTTGCTATTGATAAAGCCTTTGTGGATTGGTCCGGAAACTGTGGCAACTTAACCGCCGCAGTCGGCTCGTTTGCTATTGAAAAAGGTCTCGTCGCCCCGGAGCGCATTCCACACAATGGGGTGTGTGAAGTGCGTATTTGGCAACAAAACATTGGCAAGACCATTATCGCTTCAGTGCCGATTACGGATGGGCAAGTGCAGGAGACCGGGGATTTTATGCTTGATGGCGTGACCTTTCCGGCCGCTGAAGTTCCCATTGCCTTTGTGGCGCCGGTGGAACCGGATGAGTTAGTGCTGCCAACGGGGAACTTGGTCGACACATTGATGGTGCCTGAGGTTGGGGAGTTTGAGGTCAGCATGGTGAACTCGGGGATCCCGACCTTGTTTTTCCGCGCAAGCGATCTGGGCTATCAAGGCACTGAATTGCAAGATGCGATTAACGCTGACTCACAGGCATTGGCGCGCTTTGAGACAATTCGACTCCACGGCGCTGTGGCGATGGGATTAAGTCCTGATCTTGAATCAGCTGCGGCATCGGCGCACATTCCTAAAATTGCCTTTGTCGCGCCCGCACAAGATTATGTCAGCTCCGCTGGCACCGCCATCGGTGCGGATGATATTGATTGTCATGTGCGCGCATTATCTATGGGTAAACTGCATCATGCAATGATGGGGACAGCGGCAGTGGCCATTGCAACAGCGGCCGCCATTCCAGGTACCCTTGTTAACGAGGCCGCCGGTGGCGGTAAGCGCGACGCAGTCACCTTTGGGCACCCGTCAGGGATGCTTAAGGTCGGCGCAACTGCCACAGAGGTGGATGGACAGTGGCAGGTTGAGCGCGTGGTCATGAGCCGCAGTGCGCGGATTTTGATGGAAGGCGTGGTGCGGGTACCCGCACCTCAGTTATAAACGCACCGT
>CAZLGJ010000069.1:10555-15280 GCA_964559075.1 uncultured Glaciecola sp.
GATTTTGATGGAAGGCGTGGTGCGGGTACCCGCACCTCAGTTATAAACGCACCGTCAATGCTGTTCATGTTTGTTTATGCGAAGTGCCTTTAATACGCGTCTTTCATAGTCTTCAGCAGTGACGGTCGAGACCGCGATGTACTCAACCTGAGCTGCTTGCTTGTCTAGACTGACCTTGACATAGCCGTTTTCTCGACCGTTGGTCCACAGCACTTCCGCGTTGTGCGCACTTAAGCGGTTATCCATTTCAATGGCAATTTCTTTGCCAAATGCTAAAAAGTCACCCGGGGAGCTAATGCCCGCAGTACCGATTTCCACCCCCATCGGAACACCATCGTTGCTGTGCAACATCACTGCCCCAGCCATCTTGTCCATATTCATAAATGTAGTCACCTAGGTGCAGAACATAATCGACGTCGCTTTGCTGCGCAATATCTTCATACGCATTAAAAAGGCCAAAGGCATAATTGGAGCAGGAGGCGACGGCAAACGTGACCTTATCTAACGAGCCAGTTGGAAGTGTCTTGGTGCGACCGATTTCTGAATATTGCTGCCCGTGGCGAAAGCGATAATAGTAAGTTGAGTTAGGCTTGAGGCTTGTTACTACTACTTTGACCGTATAGTCTCGTGCTTGGTCAGTGTGCACCTTGCCAGACTGGGTGAGGCGCTCAAAAGTCGGGGACTCTGCGATTTCCCAATAGACGTCGGCTCCAGCTGCTTCATTTGGATTGACTCTGGTCCACAACAACACGCTGTTGGGTTGCGGTTCGCCACTGGCTACGCCATAAGTAAACACCTTGGTGACGTTATCATTCGTCACGGAGGCTAATAAATGGTCGAACCAAAATGCGCTACCAACTGCGATAGCGGCAGCACCTTTAATGAAGGCTCTGCGAGAAAGGGAATGAGTTGTGAGTGACATGACTATTTACGCTATTATTTTAGGATGTAATAAAAACCAGTACACTAATTAAGGTATATGACACCTACATGAAGACTCTGTGAGATAATGATGACAACGTTTACTGAAAAGCATAAAAACACTGACATGTTGCCGCGTAATTTGCTGAAACAATGCGTTTTAATGATGTTGATGGGATGTGTATTGAACAGTCAAGTACATGCGCAAATATCCGTGCTTGATGTTCCCAAAGCGACGGCCTTAACCGCGAAGGTTGAGACACAAATAACGTCTGAGCCGATTATTATTGACGTGCGCACTGATGCAGAGTGGGCTGCTGGCCACCATCCGGATGCTGTGCACATCAAGTGGCAGCAAATTGTCACGGGCACGAATAAATTGTCGGTAGACAAAGATCAACCAATCGTTCTCTATTGTCGGTCTGGAAACCGCGCAGGGAAAGCCAAAAAGCTGCTCGAAAAAGCTGGCTATAGCAAGGTGGTTAATGGAATTAATCTTGCGGAACTGCCGCAGGTGTTGGCTGATTACCGCAATAACCAAGAGTAAGTCACTATACCTATTGTATTAGGTAGCATTATGCCTCAGCTCTAGATTGTACCAAGCAGCAAGTGTTGCCCGGTTTTTGTTTAGCTCGGTACATCGCATTATCAGCAAGGTGTATCGCTTGCGAAAAAGAGGGCAGGGGTGGTGTAAGGTGTAAGCAACCGATGCTAATGTTAAGTGCGATCTTTTTGGCGACCCCAGGGATCGGCTTACCAAGCGCGGTAAACAAGCGCTCTGTGAGTGAATCAACATCATCAGGGGAGTGCATATCACAACACAGAATCATAAACTCATCTCCCCCGATCCGACAGGCGGTATCTGCGCTGCGGATAACAGATTCGATGGCGCGAGCAACATGCACTAACGCTTGATTTCCCACCGTATGGCCATGCTGATCATTAATGGCTTTAAATTTATCCATATCAATGAACAATAATGCCGAATGGCGATGTTGGCGTTGCAACAGCGCCATTTCTTGTTCGTACATGATTTCCATCACGCGCAGGACTGGCAGCCCTGTTAAATCATCGTGATCCGCGACATGTTTGATTTCTTCATGTTGTGCCTCTATTTTTTCGTACATATGCTGCATTTGTCTAACGACGGTGACAGTGCATATAACGATTAATATCGTGGCCATACACGAGCCAATGATAAACACAACCCATGCGCCGGGTAATGTGGCATAAATTTCTGGCGGCACTTGCGGGTCGATAAGTTGAGGCACGTACACTGCAGCTATGGCAATCAAAATGGCTAACCAAATCAGCACGAGGGCGATCCCGGCGCGTTTACCCCATATTAGCGTTGCAATTAGAACTACTAGCGCAATAAAGGTTTGCGTACCGCTTTGTAAGCCAAATTGTAAAGACCCGACGATCCCCAACAAAAACAAAACAGCACAAATCTTCCAGATGTCTTTTTTGGGCGCTTCTTTGGAGGGAAATAAAAAGATAAAAAGCACTGTGACTGTCGCTAGCACATGCACGATATAAATTGGCAAAAAGCCAACATATACCCAGCGGTATAATGACATAGGTAGACCGACCAGGCACAAAGCCAAAAACGCCCGCGTTAACAGGGTGGCCATTTTAGCTTCAATTAAGGTTACCGCTTGTTCCGACAGGCTCCGCATACACATCCTTTTTTGTTCTTTTATCAGTGTAGTCAAGATGCTTTGATTGTAATGACAAAAATGCAAAATAAGTGTCATAAAATAGTCAATATTCAGCGAGTTAATAATAAAATCTTACAATTTCTAACGTATGTGAGTTTCTTTATTAGCTAAAATTCAAAACATTAATTTAATTAGTACAAATAATGTGGAATAGAAAATGGCAGTGGCAATTGAGGATAGACCTGCACAGCAGGTGAAAGACGAGGTAATTGAGGTATTGGTATATAACTTTAGTCACGGGGTGATTTCTGATGAGGCATTTGAACGCCGTTTAGATACCGTGATAGGGGCGACATCGAATCAGGCCATGCTGGATCAAATTGCTGATCTACAAACGCCGCCAGACGATACCATCAAAACCCACCAAGCCAAACAGTTTGGCGTTCACTATTCTAGCGAGCCGCTTCCGCCACGGGATACATTGGTCAGTGTGCTCGGCGAAAATGATCGCTCGGGTGTCTGGCAGGTGCCGCGAGAGATCCGCTTGTTTACCTTCTTGGGAACCAATAAACTGGATTTTACGCATGCCAAGTTCTCAGGACCGCATGTTACCGTCAAAGTGTTTAGTCTGTTAGGCGGTGATAAAATTTGGGTGCCGGAGCATATCAATATTGTTTCTAAAGCATTTTGTGTGCTGGGTAGCGTCAGTAATAAGGCGCCATCAATGGCTCCATCTCAAGCCCCAACCGTCACTATTGAAGGAGTGGTCATTTTGAGTGAGCTGGTGATCAAGGTCAAAAAGACCATGAAAGAGCAGTTTGTGGCTTTTGCTAACCAAATGAAAGCAATGTTCGAATAATTGAGTCGTTTGTCTCGCTTATTTGCACGCCCCTAAATGGAGTGCAATAAAAAAAAGGTGACCATGTGGTCACCTTTTTTGTTTAACTCATACGATAAGTCGACTTAGAAAGTGTAAGACGCACGCATGTAGTAGAAACCACCGTTGATGCCGATAGGTGAAGTGGTTGGGTACAATGAACCAACGACTTCGTTATCAAAATCAACGTTGCGATCTGGGAAGTTATCTAACAAGTTTTTCGCACCGACAGCAACGCGAATGTCATCGTTAAACTGATAACCCACTTCAACATCAAGCGTGAACTCTGCACCAATATCTTCGATTGGAATACCTGCATCTAGGTGATCTTCAAAGATACCAGCATAGTAGTTTAAGCGCGCCATATAAGACATGTCACCCATTTCATGGTTAGCGGTAAGCGTCCAGCGGAAATCAGGCAAGTTTTCTTGAAGCATGCGGATACGCGTGTCAGAGATGTTAGTAAACGAATCACCGTCAATGGTGAAGGTTTTCACATCGTCAACCTCAGTATCATTCCAGTTTGCAGCTAGGGCTAACAAGGTCTCACCGCCTTCCCAGTTAAGTGCATAGTTCGCCACAACATCAATACCTTTTGTTTTGGTAGAGAAGTCATTAGTGAAGTAGCTAACTTGGCTAAAGCTAGACGCATCTGGAACACCTTGCGCTGTCAATGCATCGATATCCGCTTGCGTCAGGGCAATACCAGACGTGGTTGATAGGCGATCATCTAAGGCAATGTTGTAGTAATCAACGGTCAAGAATAGGCCATTGTCAAAATCAGCAACGACACCCAAGCTGAAGCTAGTAGATTCTTCAGGTTGCAGTGGAGTAGCGCCTTTTTGGATTGAAATTGGATCTGTTGGTGGCAACGTTGCACGGTCAACTAAGCGAGTTTCGCCATTGACTGTGGCAAACGCAGTGGTCACGTTACGCACGTTAGACTGACCGATAGTAGGCGCTTTAAAGCCAGTGGCAATAGCGCCACGTACCGCTACATCATCAGAAACTTGATAACGCATGCTGACTTTACCCTTGGTGGTGTTACCAAAATCAGTGAAGTCTTCGTAACGAATAGCGGCACCTAAAAGCAGGTCTTCTGATACGTTGTATTCAGTATCGACATACAAAGCAACAGAATTACGGCTGCTCTTTCCTGCAAAGCGGTCAGATAGACCTGGGAAGCCGTTAGAGCCAATGCCAAAGCCTTGCGCAGCTAGTGGGCCAACCGCATTCGCAACATCATTGGCGCCGTGTGCAAAGGAC
>CAZLGJ010000070.1:0-3143 GCA_964559075.1 uncultured Glaciecola sp.
GTGTATCGCATCTGGCGTTTCTCGTCTCTGGCAGCCATAGTGACCGTGTGTATTGCGCCACTACTCGCTTACTGGCGCAATCCAGAATACACCTATGCTGTGGGGATGCTCAGTGCGCTGGTGTTGTACCAGCATCGCAGTAACATTCAACGCTTATTCAATAAAACTGAACCTCGTATATAACAGCATCAATATTGCACGATACAATTTCGTAATTATCATTAATTAATATTTGCTTTTGATTACGATTCAACTATATTTTTTGATAGTTTGATTGATTAGTTAAAGGATTACATAAATGAGAAAAACTTTTATAGCAAGTATTACGATAGGGTTAACAACTTTATTAGCAGGGTGTGGCGCAACAATTGAAAAAACACCGCCTTCACCATTAGCTAACATGGATGTATTTACCATCATAGTTCCTAAAAATGCCGACAATACAAATACATGGAACGTTAACTTCAAAACATTTAGCCATATATTAAATGGAAGCACACAATCCATACGAAAGTATTATTCGGCAAAACCTGCTCTAATTGGTAAAGACAAATTAGACTTTAATTTTTGTAACGTTGAACAATTTTCCTCTGGTAGCGTTTTTAAATCCTGTATTACATATACCTCTGATGTTGTACTAAAAGATCTTGGAGAAAGTACACAAATAACAATTAAACCTACACTTAGGACTGAGAGTAAAGATGGATTCTTAATTCCCATTAGTCTCCCAAAAGTGAACCATCAAGATATTTATTCTTACCTATCAAGCCACACCATCTCTACCAGCGGAAAGATAACCTCTGATTTTCCATCGGAATCGATAAAAGGTAATTTTGATCGACTTGCTTCTAAATATCGTTGGAAAGAAGGGGAAGCAGACGCCGCCCATCGGCGGTTTAAAGATACTTACATCATTCGAACCTCTAATGGTATTGAAGCTATTGTAGGTGCCGGATTCTTCCCATATAGAAAAGGTTCAATTGTTCAATATTCAGTGCAGGGAGTGTCATCAAGCGACAACGCTATAAGAACAGTCGACTGGAAAGAAGCGATGGATGAGATTACAAAAACCATTGAAAATATAGTCAACAGCTAGCTTAAATTACCATAAAGCGATAGTTATAATTCTATCGCTTTTTTTTACTAAGCGTTTTTTGAACGACACTATATCAAAGGCGTTAAACTTTCTAACGGCCAACGCGGCATGACTTTTTCGTTGGTTTGTTCAGTTTGCCCAGCTAACAATCGCTGCATTCCCGCATAGGCGATCATCGCACCATTATCCGTGCACAATCCTAAGCTGGGGTAAAAAGCTTGGCCACCGAGCTTTTGCATCTCTTCATCAAAACGCGTGCGAAGCATGCGATTAGCACTGACCCCTCCGGCAATAACAACCCGCTTGTACCCAGTCTGTTTAAGTGCGCGTTTGCACTTGATGAGTAAGGTATCGACGACGGCTTCTTGAAATGCAAACGCAATATTTGCACGTGTGGTTGCATCATCACTGTTGGCGCGGATCGTATTGGCCGCGAATGTTTTAAGGCCACTGAAACTCAAATCCAAACCAGGTCGGTCTGTCATTGGCCGTGGAAATTGGTAATGTCCCGGCTCACCTTTATCAGCTAGCTTCGCCAAATGCGGCCCACCTGGATAATCCAAGCCCATGAGTTTAGCCGTTTTGTCAAACGCCTCACCAGCGGCATCGTCAATCGATTCACCTAGCACGCGATACTCACCAATGGCTTTGACGTCGACAATCATAGAATGCCCACCAGACACCAACAGCGCAATAAACGGATATTCTGGCGCATTATCCTCCAACATGGGGGCTAACAAATGCCCTTCCATGTGATGCACGCCAACGGTTGGGACATCCCACGCAAAAGCTAAGGAACGTGCAACGCTGGCGCCTACCAACAGCGCACCGATTAAACCCGGGCCGCGAGTGTAGGCAATGGCATCAATATCAGCTTGGTTCGATTCCGCTTCGGCCAGTGTTTTTTGGATGAGGGGAATGATTTTACGAGCGTGATCACGCGAAGCGAGCTCAGGCACGACACCGCCGTAATCAGCGTGGAGCTTGACCTGACTGTACAAATGGTGCGCCAGTAAGCCCTGTTCGCTATCATAAATAGCAATGCCCGTTTCATCGCAAGAGGTTTCAATGCCTAAAATTCGCATGGTTATTTATCACAAAACTAATCTTGCACGCGATTGTACTGAATTTGGCAAGATTTACCACAAATGTTCAAAAAACGTCAAATGCCGCTTTACAAAGACGCTAATAATGATTAGTATAACGCACCATTTTTTAGCCAAGACGACTCGTGAAATGTCGCACATTTGCCCCCAGCGGCATTCGCGCAAAATGACGCACACGACTCGAATTGTAGATTTATTTATTATTGAGGTTGAGTTTTAATGCCGATCGTTAAAGTAAAAGACAACGAACCGTTTGACGTAGCACTACGTCGTTTTAAGCGTTCTTGCGAAAAAGCAGGGATCCTTTCAGAAGTTCGCAAGCGCGAATTCTTTGAAAAGCCAACTTGGGAACGCAAGCGCAAGAAAGCAGCTGCCAAAAAGCGTCACTTGAAAAAGCTTTCGCGTGAAAACGCACGTCGCGTCAAGTTATACTAAGACAGGCGAACAACTCGTTACGACGAGTATAAATTAAGATAAACTTAAAGCGGTTTTTTAACCGCTTTTTGTGTTTTTGTCGTATATGGACAATAGTGAAGATTTTGTGCCCCTTTGAACACGAGTTAGTTATTTTATTGTAGCTAGCCCCCTCTCATCATATAGGATAGACATGGCTTTATTAGACGATTTAAAAGACGCCCAAAAAGACGCAATGCGTGCCAAGGACAAGTTGCGCTTAGGTACCATCCGCATGACCCTTGCCGCCGTTAAGCAGCGCGAAGTAGATGAGCGGATTGAGCTTACCGATACCGATGTGTTGGCGATCATAACTAAGATGGTCAAACAGCGTAAAGACGCATCACAGCAGTTTCGCGATGCGGGACGCGATGATCTTGCGGACAACGAAGATGCCGAGATTGTCATTTTGCAAGACTTTTTGCCACAAGCGCTCAGTACCGATGAAATCAATACTATGATCGCCGAAGCTATTGCCAGCACTGACG
>CAZLGJ010000070.1:3153-15223 GCA_964559075.1 uncultured Glaciecola sp.
TTGCGCCCTAAAATGCAGGGTCGCGCCGATCTTGGTCAAGTCAGTGGTCTGATCAAAGCCCAACTGGGTTAATCGCAAAACAGCTTATAAGGTTGATATGGCCGGTAGAATCCCACGCCCGTTTATAGATGATTTAATTGCACGTACCGATATCGTCGATGTTATCGATTCGCGGGTTAAACTAAAAAAAGCCGGCCGAAATTATC
This sequence comes from uncultured Glaciecola sp., assembly GCA_964559075.1. GTDB lineage: Bacteria > Pseudomonadota > Gammaproteobacteria > Enterobacterales > Alteromonadaceae > Opacimonas. The sequence continues at coordinate 3,360 of CAZLGJ010000070.1, forward strand.
AAGCCTGTTGCCCATTTCACAACGAGAAGTCTCCGTCTTTCAGTGTTGCCCCGGACAAACAGTTTTACCATTGTTTTGGCTGCGGTGCACACGGCAACGTCATTACTTTTTTAATGGAATACGACCGCCTAGAATTTGTCGAGGCGATTGAAGAGCTGGCACGTCATCACAGCATTGAAGTACCGCGCGAGCACAATCCCAACTACAATCCCGCGCAAGCGGCAGTGCAAAAGCAACAAGCACAAGACGATTACCAGCTGATGGAAAGCGCGGCTAAATATTTTCAACACAACTTGCGCAAACACCCCGATAAAGACCAAGTCATCGACTATCTGAAGTCACGAGGCTTAAGTGGCGAGACTGTTAAACATTGGGAAATTGGCTTTGCGCCAGATGAGTGGCAGGGCTTATCCAACACCCTAGCGACGAATAATGAGCGCATGGCTCAATGTTTGGCACTAAAATTAACAACGGAGAACGATAACGGCAAACGCTATGATTTTTTTCGCAATCGTTTGATGTTCCCGATTCGAGACCGACGCGGCCGCGTAATCGGCTTTGGTGGTCGAGTCATGCAAGCAGAGCAATCCCCCAAATACCTCAACTCTCCTGAGACCCGAATCTTTCATAAAGGCCATGAGCTGTATGGTCTGCACCGCGCTCGTATGCAAAACCGCTCGCTTGATCGTTTGGTGGTCGTTGAGGGCTACATGGATGTGGTGGCGTTAAGCCAATTTGGCATTAATTATGCCGTTGCATCGCTTGGCACTGCCACCACCGCTGAGCATGTGCAGCTAATGCTGCGCAATACGGATGAAATCGTATGTTGCTATGACGGAGATAACGCGGGGCGTAAAGCAGCCTGGCGCACCCTAGAAAACGCCGTTGCATTGTTACAAGATGGCAAACGGATCCGTTTTATGTTCCTGCCCGATGGCGAAGATCCAGATACCATGGTCAGACAAATCGGCAAAGAGGGTATGGAGCAGCTGTTCACAAAAGCACAGCCACTTTCCCAATTTTTGTTTGAACAGCTCCTAAGCCAACACTCTGTTGCTTCGACAGAGGGCAAAGCCGCACTCAAAAAAGCCGCTGAGCCTCTAATTGATGCCATTCCAGGACAAAAACAGCGCGAGTTGTTGCTCGGCGAGTTGGCCCGTTTATGTGGTGAGCAAGACCAGTATCAGCGCATGCGTGACATCCAGCATGCCCAATCAAATTCCATAAAACCTGCGCAAAGTCGCGACAAAGGGGCGCAAAAACTCAATCAATCGCCAGTTCGCATGCTAATGCGACTGTTGCTCGAATCCCCAGCCCTAGCCACACAAATGCCACAGGTAGACCCGAGTTTGTTGGTCACTGCAGGGTTTCGCGGTTGGTCGGTGTTGATGGAGCTGCACGCCTATTGTACTAAATACCCTCAAGCCAATACTGGAATGCTATTTGAAGCGTTTAAAGATCACGAGCACGCATCACACCTATCGGCGTTAATGCAACAAGAGTGCTTAGTCACGCCTGATGATTACGCCACCGTTTACGCAGATGCGTTTTCACGCTTGATTGCACAATACCTCAAAGGGCGGGCAGACGAACTGCTAGCTAAGTCTCGTCATACCCCATTAACCCCAGGCGAAAAAGAAGAACTACGTAAGTTACTCGCTAATAAAAATTAAAATTTTCACTGAATTTTGTTAAAAATATTGACAAATACAAAATTTCTTCAATATTTATGGATACCTGACCGATACAAATATGAAGTTAGGACGTAACTAACTAGCATCATACTGAAGTTATCTGCTATAATTCAGTATTTACTAATGCCTCACTGACGAGTCATTTCAATTTCAACGAACCAATTTTAAGAGTGCAAGGATGCTACAAAACGTAGTTTATTGGTTTGCATGAGAAGTGTATAAAATATATGCAAAGTAAGCAGTCTCAGATTAAACTCCTGATTGCAAAGGGTAAAGAACAGGGCTACCTCACATTTGCCGAAATCAACGACCATTTACCCGAAGACATCGTCGATTCTGACCAGATAGAAGACATCATCAGCATGTTTAACGACATGGGTATTCAGACCTTTGAGTCTGCGCCCGATTCTGATGAGCTGTTGATGGCAGAAACCACGACAGACGAAGATGTTGCCGAAGCAGCCGCTCAAGCTCTTGCTACCGTTGAAAGTGAAATCGGTCGTACGACAGACCCAGTGCGCATGTACATGCGTGAAATGGGTACGGTTGAATTGTTGACCCGTGAAGGCGAAATCGAAATTGCCAAGCGCATTGAAGACGGCATTAATCAAGTGCAGTGTTCAGTTGCCGAATACCCAGAAGCAATTACTTATCTACTTGATCAATACGACCTCTATGAAGCTGAAGAAATTCGCTTGTCGGATATCGTATCGGGCTTTGTCGATCCCAATGAAGTTGACGAAGTCGCACCAACTGCTACACACATCGGTTCTGATTTATCCGAAGAAGAGCTCGATGATGAAGATGACGATGGTAATGATGACGATGAAGAAGAAGATAGTGGTGTCGATCCTGAATTAGCCGCGGAAAAGTTTGCATTACTTCGCAAACAATACGCTAAAGCGCGCAAGGTGATCGAATCGAAAGGTCGCTCGCACAAGTCTGCTAAGAAAGAAATTGAAGCGCTCTCTGATATCTTTAAAGAATTCAGATTGGTACCCAAACAGTTTGATCGCATGGTTAAGAACATGCGTGACATGATGGATCGCGTGCGCATTCAAGAGCGCCTGATCATGAAACACTGTGTGATGCAGGCCAAGATGCCGAAGAAAGACTTTATCAAAGCGTTTGCCGGCAACGAAACCAGCACTGAGTGGTTTTATAAGTCGGTTAACTCTGGCAAAGCTTATGCTGTGGCCCTTGCTCAATTTGCTGAAGACATCGAGCGCAGTGTCGCAAAAATGAACTCAGTAGAAGCCGAAACCGGCCTATCAATTGCCGATATCAAAGATATTAATCGCCGCATGTCGATTGGCGAAGCTAAGGCACGTCGCGCCAAAAAAGAAATGGTTGAAGCCAACCTGCGTTTGGTTATTTCGATTGCCAAAAAGTACACCAACCGTGGCCTGCAGTTTTTGGATTTGATTCAAGAAGGTAACATCGGTTTGATGAAAGCCGTTGATAAATTTGAATACCGCCGTGGTTATAAATTTTCTACTTACGCAACATGGTGGATCCGTCAGGCGATTACGCGTTCTATTGCCGACCAAGCACGTACCATTCGTATCCCGGTGCACATGATTGAGACGATCAACAAACTCAATCGTATCAGCCGTCAGATGCTACAAGAAATGGGCCGTGAACCATCACCAGAAGAATTATCAGAACGCATGCAGATGCCAGAAGATAAAATCCGTAAAGTACTCAAAATTGCCAAAGAGCCTATCTCTATGGAGACGCCAATCGGTGACGATGAAGATTCACATCTTGGCGATTTTATTGAGGACACCACCATTACCCAACCTTTGGATAATGCGACTAACGGTAGCCTCAAAAACGCCACTCAAGAAGTATTGGCAGGTTTGACTCAACGCGAAGCTAAAGTCCTGAGAATGCGCTTTGGTATCGATATGAACACCGACCATACCTTGGAAGAAGTTGGCAAACAGTTCGACGTTACCCGTGAGCGTATCCGTCAAATTGAAGCTAAAGCCTTACGTAAATTGCGTCACCCTAGTCGTTCAGAACAGCTCAAGAGCTTCTTAGACGAATAGGGGTTCGCAACCGCCTAACAAAAAACCTCCGCACTCTGCGGAGGTTTTTTTACGGCTGATATTTACCCCAACAAAGCTATTCACCTTTGCGATAGGGAATGTCTTGTTCATGCTGTTGGATCTGTTGAGATAACGCGTCTGGTGAGCTGGTATTACGCGCCATGTAATAATAGATCGTAGGGACCACAAACAAGGTCAATAACACCGAGAAGATCACCCCAGCAAAAATCACCATGCCGATTACCGCACGACTTTCACTGCCTGGGCCACTGGCTAAAACCAAGGGTAAAGCACTAAATACCGTCGTAAAACCGGTCATCACTATAGGCCTAAAGCGCTGCTTAGCGGCCAGTAATAATGCATCATTAAACGTTTTCCCAGCATCGCGCAACTGATTGGCAAACTCGACAATCAGTATGCCGTTTTTGGCAGCCAGGCCAATCAGCATCACCAGGCCAATTTGTGAATAGATATTGAGTGACATACCGGCAAGCTTCAGGCCGATAAAGGCCCCGACAAGCGCCAAAGGCACGGTAAACATAATCACCAGCGGGTGCACCCAGCTCTCAAACTGTGCGGCTAATACTAAGTAGGTCACGGCTAACGCCATGGCAAAAATAAACACAAAGGAACTGCCAGATTCTTGCAATAGCAATGACTCGCCTTTGTAGTCAATGCTAACCCCATCGGGAAGCTCTGTCGCGACAATATTTTCCAAGTAAGCCAATGCTTCACCTAAAGTGTAATCATCTGCAAGGTTAGCCGAAATGGTAATTGAACGCATGCGATTATAGCGATTTAAAGTGGCCGAGGTAGCGCGTTCTGACACCTGCAACAAGTTATCCATTGGGATCAGCTGTCCGGATGTTGAGGAACGTACAAAAATATTATCTATGCTCGAAGGTTCGCGATAATCCGCATCGATGCCTTCCATAATTACATCGTACTCTTGACCGCGATCGATAAACCGCGACACGCGGCGCTGCCCTAACATGGTTTCTAAGGTGCGCCCAATATCGGAAATGCTAACGCCCAGATCCGCTGCGCGCTCTTTATCAATATTTAACAAAATTTGTGGCGTCGTTTCTTTGTAGTCAGAATCAAGGCGAACCAAGCCAGGGTTTTCCGATGCCTTCTCGATAACAATATCGCGCCACTGAGCGAGATCTTCATATGAATTTCCCTGCAGTACAAACTGTACCGGGCGACCAAGACCTCGACCTCCAATGGCTGAACGCATAATCGCGAAGGCACGCACATCGGGGATTGCTTGCAGCTTGCCGGTAACTTCATTCATCAACTCAAACGTGGAGCGCTCGCGCGTTTCCCAATCCGCCGCACCAACAATCGCAATACCGGCACTGCCGCCAAAGCCAGGCGTACGCACTAACACCCGTACCATTTCGCCGGTCTCTAAATAGGGAAGTAAGATAGCTTCGATTTTTTTCAGATTCTCCGCATTGGACTCGTAAGAGGCACCCTCTTGTGCCTGCATCAGCACAAAGAAGTTACCGCGATCTTCACGTGGTACCACTTCACTAGGCAGACTTGCTTGCAGTTGGTAAATAAGCCATCCAGACAGGCCAATCAAGATAACCACAGCTAATGGCTGCTTGATGGTTTTATTTAGCGTATTTGCATAGCCAAGTTCGATGCGCTGAAAGCTTTTTTCGACCAGTTTACCAAAGCCCGAGGAGCGCGATCGTTTTGTTAGTAATTTCGAAGCTAACATGGGTGACAGAGTGAGTGCAGTAAAACTTGAAAAAGCGACTGCGGCAGCGATCGCAAGCGCAAACTCAGTAAATAAACTACCAATATTGCCTTCCAAGAACACCAGCGGCACAAATACTGAAATTAGCACCAGCGTTGTCGCAATCACCGCAAAACCTACCTCTCGGGCTCCGCGATAGGCGGCTAATAAAGGTGGCTCTCCCATCTCAATTCGGCGATACACGTTTTCAAGGACCACAATCGCATCGTCCACGACTAGTCCTATCGCCAAAACCAAAGCCAGCAGCGTTAACAGATTAATTGAAAAGCCCAGCGCATACATCACGATAAAGGCGGAGACCAATGATACTGGCACCGTAATAGCGGGGATGATCGTCGCTCTGATATTCCCCAAAAACAAATAGATCACGATTATCACCATCATCATGGCAATGGCGAGTGTGTTGTATACTTCATCGATAGACTGTTCGATAAACACCGATGAGTCGTAGCTTGGCACAATAAAGATATTGTCCGGCAGCGTCTGCTCAATCCGCTCAATCTCAGCTCTAGCTGCACGCGCAACTTCTAAGGTATTGGCTTTGGACTGTTTGATGATCCCCAAACCAATCATATTGACCCCGTCACCGCGAAAATCAGTGCGATGATCCTCAGCAGTCAGCGCGACTTGTGCCACTTCATTGAGGCGGACAATATAGCCTTGTGCATTGGCCTTTATTGCCAAACGCCCAAAATCCTCAGGCGTCAAAAAACTGCGCGCTACGCGCACATCAAAATCACGGTAGCTCGACTCTACGCGACCTGCTGGTAGCTCAACATTTTCTGAACGAATAATGCGTTCGATATCGGCCACAGTGACACCACGGGCTGCCATTGCATCACGGTCGAGTAAAATTTTCATGGCATAACTACGACCACCACCTAAGCGAACACGCGCCACACCATCGACAACGGATAGCCGGTCAGCAATAAAACGATCCGCGTAATCGGTGAGCTCCATGACCGACAGGTTGGTACTGCGCAAGTTATACCACACGATCACATCCTCATCGCCGCCGGCTTTCGATACCTCAGGAGGAAACGCTTGATCGGGAAGGTTGGCTAAGGCGCGACTAATGCGTTCACGCACGTCATTCGCGGCAGCATCAATATCACGCGATAAGTTAAACTCAATAGAGATACGCGACTGACCGTTGCGCGACGAAGAGTTAATATTTTTGATGCCCTCAATACCGCTGATGCGGTCTTCAAGCAGTTGCGTAATCCGCGTTTCAATTATCTCAGCTGACGCCCCAGGGTAGTTAGTACTTACCGATACGATTGGCGGGTCAATATCGGGATATTCACGCAATGAGAGTAAACTGATGGCAACTAAGCCAAAAACAATCAGCAGCAGGTTAACAACAGACGCAAAAACTGGGCGTTTAACCGCGGTATCGGATAACCACATGCACTAACCCTCTTGCGATAAGACGTTGACAGCTGATCCATTGCGGATCCGCAAGGTGCCTTGGGTAACGACTTCATCTCCAGTCGCTAAACCAGATACAATTTGTACTTTTCCAGGACGGCGCACACCAATATTGACTTCGGTTTTGACCGCTTTACCGTCTTTCACGACAAACACAAACTGTTTATCTTCATCTGGGACCAGCGCTTTTTCATCAATCACTAAGGTTTGCAGGACCTGTTTTTGGAGTGTCACTTTAAGCAACATGCCGGGACGCAGCTGCCCAGCATCGTTAGTGATCCGAGTCCGCACATTAATTGATCGCGTAACGGGGTCGACACGTGAATCAATCCCGGTGATTGTGCCTGTAAACGCTTGGTCAGGAAAGGCAGCGGTTGAAGCAAACACGGTTTGTCCCAACTGCAGCGAGGCGAGGTGCTTTTCTGGCAGTGCAAAATCAACTTTAATCGCGGAGAGATCGTCTAGCGTAGTTAACACTTCCCCTGCCCTAACAAAGGCACCTTGCGATACTTGTCGCAAACCCAAGACGCCGCTAAATGGCGCAACAATCTGCTTTTCGGCCAAGTTGGCCTTGACCACACTGAGCTGCGCTTCAAGTGCTTTTACCCGGGCAGCTTGTTCATCAAGTAGCTGTTTTGAAGCTACATTGCTGCTCGCGAGATTATTGATGCGTTCAAGCTGGCGTTTAGCTTCGGCTAAATTAGTACTCACTTCGTTGACGCGTGCAATTTCTTGTGAGTTGTTCAATTGTGCTAATACTTGCCCTTGCGTGACTTTATCGCCGTCATCAAACCACAAATCAGCGATCACATCCGAGTCTTGCGTCACGATTGTAATAGACTCATTCGCACGGCCAGTACCAAGCGCTTCCACGGTAATAGGCAGGGCCTGCTCAGCGACAATCTGAGTCACTACTGGCGTTTGGCGCGCCCCACCTCTGCCTGATTGTGCTGATTGAGGCCAATTTGTGTAAATAAGAAAAATAATTAGCGCGATGACGCCTAACCACAGCGGCGAACGCAATGATGACAACATGTAGGGTCCTTGTTAATTTATGATTACAAATGTAATAACTGCTGTATTATAGCGTTACTCTTTATTAACTCACAATGACTGTGTTTAGATTACTTTTGTTTAAAAAAAGCAGCAAAAATTTATCCGCGCTCATTTTGGGTGTGTGTCTCATTACTGCATGTGGTGCAGATTACAGCGATCAAGCAGTCTGCCGAATAGATGAGTCGATCTCGCTCGATCAAACCAAAACCACCATTACCCAGGCGGCGTGTGTGTTGCGTTTTGATCAACGTGTTTTGTTGTTTTCTGATAACGCGTCGCACTGGTCGCTGTTGCATGGAAATACGGGTTCTGAAGTGCGCGCACTTTGCGCGGCACATGCAGCGGTGGTAGCTGCAACAGGGTATAACCCCAAGATTGTTGAGCTAGGGGAGCAACTTCCATCTGGTTTGCAACTATTATCTTGTCAGCTCGATAACGCTCTAGCCGTTGCACATCTGCCGCGCCAGTACCGCAACGGTAAAATAGCGCAACTTCACGATCCTTACACTCTCACCCACTTAGATCTCGTCAACGCAGATTTACTTATCCCGCTCCGAAAAACCTACAAATCAACCCCGGCCTCCAAGCCAGCTTTACATAGCGTTAACAATTCAGCTACAATAAACCCATAGACTGGTCTAACCAGAAGGACACATTAGAGGATGGATTGTTATGCCTGAATACTCTGCACCTATTGCCGACTTACAGTTTTTGCAACAACAGTGGTTGGGCCTTGATGCACACTATCAAGCGCTTGGCTTATTAGATTTCGATAGCGAACTTGCCCAAAATGTCTTAGATGAGGGAGCGAAGTTTGCACAAGAGCAAATCGCCTCACTAAACCAACCTGGGGATGAAGAAGGTTGCCGACTGGAAAATGGGGCAGTCTTTACGCCAAACGGCTTTGCGCAAGCCTATCAGGCGTATGTTGCCAACGGCTGGAACGCGATGTTAGGCGATCCACAGTACGGCGGATCAGGTCTACCCTACACGATGGCTGTGCCAGTTCACGAGTGTTTGAACGCCGCTAATTTAAGCTGGCGCTTAACCACCATGCTTACGGAAAGTGCGGTATTGGCGCTGACAAAACATGGTTCAGACACGTTAAAAACACTCTATTTGGAGAAGCTGATCAGCGGCGCATGGACAGGTACGATGAACTTAACTGAGCCACAAGCAGGTTCGGATTTGAGTTTACTATCGACCAAGGCCGTACCGCATGCTGACGGGCATTATTGTATCACCGGTACCAAAATTTTTATCACTGGCGGAGACCACGACTGGACAGATAATATTATCCACATGGTACTGGCGCGACTGCCCGACGCACCTGAAGGCGTCAAAGGCATTAGCTTGTTTTTGGTGCCCAAAATACAGGTCAACGCAGATGGAACATTAGGCGCTATGAATCAGGTATCTGTGGGCAGCTTGGAGCATAAAATGGGGATCAAGGCATCGCCCACCTGTGTCATGAATTATGATGAAGCGGTTGGCTATCTCGTTGGTGAGGCGAATAACGGTTTAGCCTGCATGTTTACCATGATGAATGATGCGCGCTTTCAAGTGGGTTTAGAAGGTTTAGGCACTGCAGAAAGGGCATATCAAGGCGCAAAACAATACGCATTGGAACGACTGCAATCCAGAGCACCAGAGCAGCCAGCTCAGCCTTCCCAAAAGGCCGACCCAATCATAGAACAGCCCGATGTAAAACGCATGTTGCTGACCCAAAAGTCGCTCGCCGAAGGATCACGAGCACTGGCTTTGTGGTATGCCAAACTGATGGATGTTGAAAAATACGGCCAAGCTGAACAGGCTCGCCAAGCGAGTCAGGCCATTGCATTTTTGACGCCGATTACTAAAGCTTTTTTTACCGATATCGGCAGTGAGGCAGCCAGTTTGGGGATCCAAGTATTGGGTGGACATGGCTACATTCGCGAATGGGGAATGGAGCAACTATTACGAGATAATCGCGTAGCGCAAATCTATGAGGGTACTAACGGGATCCAAGCCGCAGATCTCATTGGGCGCAAACTCACGCGCAGTAAAGGTGAGTATTTGGCGGCCACCGAAGCATTATTGAGCGAGTTATGTTCCGCAATTTCGGATGCCGAATTGCGTAGTCAAGCAGAAACATCGCTAGGCACATTGTTAGAAGTATCCCAACAAGTCTCAGGGCAAAATGGTAAAGCTGTTGCGGCCATGGCGCATGATTACTTGCAGTGTGCCAGTTATCACGTCATCGCGATACTTTGGTGTTCGGTACTCGACTCAGTCAGCCGTCATGATAACCAGCAATATATCGATAGCAAACGTAAGACCGGTGAATTTTATCTAGAGTATATTTTGCCTAGAGCGGACATGCACAAACAGTGCATGCTTAAAGCTGATGTGGTCAACACCACAAACATCAAGGATTTTGCTAGCTTATAAACGCCTAAGCGCCATTACAGAGCTTAATTAGCAGCAGTTTGAAAGTTGCGCTTGAACCACGAGCGCAACATGTTTTTTTCATAGCGCAAAAATTCGTGACTAAAAAATGGGTTATGACGGTTGTTAAAGCCCATATCCTTCAAATCAACGTCGGCGGCGCTTACGACATTACCGTTTTTGTCATGCAACTCATAACTAAAGGCAATGCGCGGAATATAAATATTCTTTACTAAGCGAACATCATCACCGCCACTGCCTAATCCAACAAAATTAGCTGGAAATACTTGCCCAGCCAAATCCAGATTAGTTACCGTCATTAGCATCTTTTGTCCCGGGGCCATTTCTTCAACCAACTCTTGCATATACTCGGTGAGTTCGGAAAAGACGCGATTGGCGAATTTAGTGCGACTTTGATTGACGGGTTTGATGTCCGTGTATTTGCCATAGTTATCCCAAGTTACTTCCACTTGAGATAGCTCTACGCGGGCGACTTTTCGGTCTGACTGATGGTGATCAGACTGAGCTGCTGTCTGCTCTTGGTGAGCGTCTGCTGACACGGCTGCCACGGCGGGTAAGCCGGACATCACCAAACACGATGTTAAAAAAATTAGCCCAATACGCATAATCAACCCCTATTTCTGTCGATATGCTAAATGTAGCAAATGTATTGATATGCCACTAGATAGGCGCCAAAAGGTTCAGATTGAATTCAGTCATCTAGCTGCACAACACCGCCTGTTGCTTTACATTTTTTTTACAAATATCTTGACAAAACATTGATATACTTCAATAAAGTTTGTGTTTGCACGCACTATAATTAACTGAGTTAACACACCAGCCCAAAGGAACCGAGATGAGCGAGCAAATTCCAGTCAAAGTCATCCCCAGCGAAGCAAAGCGCAAGCTTCCCAAGCGTGTTCAAGTCAAACCTGCCGACGACGCCGGACAGCAATACCCTGCTCGTTCACGTATTTACGTACGCTCAGTAAAAGGCATGATCGAAAATTTCCGACGTTTTTTTGGTTTTATCTTTTTGGCGATGTTCGCTGTGATCCCTTGGATAACCTACAACGGCCAACAGGCAATTTTGTTTGATATCCCTGAGCAGCGCTTCACGTTATTTGCCGTAACCTTGTGGCCGCAAGATCTGACTGTGTTGGCTTACATCTTTATCGTTGCCGCATTTGCGCTGTTTTTTGTGACGACGTTTGCCGGTCGGGTGTGGTGTGGTTTTATGTGTCCTCAAACCACTTGGGTGTACATGTTTATTTATGTGGAAGAGCTCTTTGAAGGCAGTGCCAACAAACGCATGAAGCTCGACGAACGCAGCATGGATGCCGACAAATTTTTGCGTAAATCCGCCAAGCACGGTACGTGGCTGCTCATTTCCTTACTGACCGCCATGACGTTTGTGGGATACTTTACGCC
>CAZLGJ010000071.1:0-12523 GCA_964559075.1 uncultured Glaciecola sp.
CATCTAGCGTTTGCGGATGGACGTTATCAGCCACAAAAAACGCGTTGCATTTTTTGTTTTTTGACACGCGTTTAGCTAGCGCCATGGCTTCTGCCGCAGCGGTTGCTTCATCTAATAATGATGCTGAAGCTAAGTCCATGCCGGTCAAATCAAGGGTCACCTGCTGGAAGTTCAAAATGGCTTCCAAACGGCCTTGGGCAATCTCTGGCTGATAAGGGGTATAAGCGGTATACCAACCTGGATTTTCTAGCACGTTGCGCAAAATCACGTTGGGCGTGTGAGTATTGTAATACCCCATACCAATAAAAGAACGTCTGATTTGGTTTTTACTCGCCACCGCTTTAAGGGCAGCAAGCGCATCGACTTCCGTCACCGCCTCGCCCACGTTAAGTCCTTCTGAACGAATGTGCGCTGGAACGGTTTGTTCCATGAGGTCATCAAGCGACCTGGCGCCCACTTCGGCGAGCATCTCGGCAATCTCAGCTTGGCCTGGACCGATGTGGCGACGGATAAAGTCAGTGTTGTGCTCTAGATCAGCTAGAGTCATCTTGGCATGGGTATTAGACATATTGTTAAGCACTTTTTTTGGAAAACATAAAACACTGATAGCCACCGGCACATGGCTATCAGTCGGATGTACAGCAGATTAATCGTCTGCGATACTTTCTGCGTATCCTTCCGCATCTAACAAGTCATTGACTTCAGCTTCATCACCGGCTTTGACTTTGAATAACCAGCCATCGCCATACGGGTCAGAGTTTACTAACTCAGGCGCATCTTCTAATTCTTCGTTGATCTCAACGATAGTACCAGAGATGGGCGTATACACATCAGAAGCTGCCTTGACCGACTCGGCGACTGCCGCATCGTCACCGGCGCTGAATTCGTCATCAACATCGGGCAAGTCCAAAAATACCATATCGCCCAACAGGTCTTGCGCATGCTCGGTGATACCTATGGTGTAAATGCCATCCCCTTCTGGGCGCACCCATTCGTGAGTGGTAGCATATTTTAGTTCAGCTGGAATGTTACTCATGATCGTTTCCTAACACGGTTGTAATAATAAAAAAATTAAGATAAAACGCTTTTGCCGTTGCGCACAAAACTGGGCTTAACAATATTCACTGTAACCCATTTTTTGCGCATTTCAACCTCTGCAGTCTCACCTGCTGGTTGTGGCACGCGCGCCATGGCAATCGCATGGCCTAATGTCGGTGAGAAAGTACCAGAAGTAATCACGCCTTCCCCACCTGCGACTTTGACTTTTTGACCAGCGCGCAACACGCCTTTTTCGGTCATCACTAAGCCGATTAATTGTTCAGTTCCTGCACTGCGCTGAGCTTCTAAGACCTTACGGCCCACAAAATTGCGATCCTCAGGCTCCCAGGCAACGGTCCAGCCCATGTTGGCAGCCAGCGGCGAGATAGTCTCGTCCATATCCTGACCGTACAGATTCATCCCTGCTTCTAGGCGCAAGGTGTCACGAGCACCTAACCCACAAGGCGCAACGCCGGTATCAAGTAATTTTTGCCAAAAATCGGGCGCTTGGGCGTTAGGTACCATGATCTCGTATCCTGATTCACCCGTGTAACCGGTTGTCGCAATAAACAAATCTTCCGCCTGCACGCCAAAAAACGGCTTCATGTCTGCAACGGCTTCACGCTGCGCGTCTGAGAATAGCTCGGCTGCTTTTGCCTTAGCGCTGGGGCCTTGCACCGCAATCATGGCATATTCATCACGTTCGCGAATATCCACCGTAAAATTAGCCGCTTGTAAGTTAAGCCAGTCTAAGTCTTTTTGTTTGGTGGCAGAGTTGACAACTAAACGGTAGTTAGTTTCATCAAAAAAATACACGATCAAATCGTCAACCACACCGCCTTCTTCGTTGATCATGCCGCTATACAGAGCTTTACCTTTGACCTTTAGCTTGTCGACATCATTGGCTAACAAATAGCGCAAATACGCTTTAGCGTCCGTCCCAGTAACATCGACAATTGTCATGTGTGACACATCAAACATGCCGGCATCACGGCGCACTGCGTGGTGCTCTTCAATCTGTGAGCCATAGTTAATCGGCATTTCCCAGCCAAAAAAATCAACCATTTTGGCGTCAGCTTCAAGGTGCTTTGCATGCAATACTGTTTTATTCATCGGTATGTCTCTGTCTATTCGCGGGATGTAATTTTATCTTCAAATACTACAAAGCGGATTGGCAAATAACTAATTAAAAAATTAAAACTATATATAAGTTTTTTAAATCTATGCTATATTTCGCATTACTATTACTTATATAACCAAAGTGAATAACGACGGCGGGACGGGCAATGAAGCAACTTTCTTTGGATGCGGTAAGAACATTTGTCACTGTAGTTGAGCTAGGTGGCTATGCCAAAGCAGGCGATGTGTTGGGTCGTTCACAGCCCGCGATCAGTTTGCAGCTCAAAAAACTTGAGCAACAAATCGACAAAACCCTGTTTGTCAAAGTTGGACAACGCCATGTTTTAAGCAATGATGGTCAGTGGTTTATGCCCTTTGCCAAAAAGTTACTGGAGGTCAATGACGAGGTCTTTCGCGCGGTAGAGCAAGATCCGCTCAAAGGCCGCTTGCGCCTGGGGATCCCCAGTGAGTTTGCCTCAACCTTATTGCCTAGTATTATCGGCGAGTTTTCCAAACGCTATCCGGATGTGTCGCTTGATGTGACATCCTCTTTAAGCCAAAACCTATTAGGTCAACAACACAAAGATGATTTTGATTTGATTTTGGCGTTGGTGCCACCTGATGCGCCAACCGATGGCGAGATCATTCGCGAAGACGAGCTGGTGTGGGTCAGTGATATCAGGCAGCCACTCAAGATTGATCCGTTATCACTGGTACTAGCACCGAACGGGTGTATGTATCGCTCGCGCGTCATTGAAAAACTAAAACAACAGACACGCGCTTGGAAAATCTCTTATACCAATGCAGATTTATTTGGCTTGATTGCCGCCATTCAGCAAGGGTTGGGGATCACTGCCTTGGCCAAAAGCTCAGTGCCGACCAGTCTTTCCGTGATCCAGCACCCTGCTCTGCCTTATTTAGGCAAGATCAAAATAGCGTTATTTGACTATGATACTCAGCATCCAGAAGTGTCTAAGACGCTGTCGGATTTTATCCGCATGCGCCTGAGTGGATGATAAATGTAGATATTGTACCCAACGCACAACTAGCTTGCGACGGGTACGGATTCTTGAGCAGTGAGTTCTTTCGCCAGCACTTTGTGTGTAAGAAAGTGAAGAATTTCAGTTTCATGTTCGCTGCGTTCACCATCTACGCCGGTGATCGTCATCGCCACTTCAACAACGCGGTTTGCATCAAAGTTGAGATCGTCAGCCAGATCGCGAATAAAATCGAGATGCTCGCGATTATCAACAGCTTCACGAGCTGCATGGATCGCTTCATTACAAAACGCCGTCATTGAAATGGGACTTTGCCAAGACAAAGTGTTGAGCACTTCGTCTAAATAATCTTGTTCTGATAACGTGATCTTGCCATCAACTTGGTAAAGTAATACGGCTAGTTTAATTAAAGCCTGATTATAACGCTGTAGGGGGGATAACTGCATACCTATACCTCTCGCTTATCCTTTTATATTTATATTCACCTGCGCGATGCTTGCTTTCTATGCCTGTAAAACATATGGGCGAAAACATACCGGCGCTGGGTGAGTCCGTTCTTGCTGAGTGTGTCTTTATTCTTATTATTGTTATTTATTTTTGTTCTTATATGGTGGTGCTAGGTCAATCTAAAAATATGTAAGCTATCTTACGACAAGCATATTACCAAAAAGTTACAAGTAATTCGTCTTTTTAGTTATTTATTTTAATAATACGTTGAATTCATTCACATTATTTTTACAAAATATTATAAAAAGTGGTGTAATTTTCATCTGCCCAGATGTGTCAGAATCTAGCGTGATCAAGTATCGCAGCGCTTTATGTTATGACCCCTGCTGCACGATAAAGTTGCAGATGCACATTAACTAAAGCTTCAATATTGCGCTGGTATCCTCCACCAATAACAGCTGCAATAGGCAGATCATGCTGTTTGGCATAGTCAAACACCAGCTTATCTCTTTGAAAAACGCCTAGCGTAGAAATCGCCAAGTGTCCGAGGTCGTCATCCACATGCACATCCACCCCGGCATCATAGATAATCGCATCGGGTTGGTGAAGGCGACAGGCCAGCAACAGTGCTTCCTCGACGCACTCTAAAAACGCCTCATCTGCAGTGCCTTTTGGCAAAGGATAGTCATAATCAGAATGCTGCTTGCGATGGGGAAAGTTTTTTTCTCCATGTATCGACACAGTGATGATGTTGGAGTGATGCTCTGCAAGCTTTGCGGTACCGTCGCCTTGATGCACATCGCAATCAAATATCAACACCGTGTTAATGTCATCGTCCTGCAACATGGTCTGCGCCGCTAAATACAAATCATTAAATAGACAAAAACCCGAACCATAATTGGCAAACGCGTGATGATACCCGCCAGTCAAATTAAGCGCCTTGCCGTGCTGTAACGCAAGTTGTGCCGTCAACACGGTTCCGGCACATGCCGTTAATGAACGCTTTATCAGTTGCTCTGACCACGGAAAGCCGATACGCCGCATGTCTTTGGGGTCGAGTGTGCCTTGTGTCAACGCATCTACGTATTGACCTTCAAATACCATCGCCAACGCCTCTGGCTCAAGTGGTGTCGGCTGAAAAAACCACTCTTTTGACACATTGCGAGTAATTAACGCATCATAAATCCCTTGGTATTTTTGGATGGGGAAGCGATGACGAATCGGCAAGTCTAGCTGTGAGTAAATCGGATCAAATACCAGCGGGATCATAAATTTTGTTGTTTTGGGTTTTTGCAGTACAATTTAACTATTCTTTCCCTACAAATCCAGTCATGTCCTATTTATCACCTTGCGATAGTGTCAACATTTTTACCTATGGTACGTTACAGATAAAAGATGTCCAGATGCACTTACTCAATCGTCACCCCGACATGTGGCCAGATAGTCTGTCTGGGTATATGGTTGACTGGATCTCCATCGCTGATGAAGGCGTGGTTGATATTTCACAACAGCTCAAGCACCCGATTTTATTTCAAACCGACTGTGCTTCGGACATTGTCGAAGGCATGTGTTTGACCGTCACAATAGAAGAGTTAGCCAGGCTAGATAGTTACGAGACTGCGGATTACCAGCGCATAGAAGCGCACCTCAACTCCGGCAAAGTAGCCTATGTTTATGTGGCAGCCAATCAAGCTGACACGCCCATCTATGAATTTGAAATCGTGCAAAAAAGCTGGTCCAAGCGCCGTCGTTTTACTCCGGAGCCCAAACCCGTGCACGTCTCTATTGATGATTTTAAACTGCGTGAAAACAGCTACTGCAACATGCTAGTCAAATATGATGATGGCTCATCGCGTGAGCTACTATCTCGGGTTTTGCGAAATGACATTACTGGCGAGTGGAAAGTCGACGGCATGCATGTCGTGGTGAAAGTACTAGAAAAAAACCGACTCACCTCTTTAGAGTAATGCTAACTTTGCTTTGACCTGCTTGCGTAGTGTCTTATCATCCGTGTTACGCAAAGCTTGTAAACGTGCTGTTGCCTCTGCCACATCCTGCTCCAAATCCAGCATCAAGCTCGCTTGGCGAAAGGCTGCCCATTGGGCGAACTGAGGTTGCTGCATAGCTGGCGCATTGGCAATAAAGCGGTTGATAGCGGCCAAACCCACTTGCGCGTTGCCCGGCGTCAGCATAGCGGCTTTGGCTAATTGATACTGCGCCATAAAATAGGTGTTGGTCGCCTCATCAGTTGGCGCGTCCATATCGTTTGTCTCAAGTACCACCCGAGCAAGCACATCCAAGGCTTGTTGCGCCTGCCCCTGTTCGAGCAAAATCACGCCCGTACTCAATAAAACACGCGGCGATAACGCTTGCTTTTGCGCCTGTGCAACCAAATTGCTGATGGCCTCTTGGTCTTCGTTGCGGTGATAATATTGCAGTTTGGCATCAAATGCCATGGCTTCATCTAACGCTTCAAGCACCTGAATGTGCTGCCATGCTTGTTCCATATCACCACCCGCAATACTAGGTGCCTGCACATAAAACTGGATCAACCCCATGCGATACTCAGCATTTTCAGGCGCAAGCTCAACCGCTTTAGCAAACCCATCCAAGGATTTGCCGGCATAACTGAGCGCAGAAAAAATCGCGTTACTCGCCTGCTGCCCCATAATCATGCCTTTGAGATAGTGCAGCGCCGCATTTTCGCTAAAGCGCTTCACAGCAGCGTTAACTACATCTTCTGCTTCATCTAAGTCATCTTCACGCACATAAAATTTGGCATAGGCATAAGCGCCTTCTGGCGTATCCTCAACGGCTTTGTAATAAGCAAGGGCGGTCACTTTGTCACCTTGCGCATAAGCGGCATCGCCTTTGCTCACACTGGCGTGGGTAGACGAGCTAAACAATGTGATAAACACAATATTAAAAAGAATTACGCGCAATGATTGCTGCATACTGTATTCCTATTGAGATGACTCTGTAATTGTCCCTAGTGATGAGTGACCAAATACAGATAAGTTTGTTGAATAATTTCTGCGTCATTACTAGCGCGGTGACGTTGCAAATTTAACTGTGCCTCAACGTGTTTTTTGGTGACAGCCCATTGTTCCAGTTGCTGTTCTTGTAAGAGCATTTCAATCGCGCTCACCCGGAACTGCATCTCCACATTGGCGTGCTCAAACAACGTGCGCAACCACGGATAATCGACCACCCAGCCATCGCTGTAAAGGGTATGATGGGCGTACAGGCGATTGAGCTCACGACACACGTGCTCTCCTAGTCGGCCGTTTTTGAGTAATATATCACGAGTAATCCCGTGCACCGATTCAGCCGACTCGTCCCAAAAATCCCAATCGCGATAGGGCTTAATCAGCCGACAATAGCGCGAGCCATCAGCCGCCACGACTCCCACCTCTATCGGGTAAGAGTGACTGCCAAAACCGCTAGCTTCGATATCTAACACGGATGGAACAAATGCTGGTTGTGCGGTAGCCATAGGCGCCCCTTTGAGTTTTCTTTAACCCTAGACGCTCCATCGCCTTTAGGCAAACTAGCCCTTTAATTTAAACAGCGTATTGATCACTTTGTCGGCCAATTTGCCATACGGCGGAGCCAGTAACTTTAAACTCGATACGTTAGCCTGTCTAAAAATCGGGCGCAGTTTTGAGAACGTCAAAAAGCCCTCATAACCGTGATAATGCCCCATCCCGCTTGGACCAACACCGCCAAAAGGCAAATCGTTTTGGCCAACGTGGAAAATCGCGTCATTGACTGTCACACCGCCAGACATCACTTTTTCGATATACATATCAATCAGCTGGTTGTCCTTGCTAAACGGATAAAAAGCCAGCGGTCGGTCGTGGGCTAAAATATAATCAATCACCTCTTGCGGCTCTTGATACGTTTTGACCATCAAAATCGGGCCAAAAGTCTCGCGGCGCTCAATGACCATTTCTGAGGTTGTGTCGAGCAGTAACGTTAACGGATACTTGCGCAGCTCGGGATTAGGCGACTGTTGATTGAGCACTTCAACGCGCGCACCTTTTTCGGTCGCATCAGCAACGGTCGCCTGCATCCGTTCAAACGCAGTATCGTCAATTAATGACGTATAGTCTTTGCTATTGATGTCGGGCACGTGTTTGGTTGTCCATTCACGACAGGCTACGACAAAGGCTTCTAGTTGCTTTTCATGCACGAATACATAATCGACATTGGTGCAAATTTGCCCAGCATTGTACTGCTTGGCAAACATGATGCGCTCAACCGCTTTGTTAAAATCGTAATTGGGATCAATCACCGCAGGCGATTTGCCTCCAAGCTCAAGAGTAACAGGAGTTAGATTGGCGGCGGCATTGGCCATGACTTTGCGCCCTGTGGCACCGGAGCCAGTAAACATAAGATGGTCAAACGGCACCCGCGAAAACTGCTGACCAACAATACCCGTTTCTTTAAAAAACTGAAGTTTATCAGCGGTGAAGTACTTAGGCGTGATCTCAATCAGCAAATCGGTCAAAGCCAAGGAGTTTTCAGACATTTTGACCATGGCTCGGTTACCTGCAGCAAACGCAGCAGCCAAGCCGATAAAGCTCAAATTAATGGGAAAGTTCCACGGAATAATCAGCCCCACGACCCCAAGCGGTTGTGGAATTACTTTGTTAGAGCCGCCAAAGTACATGGCATAATCAATCTTGCGACGCTGCACTTTCATCCATTTTTTGAGGGATTTTTTGGTGTGGCCAATATCATCCATCGCCACAATTAGCTCAGCTAACATGGTTTCATGGTACGCGCGATTTCCGTAATCACGGCTAATGGCCTTAGCAATTGCCTCGCGGTTTTCAGACAACAAACGTTTGAGGTTGGTTAAATGCCCTAAACGCTCCTCGCGTGACTCGTAAGGGTGGGCATCAAATGCCTTGCGCTGGAGCGCAAAATGGGAAACAAGCGCCTCATAAATACTATCGGCATCATCCTGATGAGCACCTGTCTGGTGGGTAGCTGAAGCAGTCTTTGCTGCGTCCTCTTGAGAGCTTGCGACTTCTGCCGTTTTTAATTCGGCTTCCGCTTCGATGGCGTCACTGTCTGTCATGACCTATTCCTTTTGTAATGTTTTTTTGACTCATTTTAACTAACTTTTGACCAAGTAGTGCTACTGTTTCATGGCTCTGCTTATTACCTCATATGTACAACAGATTCCGGCAACAGTTCAATTTTATCCGCTCTATACTATCGCGACATTAAACGTTATCACAAATGTAACATTTATGTTAATTCAAAACTACCTTTGCCTATGCTTCAGCCCCCATCCACAATATCAAGAATATCACGCCTGCCTAAGATCGCGATAACCTTCCTATTATTAAGTGTTTTATTGCTTTGGTTATCAGGATGCGGAGGCGGTTCGACCAGTCCATCTTCGCCTGTAGCCACGCCTTCCCCCACGCCAAACTCGCCCGGCACGGCCGATCAGAGCCAGACTGCCCCTGACGCATACCCTGCATCGTTGGACGCCCCACAAAACCCATATTTGGCGCATCAAGGCGCACTGTTCGGCTGGACGATGGTGCAGAGTTTGCGCATGCCGCACAAATGAGCATGAACTGGGCGTCTTTTTTATACAGCCAAGATGCCTTCGTAGATGTGCGCTTAGTTGATGGGCACTCGCTCACCAGTATTGATGAGGTCATCATCCGCCCCACAACACTGAATTTCAATATGGAATTACGCGATGCGCAAACTGTCAGGGTTAGGGTGCCGTACACAGAATCTGGCCAGCGGTTTTCCGTGGAATTTGCGCATGATTTATTAACCAGCTACAACGATACAACCGGGATCAGTGGGCAGCTTTCAGAAGATCCAGCTGGCGCGGCAATTCATACCGAACCGCGCAATGCCTTGCTCGTTTTTGCTGAGCCCATGCTTGAAGAGACCGAGCTCGATGCGCTTATACCCAATCCAGACAATACTAGCGTGTATTTTCCCGCCTCTGGTGAGATTGATTATTTACATTTAGTAGACAGCGACGTGATTTATTTTGCGCCGGGCACATATTTTATGCCGTGGAATTACCATGCTTATTTGCATGAAAATGTACGCTGGGTTTATCTGGCGCCAGGTGCCTATGTCAAAGGGGCATTTGCCTTTCAAGGACAACAGGATAGCTACCGAGTGACTGGCTATGGCGTACTGTCTGGCGAGCACTATGTGTACGAAGCGGATACGATCACGGCCTTTGGGCATCAGGCATATACGCATCGCAGCGACCTGGCGAATAACTGTCACGGAACCTGTGTAAAACTGCTTGAGTTCTACTCAGCTCAAGCGGCGCAGCATATTCATATCCACGGCATTACGTTAACTAACCCTGCTTATCATTCTTTTGTAGTTTATGGTGATGTCGCTTCAATACAAACGGATTTTGCGCACTATAAGCAAGTGGGTGCATGGTATTGGCAGACTGACGGGGTTGAGCTTTATCCCAGTGGTTCGTTAAAACACGCTTTTTTGCATGCCAACGACGATGTGATCAAACTCTATCACAGCAACGTGTCAGTCGACGATGTGGTGGTATGGAAAGGTGAAAATGGCCCGGTGTTCCAATGGGGCTGGGCACCACGTGACATCGCCAACGTACAGGTGCAAAACGTCGATATTATTCACAATCGCATGTATTGGCAGGATGATAAACACAACACCTGCATATTTAACTCAGCCAGACACTTCGCTGATATCTCGGCTGACAATACTGCTGACAGTAGCGCGCTGATTCGGGATATGTATTTTTCGAACATCCGTTCTGAAGGCATGAATTTGTGCGCCATGCGCTTATACGCATTAGCAAATTGGCAAAATATCGAAATCCGCGACTTCTCAATCGACGCATGGAATGCGTTAGCCCCTGCCTCACAATATAGCTTCCTTGAAACGCTAACCGATGGCGCGCAAGGTGAAAGTGTCACAATCAGCAACGAAAATAATTTAGGGCAAGGGCTATTATTGCAAAACTATCAAGTTAACGGAGAAACAATCTTAAAAACCTCTGATAATTGGTCCTCAGAGCAGTTAGGGAGACTGAATTTTAGTAGCGAACATTGGCTAAAATGGGACGCGGTTGGGCAGTAGTTGTATTTCGCGTGGATCTGTAACCTCCCTCTAAATGTCACCATCAAGTCCTAATTGCTTTGACAAAGACTGATGCACAACAGGATGAGTCTCTTTTATTATATCTAAGACTCGCAATGCTTCCTCGTCCACCTCATGGCCATGCTTTAAGTATATCTCTATGTATTTTTTCGCTCTTGCGGTAGCTCTTTTATGAGAAGTGCTCTCAATGATGATATTACCCAAGATATTCGTGCCAAGTACTGGATTAATAGCAGTGATGTCATCGTAGGTATTCAATAAATAATCGAATGTATGAGGGTTCGACAGTGTCGTAATGCTCATATGAACCGGATCATATGGTTGAAAATCATTATTCGTATTTGCAACTAAACCTAACTTTTCATCATAGAGTTTCAATAATTCTAAGTTATTATCATTATGTGCCAGCACTGCAACAAAATCGTTCTCATTAATGCCATGAGTGACATCAATTTGTTCCATTACATTTATAGGCGCATCAAGCATTGAAGCCGTCATGATGGCTTTGAATACTAAATCAGGGTCACCAGCAGCGACAACATTGACATGCTCGATGAATAAATCCCAATCCTTATTTTCCGCGAAACGCTGTAATTCATCGACCATCGCTTGTGATTCAAGGATGGCTTGTTTCATTTCCTCTTCTGTCAATAGAATTTGAGGTTGAGCACTCTCCTGTTTACATTTTTTAACATAATATCTGATACTTTCTCCAAGAAAATTATCAAACTGTTCTGCAAGCTCCAATTCAATGTCTTTTTTGTACGTAAAAATCTTTTTATTATTTTCAAAGCCAATGACAGCGTCGTTATCGGTTGAAATTGAACTAACATTGTTCTTAACGGTATTTAAAGAAACAGGTTCTACTGAAGGCGTATTCTGCTCGAGGGCATTATTGCTGTTAAAAATCATAATTATGATTGCAACTATGATTGTTATACTGAGTAATAATTTAACTTTCATATTATTTATACCCTGTTAGATGCGACTTGCGCGTTCTAAGCATTGCTTAGTTCCATTCTCATCAATTGCATCACAGCCAGCATCTGCTTTTTGATAAAGATTGTCAAACGCAGCAATACAACTTTCGGAATCAGTTGCTACATCATACTGATTGACCAAGTCAATTAAGTCACTGCTTCTTTTACCAAGTTGTCGACCAATTAACTCTAACCCTTGCTTGGTTCTATCTAAGGTAATGTTTACCGATGTAGTCATTGAGCAAATACGTCTAGTTTCCCTCTTGGAATCTTTTACAGAATCTCTGCAAGGTGAAGCGATATTATCACCTTGACCTTCACAAAAAGATTGTACAAGTTGTTCCTGGTTCATCGAGCCAGCATCGGTCCATCCACCACCTCTGCCATCTTCAATAAAAAATATTGTGCCTCTATAAATACTAGCAAAATTTTGTGTGGGAGTTTTTAAGCGCTGACCTTCAACGGTAATTTTTTCAGGTGGGGGCTCATCTGATTCAAAAGAGGCATTACAGGTAAATGTTATGGCGATAAAAAATAAGAAAGTTAAAAAGCGTTTGTTAGGTTTGGTTTGGTCATAGTATCATTCTTCCACATTGTGTAAAGTACCTTTCATTACCAAGCAAACTTCATTCCCAAAATATATCCAATTGATTTTAATGACTAAACTTAAATGAACACTTTCGTTCACTGATTTAAGTGTAAAAAATACTGATAAAAAACCCAGCCGAAGCTGGGTTTCTCAAAAAGGGGTGTTGACCGATAAGCCGGGTTCTGTCGTGGACAATCATTCATCTAGGC
>CAZLGJ010000071.1:12533-15156 GCA_964559075.1 uncultured Glaciecola sp.
ATGGGAACCTATTTGGTCTTGCTCCGAGTGGAGTTTACCGTGCCGTTGTCTGTTACCAGCAACGCGGTGCGCTCTTACCGCACCCTTTCACCCTTACCAAGCGAACTTGGCGGTCTACTCTCTGCTGCACTAGTCGTCAGCGCTTGCGCACTGCCCAGGCGTTACCTGGCACCCTACCCTGCGGAGCCCGGACTTTCCTCCCCCTCACTAATGTGAGGCAGCGATTGTCTGGTCAACGAGCGCATTCTACGGGGTATTGTATGTAGAGTCTAAAGGTTTATGTCATTACTCGCGTGAACTACTCTGGTAACACTGCATTGTGATAGACGTTTTGTACATCATCACAGTCGTTGAGCATTTCGATAAACTTCTCAAACATCGGCAAATCATCTGCACCAATTTCCGTTTCGGTTTGCGGTACAAAGGTAATTTCCTCCACATCGATCGTCGTGTCCGGGAAGGTTTCTGATAACGCGTTTTTAACGTTAAAGTACTCGGTATGTGGGGCAAATACGGTGATCTTGCCATCTTCCGCTTCCACATCTGTCACATCCACATCCGCTTCCATCAACGCTTCTAACACTGCATCTTCATCGTCACCAGCAAAGACAAACACGGCTGCGTGATCAAACATGTGGGCAACCGCCCCAGGTGCACCAATTTTGGCCTTGGTCTTAGTAAAGCAATTACGCACATCAGTAATCGTGCGGTTGTTATTATCGGTCAAACAATCGACAATCACCATGCAGTTGCCAGGGCCAAAACCTTCATAACGCGCCGGCGTATAGTCTTCACCGGCACCGCCTACGGCTTTATCGATGGCTTTATCAATAACGTGCGCGGGTACTTGGTCTTTTTTGGCTTTCTCAATGAGGCGCTTTAGCGATAGATTAGTGTCCGGATCCGAGCCGCCATTTTTGGCAACGACATAAATCTCTTTTCCGTACTTTGAATAAACTTTGGTTTTTTGTCCGGCCGTTTTGGCCATGGCGTTTTTGCGGACTTCAAAAGCTCGACCCATGGATAAATTCTCTTATAGTTAATTTTTGGAAAAATATGTTAATAGTTTATCACGGCTTAGGGCAAATGCGCCAACGCCAGATAATCGGTCGACTGCATCTCTTGCAGTCGCGACAGGCAACGCTTGAATTCAAAGTTCAATCGTCCTTCCGTATACAGCTCTAACAACGGCACTTCTGCTGAAATTATCAGCTTTACGTTGCGCTCATAAAACTCATCCACCATCGCAATAAAACGCCGGGCAATATCATCTATCGACAAATCCATCTGTTCTACGTTGGCCAACAACACGGTGTGATACAAACGCGACAGTTCCATATAATCCGTCTGCGAGCGCGGTCCATCACACAGTGCGCGAAAGCTCAGCATCAATACCCCATCGGCATTGCGCATGCTCTTAATGTCGCGATTTTCGATGGTAATGGCTTCATCAACCGAGCCTTCTTCGGGAGCGAGCTTCCCAAAATATTCATCGAGATTGATTTGTGCCTGCGCATCAAGCGGATAGTGATAAATCTCCGCCTGCTGCAAGGTACGCAAGCGATAATCGACACCGCTATCGACATTGACCACGCGAGTGTTTTGATTAATTAGGTCAATCGCTGGCAAAAAGCGCGCGCGCTGCAAGCCGTTGCGATACAATTCATCGGGAATGATATTCGAGGTAGCCACCAATACAATCCCTTGCGCAAAGAGGTTTTCCATCAAGGTGCCTAAGATCATCGCATCGGTGATATCGGATACAAAAAACTCATCAAAACAAATGACGCGCGCCTCGTCTGCGAGGCGTTTGGCGACGATTTTTAGGGGGTCGGATTGACCATCAAGGGTTTTTAGCTCATCGTGCACGCGGTGCATAAAGCGGTGAAAGTGCACGCGCATCTTTTGCTCAAACGGCAAACAATCGTAAAAGGTATCAACCAGGTAGGTCTTACCGCGGCCTACGCCGCCCCAGAAGTAAATCCCCTGAATCGACGGTTTTTGCATGCCTTTACCGAAGCGGGCTTTGATTTTGACTCGCCACGTTTTTTTCTTTTGCGGCTGAGTTAACTCATCGTACAAACGCTGAAGTTCTCGAACGGCGTTTGCCTGCGCTTCGTCGTGACTAAAGTCGGGACGAGTCAGGTCGGCTTGGTATTTTTCCCATGGGGTTTGGTTGAGCTGAGGCACTGCAGTTTATTCTACGTTGGTTCAAACCCGCCTATGATAATATGAAATGAATTTTTTTTAAAATCAGACACCAGTAGCAAGGACAACCCCCAATATCTCTGTTATAGTGACTTCGACGTTGAAATTACTTGTGATTGTTGAGTGAAGTTATTATGCAAGATGTGTTCATTTACCTAAGTGTACTGATTATTGGTGTGATTGTTGGATTGTTGGTGGCAAAATTTGCGTTTGCGCAGCAAGAAGACACGGCATAGCTCGCCGAAAAAGAGCAAGCAACGGCGATGACGCACGCCCAACTTCGCGAACAGCTCAACGCTGCATCTGCTTCCATGGCCGAAATTGACAAGCAGGTAGCGTCGTTCAAAGAACAGCTGACCGAGATCGACTATATCTTAACTTCACATGAACAAGGCGAGAATCAGCCGCGAATTAC
>CAZLGJ010000072.1:0-14559 GCA_964559075.1 uncultured Glaciecola sp.
ACTATGATCCAGTCATAGGTCGTTTCTATAGTAATGATCCAATTGACGCTGTTTCACACCTCAGTAATGAAGAAGGGATTAGAGGATTCAATAGATATTCATATGCAGTCAATAACCCATACAAATATACAGATCCAGATGGGAAGGCTATTTGTGGTGGGCTTTGTGTAATAGGTGTTGGCTTAGCTGTAGGATATGCTTTTGATTTAGCAATTGAGGCTATAAGAGGTGATGAAAACTCAACTGGAAATACCGCAGGTAATGTAGCAACTGGTGGAGTCGTTGCAGCAACAGGCCCATTTGCCGATAAACCAAGAGGAGGTATCGCAGGTGGAGGTAAGGCTGGTACTAAAACTTCAGTGGCTAGTATAGCAAACCATAAGGCTGCAAAAGATGGTAAAATTAGTAAGAAAACTAGACATGCAGTTACTAAAGTTCTGAGGAAAGTTCCATATGTAGGCACTGCCATAGGTGCTGGACAACTCGTAGATGCGGTTGTTGACAGAGTTCAATCTGAAACTTCTAATGAATCAACGAATCAAGAAAAAACTCAAGTTCAAGAAAAGGAGCGTCAAAATGACTAGTTATGAATCATTTGAGCGCTTTATTGAAACATCAGGATTATCAGATTACTTCAAGGGTGATCGAGACCTTGAGTTGAGGCTATACCATGATCTAGGAATATATGGTGATATTGCTGAGAGCTATATTGAAACTCTCAGGGATAACTGCAATGTCGATGTAACAGACTTTGTATTTAGCGACTATTTTCCAGAAGAGTTTGCAGGGAAAAACCAACTGCAAAAAATCATATTTAGCTTAGTCCCTTTTATACGTTCAAAAGTTGAAGATCGAAAAGGATATAAACCACTAACGTTTCTAATGCTCAAGGATGCTATAAGAAAAGGAAAACTAGTTTAACAAACAACTTTGAATCCAAAGCCTCGCACTCTGACCTCGGAAGCGGGGCTTTTTTGAGGTAGTGTTTAAAAATCTGTGTCATTTCACTATGATTAACCCTAGAGGAATGACTTATTTCAAAACAATTCGACATGGACGAGGCTATCAAAGCCTTACGTTCAGGTAAAGACCTCACTGGTAAAGATGGCGTACTTACCCCTTTAATCAAACAACTTACTGAAGCTGCTTTGCAGGCTGAGTTGGAACAGCATCTTCATGAAGATGCTGTTCCAAACCGAAAAAATGGCAAGACACCCAAAAAGGTAAAAACCTGCTCGGGTGCGTTTGAGCTCGACACCCCTTGTGACCGTGCTGGCACATTTGAGCCCTAACTGGTCAAGAAAAACCAAACCAATCAAACTTATCAGAATGAAGGTGCTGGTGCAGCAGCCAAGTCTCTTGCTGTGGGCGGAGTTATAACAGCCGCTACTTGAGGACTCGGAAAACTTGCTCATTCAGCCTATAAAGCATATAAAGGTGTTAAGGTTGCTAGTGGAGCTGAATCTGCTGTTCAAGGTGTCAAACTAGAAAAACAATCGTGCCGAGCGCTTTATCAAACCCTTTGTCATTGGCAGAAAAAATTGGATGTTTAGTCAAACGGCCAACGGCGCTCACGCATCAGCTGTGCTGTACTCGATCATCGAAACGGCCAAAGCAAATGGCCTAGTACCATTTGATTACCTGATGTACATGCTAGAGCAAATCAGCCAGCCAGATGTTGATATCGATGCACTTCTGCCATGGGAGATCAAAATCGGTTAGTGGGGTTTACCGGACGGATACAGCTATAAGTAATACAGACTATTCTTGACTGTAACGTACTTTTTCTTGAATGACATAACTCACCTCCAATGTCTAAGGCATTTGTACCATGTTTTGTACCACATGGCATAGGACATTGGCGTTAACGTATGATTTTTAAGTGTTTTTTGTATTTTCACTGTATTTTTTGGGGTGATAAACAGTTTTCAATAATGATTGTTCATGTTAATTAATATTCGGGATTAATGTTCGGGATTTTTTCCCGCCCCTTCAGCACCCCCCAGCTCATATTTTAAAATGAATTCGTCCACATAATATTTAATTCCACACGTAAATGTTCTAGTTTAGGCTCGCAATGAAGTACCCATAAACTTCATATCTTAAACAAGGAACACACTCATGAAAATGAATAAACTCAACTACTCGCTATTAATTGCGCTGGGTTTACATCTACCCGCGCTTGCAGATACAACCGAAGCTAAGCAAATCGAGCGCATTAGCGTGACGCAATCGCTTCCTGCTAACACTAACTTTGTACCAGGTACCGTAGAGGTGCTTACGCGAGCTGAACTTGATCAGCAGCGCGTTTTTTCAGTAAAAGAAGCATTAGAAAATGTCGCCGGTATCAACGTCGTTAGTGAAGACGTTTTTTCAGCACGCTTAAACATCGGTATTCGCGGTCTCAATCCTCGTCGTAGTTCACGAGTGTTATTAATGGAAGACGGCATGCCGTTGTTCCTTTCTCCTTATGGCGATCCATCGGCCAGTTACTCAACACCAATGGAAAACGTAGAGCGCATCGAAATCACTAAAGGCTCTGGCCAAATCATCAATGGCCCGCAAACGATTGGTGGCATCATCAATTTCGTGACTATGCCGGTGCCGCGTGATGGCGTCGAAGGTGCTGTGAACGTCGAGCTAGGCAACAATGACTTCCAAGGCTTGCACGGTCGCGTTGGTTTTGGTGGTGAGCAAGGCGGAATCATGGTTAGCGTGATGGATAAAGAGGGTGACGGCGTACGTGAAAACCACACGCTCGGCATTCAGGATTATCAAATCAAAGGCATGCTGCAACTTAACGAACAGCATTCATTGACGGCCAAAATCTCTCAGTTTGAAGAATTATCACGTCAATCAGAAACCGGTCTAAGTGCCGCTGAATATGCAGAAAACCCTTACCAAGCACCTACTGGTTTGGTTGACCGTTTCCAGCAGCAGCGTGATACATACCAGCTGATCCACGATTTTACTATCAGCCCTACCGCCGTATTATCAACGCAAGCATACCGCGTTGAACAAGAGCGCGCCTCGTTTAGACAAATCAACGGTCCAGGTGAAAACATTGAATTCTGTCCAGGTGATAACGGTGCAACTGGCGATGTCGCAGGTGAAGAAGAAGCGTTAGCGCCAACCCTAGAAAACTCACAAGTGTGTGGCGGTAGATGGCGTCCACGTGAGTTTGAATACTATGGCGTTGAACCTCGTTTGTCCATCGTTCACAACCTGTTTGGTGACAAAAGTGAAGCAGTGATTGGCTTTAGATATCACGAAGAAGATATTTTGCGCAACCAATTCCGCGGTTTTGATTCGCGCTTCCACGATTTGAACTTTGCTCGTGGATATCAAGGTGTAGATGAAGATGACGGTCGTGCTGGGTGGCACAATGAACAAATCGAAACACAAGTAGTGGCCTATTCATATTATGTGCAAAACAGCATCTTTATGGGTGACTGGACAGTAACCCCAGGCTTGCGTTTTGAAGATGTTAAACAAACCACAGATTACGTACGTACCGAAGGTGCAGCACCGACTAATCCGGAAAAACGTTTCACCTATAACTTCACTGAACTATTGCCTGGTTTAGGCGTTACTTATGATGGTTTAGAAGATACGACGTTATTTGCAGGTATTCACAAAGGCTTTGCCCCTGCGCGTCCAAGCCGTGAAGTTGATGCTGATGAGCCAGATGCGTCTTTCCTTGCAACCGATCCTGAACAGAGCTGGAACTATGAACTAGGTCTGCGTTCTACTGCAGTAAAGGGTTTGCAAGCCGAAGCGACACTTTTCTACACAGACTTTAGTGAAATCGTGATTCAAACCGAAGCGGGTCGCTTCATCAATGCCGGTGAGTCTCGTCAGTCAGGTCTTGAAGTAGCTGGTCAATTTGATTCAGCTGAGCGTTTTGGTACTGATTACAACATTTACGTGCAGGGTAATCTGGCGCAGTTGTTCTTAGCAGAATTCACTAATTCGCAAACAGTGTGGGATGAAGAAGGTGAAGAGATCTTAGAAACTGCCAGCTTCGAGTCTGGTAACCGTTTGCCATACGCGCCGCGTACTTCTTTAACCCTTGCGGTTGGTTATCAAAGTGCTGATCGTACGTTAGATGCACGCATCGCGCTTAACCACACCGGTGAGCAGTTTGTTGATGCCGCCAATACGTCGGTCGAATCTGATGACGGCATGGAAGGTAAAATTCCATCTTACACCCTTGTGAATATGAGCGTGAACTATCAGTTCAACGATGCGTTAACGCTGTTTGTCAGTGGACACAACCTGACTGATAAAGAGTATTTAGCAAGCCGTAAAGACGGCATGGTGGCTGGCCGTACGCGTCAAGTAAACGCTGGTTTTAACTACCGCTTCTAAAACTAAGTGTCCCCAAAAAGAGAGCGCAAACACCTGTTTGCGCTTTTTTTATTTCCTTGCGCTTCACCGAATTCCTCACTATTTTTGTAGTATAGCTTTGCTTAATCGCAACCACAGATATTGACCATGATAAGGATATAAACATGCGACGCCTATTTTTAGCCACAGCACTGCTACTTTCGACACCCTCCCATGCCGACCTCGGCAAATCGATGATCCAGCTGTGCGACCGCTTCATGGCTTGTATGGTAGAGAGTGGCGAAGTGCCGCCAAGCATGATTCAGATGATGCGAGGGATGATGGAGCAACAGTGCAAGCAATTTTCTTCACAGTACCAACAATACTCGCAGATGCCGGGTGTCGAAAAGAACGTTGCACAAAAAGCCGAGCAAATGACCATTGCATGTGTCAATGATATGGTAGCGCAACCTTGCGCTAAGCTCATGGACGGCGCGGAGCCAACATCATGCCAAGCGCTCAGCGAATGGGGTGACAAACAGTTTCAATAAGGTTTGCCACGCTACCTCTAGCTACGCACCCACCTATTGCGTCTAAACAAGTACAGATAAAGCCCGGTCAAACTCAGCCATACTGGGCTTAACCCCAATACACACCAGATAATTTTGGTCGTTAATCCACCCAAATAGCCGAAGTGCAGTTTGCGAAAACTATCGTCAATCACCGCGCCAATATGAGCTTCGCGAATATCTAAAGTATGTAACAATGAGCCGTCAGATTTGGCATAGGTTAAAACACTGGAATACTCACTTTGTAAGACACCTGAATCAGGCGCACACCCAAACACCATAAACTCCAGTTCTGGCTCTGATGGGATCAGCAGATAAGTTGGGGTAAATCCGGGCAAATCATTGGTGCTTCGCTCGAGGATCTGCTGCACCGACAGGGTTTCTTTATCATACAGCGGCGCTGTAAACGGCACCGGCTCATGAATTACGTGATGTTCGATTTCATGCGCTACCATCAAAATATTCCAATACGCACCAGTAAAGGCCAAAATAATCAGCACGGGAGAACTGTTAATCCCGATCAGCTTATGTAGGTCACTAAACATGATGCGTCTTGCTTGCTTGAGTCTTAAGCGAAATAGCGATGTCCAAAAATTGCGATACAACACAATGCCGCTGATCCCCAAAAATAGGAGTGCGATAGACACGACAGCACCGATAAACATGCCATTGGCGTCTAACAAAAACGCATAATGTAATTCGAGCAACCAATCGGTCAAGTAGTGACTCATGCTAACTGGTTCGGATAAGATCTCGCCAGTATATTGATTCAGATAGACTTTATACCAATCATGAGTGTTGTATTTAACGAGGTATGCGGCATCCGTGCGCTTTTTATTGTCAAATATCTCCCAACCAGCCACGCCGTAATCTGGCAACTCGGTTTCCAGTGAATCTATCATCTTATCAATAGATACGCGGTGCGTGTCTGCATCGGTATTGACTGTCATATGGTGAGGCCTAAGCCAACTATCCAGCTCGACTTTAAATACCAAAATACTGCCTGTAATTGACACAATAAATAAGGGCAACATTGCGAACAATGCTGCCCATGAGTGCCATTTGAATAACGACTTTCTCATTAAAAACTAGCCTCGATAACTACATTTTCCAAGTTAAACTAAGTGTGTAATTACGCGGTGCGCCATAATAACCCTGAGCCCAGTATAGCGAGTTAATGTATTTTTCATCAGTCACGTTATTAATATTTAACGCTACCTGTACGTCTTCTGTCAGTGCATATCGCGCCATCAAGCCGACCAGTGCATAACTATCTTGCTCGGTGATAATTTGCTCACCTGAATTGGCAAAGCCTTCACTGACCACACCTTGATTGCGTGAAATGGCGTTTTGCCAGCGAATGTTAGTGCCCACAGTTAGCCCTGGAAGAGCTGCAAAATTATGTGTGGCCGCCAGTTTAATGATGCTGCTAGGAGTGAAGTCTGCGATCGTTTCATCACCCTTGATATCAAAGTCAGTCCAACCGAAGCTCACTTGTGAATGCTCACCGATTTGTCCTGATACCTCTAATTCAAAACCATCGCTTGATACCCCTTCTACGCCAATATAGCGCTGTTCTGTAGGTGGTAAATCCGCAGTACGGTCATCGACAATAGCGACATTTTTTTGTACCACGTCAAAATATGCCAGTGAGCTCACTAATAAACCATCATACATGGTATGTTTAAAGCCAATTTCTTTGCTCTCACCAGTGATCGGTTCTAGCTGCTCATCATTGATATCCAGTTCATATTGCGACTGGAAAGTCTCGGTATAGCTGGCATACGCCATTAACTGGTCCGATACTTCGTACACAAGGCCGGCATAAGGCACGATAACATCGTCTTCACGGTCACGTGGAACATCATAAGACGTACCTGTCACTTTATAATCATTGTGGCGCGCACCCACTAACGCATGGATATTATCTGCAAGGCTCAAACGTGCGCTGGCGTAGATTGAGCGCTGTTTAAACTCAACGTCACTGCCTGTTTGGCCATCGGCAAATGTCGGCATGGGCGTGTCGCCATCCCAACTAGGTAGCGCTGGCATGACAGGAAAGCCATTACCAGTGGTAAAGTCATACAAAGAGACATCTTGGTATTCTAGTTTGGCATCATTGTAACCAAACACCACCTGGTGCTCCTGACCAAATGCTGCAAAAGCCCCCGTTACATATAAATCGAAAGAGGTCTGTTTATCATCCAAATCGTATTCACTGGCATAGCCAAATAATCCCAGCTCGGTATCACTATCAGGTGTGCCATAGACGTAGAACAGTTCAGAGTCTTCATCCGTACTGCGGTATGTGTAAGACGTGCGTAAAGTCCAGTCATCATTGAGATAATGCTGCAACTCCAACACACTTTCACTGCGATCAACGGCCCAGTTTGACCAGTTCGCTGAGGTGTTGGTGCCTACAGCATAATTAGTTGCTGAACCATCGGTATAATAGAGTGGGTTTGCACCCCAGTTGTTGCCATCCGCTGCCTCGGATAAGCTACTGTGGCTAAACGATAATTGTGTGCTGTCACTCAAGTCAGCCACAATTGAAGTATACAATACGGTTTTATCTTTGCTGTATCGGTCAAGGTATGATTCTTGGTCTTGTTTGACCGCGACCACACGGGCGTTAAGGTTATTACTTATGGCTTTATTGCCATCAATTTGTAAGCGTTTATTGCTCCATGAGCCTATTGATCCAGTGATTGTTAAGGCATCTTGCGCAGTTGCGCGCTTACGAATAAAGTTCACTGTCGCAGAAGGATTACCCACCCCTGTCATCAACCCGTTTGCACCGCGAATGACTTCAATACGCTCATAAATAGCCGTATCTTCACTTGCGTGATAATTGCCATTTATTAACGGTAAGCCAATGCCATCAATCTGAAAGTTGGTAATATCAAAGCCACGTGCGGTGTAGTAAGTACGATCAGTCTCTATACGCTGCACGTTCACACCCGTTACTGTATCTAATGCTGCATTCAAATTATCAATTTGAAAATCTGCGATTTGCGCAGCGGTGAGGACCGAGACTGATTGTGGAATATCAATGATAGACAAATCTAGGCGAGATGCGCCACTGACTTCGTCTGCCGAATAGCCTTCTGCATAAGTGCCGATGACGCTGATTTTTTCAATATCAGCATTGTTATCGTTGTTGGCAAGTGCGAGGGGTGTGGTAAGTGCCGCAACTACCGATGCGGCTAGGAGTGATGGGTGTGCTTGCATAATTATGTCGTCCTGAGTGTAACAATTTCCGGCAAGTATTTTACTTAATTCTTTGCTAATGTAAATAGGATTGATTAGCATTTATATTTATTTCTTGTAATCCCTTTTTCTCACTCACGAAGTGTCACCTTGTGGTTTTACAATATAATTGTTAGAATTCTAACTAATATTTCTTCGTTGACCCTTTAAAAAATCATTTTAATGGGTTTTTTCTATTGATAATTAATTTGAGAACAAATGTTTTCGTATACGTTTTTTGCAATTTTTTTATACTTCTTGATGCTGGTTGGCGTGGGTGTGTACGCCATGCAGCGCTCCACCTCCAACAATAGTGAATACCTATTAGGCGGCAGAAATGTCAACGCCGGGGTCACCGCACTCTCTGCTGGTGCCTCGGATATGAGTGGCTGGATGTTGATGGGGTTACCCGGTGCAGCCTTTGTAGCTGGGTTGGATGCCATGTGGATAGCTGTTGGCTTAATTATTGGTGCTTATGTGAATTATCAAGTGGTTGCGCCGCGTTTACGCGTGTTTACTGCGCTGGCCGATGATACGCTGACCATTCCAGAGTTTTTTGCCCAGCGCTTTGCGCGGCCCCATAGTGCCATTAGGATCATTGCGGCGGTGGTGATTATTTTATTTTTTACTGTTTATACTGCTTCAGGTCTGGTTGCCGGCGGCAAATTATTTGCTGCGGCGCTCGGTGCGCACTATGTCTGGGGGATCATTGCCACGGTCAGTATTGTGGTGCTTTACACCGTATTGGGTGGGTTTTTGGCAGTGAGCATCGGTGACTTTATTCAAGGCGTCATTATGTTGCTGGCATTA
This sequence comes from uncultured Glaciecola sp., assembly GCA_964559075.1. Lineage (GTDB taxonomy): Bacteria > Pseudomonadota > Gammaproteobacteria > Enterobacterales > Alteromonadaceae > Opacimonas. Next base: position 8,958 of record CAZLGJ010000072.1, read on the forward strand.
ATTGCCGTGCCTCTGGTGACTTTTGGCGAGTTTGAACCGGCGCAGATGTCGCATCTGAGCGAGTCAGTCAGCCTGAATATTACCTCGCTAGATATCATCGCCACGGTGAGTTTATTGACTTGGGGGCTTGGGTATTTTGGTCAGCCGCATATTATCGTGCGTTTTATGGCAATAAAATCTCCAGCCCTGTTGCCGCGAGCACGCTGGATCGGCCTATCTTGGATGAGTATTGCGATATTCGGTGCCGTAATGACGGGGCTGGTGGGCGCATCTTATTTTGCCGGAACGAATATTGAAGGAAGCACGCAGAGTCTAGCTGATCCTGAAACCGTGTTTATTGAGCTCTCCCAACTGTTGTTTCATCCATTCATCGCCGGCTGGCTACTGGCAGCTATCTTGGCTGCGATTATGAGTACGATCTCATCTCAGCTACTGGTCTCTTCAAGCTCACTGGTTGAGGATATTTACAAACAGTTTTCACCTCAGCCGCCGACATCTCAGCAGCTGCTGATCGCCAGCCGCGTCTGCGTACTGATTGTTGCGGTCGTTGCGGTACTCATTGCCTTGGATAGTGAGAGCAGCGTGTTGGGCTTAGTTGCCAATGCATGGGCGGGTTTTGGTGCGGCGTTTGGCCCAGTGGTTATCTTGAGTCTATGGTGGCAACGCCTGACTTACGCCGGTGCGCTAGCTGGAATTGTAGTGGGTGCGTTAACAGTACTCGTGTGGTCCTATGTGCCGGTTACGGCAGATGGGCAAACGCTGAGCGTGTGGTTTTATGAGCTCTTACCAGGCTTTATCGCCAGCACGATTGCCATCATCGTGGTTAGTTTATGCAGCGCGCCACCAGCATCAAAAGCGCTGACTTGGTTTGCACAAACACAACAAAAGGTAGCACATTTCAATGCAAAATAACGACATACAAGTTAATCATACTAGCGACACGCCATGGCAACGTATTGTTGTCAAAGTTGGCAGTGCTCTGATTGCACCCAATCGTCAAGGGTGTAGCAGCCAGTATTTGTTGAGTATTGCTAATTTTATCGTGCGTTGCCGCATGAAAGGGATTGAGGTGATTTTGGTGTCATCCGGTTCAGTGGCTGCAGGCTCACACAAGTTTCAAAAAACGGACAAGGCCTCGATGACGTTAAAAAAAGCCATGGCGGCCACTGGTCAATCTGAGATGATGGCCACCTGGGATCGCTTATTTGATTTTGCCACGGCGCAGCTACTGCTAACCCATGCTGATTTAAAAGATCGCGCGCGCTTTATCAGTATCCGCGATACAGTAAATGAGTTGTTGCACCATCAGATTTTGCCGGTGATCAATGAAAATGACGCGGTTACCACCGATAAGCTCAAAGTAGGCGATAACGATAACTTATCGGCCATGGTGGCTAGTGCTGCAAATGCGGATGCGCTGATTATCTGTTCAGATATCAATGGCTTATATGATAAAAATCCTTCAACTAACAGCGATGCAAAGCTCATCACCGATGTGCATCACATTGATGAAAGCGTGTATGCGATGGCGGGAGGCGCGGTCAGTGCAGTTGGCACTGGAGGTATGAAAACCAAGCTACAAGCTGCCGAAAAAGCCGTTTCTCACGGCATAGACACCTTTATCGTCAACGGGTTTACTGGGCACAGTTTTAACCAATTGCTGGCCGGTAATAATCCAGGCACACATTTTCATCCCTATCAACAGCCGATGCAGGATCACGCGCACTGGATGCGTCATGCTACCAGAGAGCAGGGTGAGATTGTGGTTAAAGATCAGGTGAATTTGGCGACCAATGCCATCCACAAAGATCTCTCACCGCAAGATTTGATGGGCGTGGTGGGCGAGTTTGACGCAGGAGATACCGTGATGCTGCGCCGCCAAGATGGCAATAAACTAGCTAAGGTAAAAACCAACTACAGCAGCTGTTTGTTGCGTTTTGTAGTGAAGCAGGATGACGACGTGTTATCTAATAGTCTCAACGATATTGATGCGCCGCTGTTGTCTGAAAAGTTTGTCGCGGTGATCGACTAAGGATTCAGTGTATTGGTGATGCTTAAAACAGCCAGCGTTTGAGTTCACTGAGGTTGCTAACAATGACTTGCTGCGCTTTGGGGTCGGCATGGATCGTGTGCCCATCAATGCGCAGCATTTGCAACAAGTAAGGCAGTAAAGACGCTCGCACCTCGATATTTAGGCGCATGTCGGTCATGCCATAGTCATCGGCCACCACCTGCTGCTGTGCAGGGGTTAAGCGCTGGTCTGGCACTATACTGGCAGTTACCCAGGTATGCCACGCTATATCATTGTGGGCATCGACATCGCTATCGCCCAAAATGTCGATATCGGATTTGAAACGACTCAATACAAAGTCTCGGAAGTCTTGGTTTTTTTCACAAAAAGCACGTACGTGCCAGCGCGTGCCGGAGTGTGCAATCGCATGTGGGACGATAATTCGCCCGGATTTGTCCGGCGCGTTGACTGAACGGTAATCTACCTCTAGGCGCAGATTGTCACGGCAGGCTTGTTTGATCAAGCGAAAAATAGCTGGCGGCACGGTAAACTCAGGCAGTGGCAAAGCGTGGGTAATATTTTGATTTTCTGAAGTGCTAGCAAAGTGTAAATACTCACTAAAACCACCATCTGTGATTTTACATACAAACTGTGGCGTGGCCTCGTAGCGTTTGGTTTTGCCGTTGTAGCTGAGATTTTGCGGCGCAACAGTTTCGCGATAAATTTTGAGATCTTTTGACGCTTGCTGCCGCCCAATACCAAAGTGCGCACAGATAACCTTGGTATTAATTACCCCTTCCCACAAACACATCAGCTCAATAAAGCGCAAGCGCTGGGATTGTTCGTATTTAATATCTGCTTGCATGGGGGGCAGTCCTTGACTTTACTCGGTGCTAATCTTGAGTATGCACATTCAACATGATTTGTATCGATTCTGCTATCTGCTGAGCTTGATAGCCATCATCCACAATGAATTCCAAGCGACTATCGTCACTGGGCTCACAACTTGCGATATCTCGCTCGGTATCGTTTTGGTTGATACTAAACCAGCCTTGAGTAGTGCGCAACACCCCTTTTAAACGCGTCACGGCAATACTGGCAAGCGTCATCTGTAGCTCATCATAGTCAATGGCGATAGAGGGTTCGCAGATCCAGCCATAGGCAAAAAATCCCTGCCCCTCGTTAAACACCATGTTGATGGGAGAGGTTTGCGGCGCGTCTATAGCTTGTTGCTGTTCGGGTTCGTGGCTGTGGTCGTGAGTATGATCATGGCTGTGGTCATGACTGTCTTCGTGGTTGTGTTCATGGCATGACTGCTCACTGTGGGCGCGCGGGCAAGAGCCTGATAATGCCGCTAATGGAATTGGGCTGCTATGCGTGTCACTGCGCGTCACATGGGTTAATTGTAGCTCTGTCAGGTAGTCTTCAAGTGCCTGCCAATCTGCATTTGTATAATGTTCTGACTTGGTCGAGACAATATGGTCAGCAATCTGCAGCTGCTCTTGAAAAGTCGGGTGCGCACGCCAACGGGGTTGCGCAAGTTTACGCGCATCAATTAAGGCAAAGGTCGTTTGCACGTTGAGCACATCCTGATAATGCGGCTCACGCAGGGTTTGCAGGACTTCGGTTGGATGACCTAGGCCCGTTGGTTCAATTAACAATCGGTCAGGTTTTGCAATGGCCAAGAGTTGATTCAGCGCTATTTGCATCGGCAACCCTGACGTACAGCACATGCAACCGCCAGGGACTTCGCGAATAAAAACAGCTGGTGATTCGCTATCCTCTGGCGCGTGCTCGTCTGGGCGCGAGGCCGCGGTTAATAGTGCACCATCAATGCCGACCTCGCCAAATTCATTGACTAACACGGCCCAGCGTTCGTGTTGGGGTTTTTGTGCGAGTAAGTTGAGGATAAATGTGGTTTTACCGGCACCTAAACTGCCGGTAATGATATTGGTTGGGGTTGCTTTGAGTGTGTGCAAAATAGTTCCAGTTAGGGGGTGTTAATGGACAAAGTCACCGCGCAGTGATCGCTCAGCATATTTTCAACCGTCATATCCTCAAAATCATAGGCCTTCGCTGCAAGTTGCAGGCGCTTGTCAAAATGTCCAAGCACAACATGATCAATAGGTGCTGGATACCAAGGGTGACAGCCGATCAATTCTTTGGTGGCAATGGTTAGGGAGGATGAACTGCCATCGGTGTTGGCGCGCATCATGCGCGTCAGGTGATTATAGGGGGCAGAAATACGGTGGTTAAAATCACCCAGCACAATATACGGTGTCCCGATGGCTTCACGGCGCTCAATCCACGCATCTAGCACCGGCGCTTGCTGGGCAAATGTGGTACAGGCGGTGCGGTCGCTACGTGAAAAATTGTCGACAAAACAGCCGCTTTTCATATGCACATTGAGCATGGTTATCTCACCTAGTGGTGTTTGCACCAGCATTTCCAATCCATGTCTCAAACCGGGGTTATCCAAACCAAAGCTGGCGAGAGTTTTTACCTCTGCAACCATCACACCTTTGCGAACTGCATAGCCGACTTTTTGTTGCGTGGAGGTAAAGCCATTATCGCGACACTCATACGGCTTGCTGTCGGGGCGTTGTGAGATAAATAATTGCCATTGTTCGGCGGGAAATAACAGCGCCATGGCCTCAATTGATGCAACTTCTTGCAGCGCCACGATATCGGCGTTGAGCTGTTCTGCGTAGCGCTGCAGCTTAACCAGTTCTCTGAGCGTGCGGGGTTTACAGCCGTCGGTGATGGGAAAGGCAAGGTGCTCAACATTCCAAGTGACGACTTTTAACGCACCTGACCGCGACTCTGATGTTTGAACTGGTGACGTATTTTTGTGCGGAGTACAGCCGATTAAGGCCACTGATAGCAACCCTAACAAGGTGTTATTTATGACTTTTATCGCGTTCATCGTATTCACTATCCAAGCTCAACTTTTCTGTGATAATATCACAAACGACCTAACGATCCATATTCACTGATTATAATTACAATGGAGAAAACAATTATCATGAATAAAACTTTTTCTTTCACAGCGCTCAGTCTGGCGCTGGGTCTAGCACTGACAGGTTGTTCCAAACCGACAGAAACCTCACAAACCAACCCTGCTGTGGTGGCCGAAGCTGCTAGCCAAGACGTGGCAGCTGAAGTCGATATTGCGGCAAATCCATTTTTTCAAGAGTGGGACACGCCATTTGCGACTCCGCCGTTTTCAAAAATCACCAACAGCCATTATTTGCCGGCTTTTGAGCAAGCCATGCTTGAACACAAAGCGGAGATAGCGCGCATTGCTGAGGCTGAAACGCTGCCGACGTTTGACAACACGCTAGCGCAGATGGAACTTTCCGGTGCTGCTTTAGACAAAGTTGCTTATGTCTTTTTTAATATGACTAATACTGAGTCAGACAAAGAGTTACAGGGCATTCAGCGTCAAATCTCGCCAAAACTCACGCGCCACAGCAACGACATTTTGATGAACGATGCGCTATTTCAGCGTATCAAAGCCGTGTATGAAAAACGCAACGAAAGCGGTTTAAACCCTGAGCAGTTGCGCTTAGTTGAGCGCACATACAATGA
>CAZLGJ010000073.1:0-7300 GCA_964559075.1 uncultured Glaciecola sp.
GACCAATATACCCAGTGGGCGCGTCCGGGCAATATGGTGGGCAACGGCCCGTTTGTTTTGTCCGAATGGAAAATTTATCATCGCCTCGAAGTGGTTAAAAACCCACATTATTGGGATGCTGACAATGTAGCGCTAAACGGTATCGTGTTTTATCCCGTGGAAAACTATTCGACCGAAGAGCGCATGTTCCGCGCCGAGCAAATTCACAAAACCTATGAAATCCCGCTCGATAAAGTGCCGTATTACCGAGATAACGAGCCAGAGAAGTTCTTTAATAATCCTTACATGGGCACCTACTATTATCAGTTCAACGTAACGCGAGCGCCTTTTGATGATCCGCGCGTGCGTCGCGCCTTTGCCTTAGCCATTGATCGCGTGACTATTGCGCGTGATGTGATGAATGACGTGGTGGACCCGGCATATTCATTGGTACCACCCGGGGTCGGTGGGTATTATCCGCCGGAGCTGGTGAGCTTTGACCCGGAAGAAGCAAAGCGCCTGTTGGCAGCCGCCGGTTTTCCCAACGGCGAAGGGTTTCCGGAAGTCGATCTGTTGTACAACACCAATGAATCACATCGCAAAATAGCCGTCGCCATCCAACAAATGTGGAACAGCATTCTCAATGTCAGTGTCGGGTTGACCAATCAAGAGTGGAAGGTGTACTTAGACAGTCGTAACCGCTTGGACTACGACATTGCTAGAGCTGGCTGGATTGGCGACTATGTGGATCCGATGAACTTTTTGGATTTGGGGTTATCGACCAACGGCAACAACCGTTCCGGGTATGTGGTGCCCGAATACGATGAAATGATCTTGCGCACTATCCCCAGTGCACGCACCAGTGAGGCGCGCAATCAGCTATTTTATGAAGCCGAAACCCAGATCATGACCGACCTGCCGTTTGTGCCGATTTATACCTATAAAACCAAGTTTTTGATGCACCCATCGGTCAAAAACCTGCATGTGAATTACTTAAATTATTACTATTACAAATACGTCACGCTGGAGGCTAACTAGCATGGGTAAGTTTATTTTTTGGCGTGTTTTGCAGGCCATTCCCGTCTTGCTGATCGTGATCACCGTCACTTTCTTTTTGGTGCGCTTTGCCCCCGGCGGCCCGTTTGATGACGAAAAAAGCGTGCCGCCAGTGGTGAAAGCGGCTTTGGAGGCACAATACAATCTCGATCAACCGCTGGTTTATCAATATTTTTCGTATTTGGGCGATTTGTTGCAGGGGGATTTGGGGCCTACTTTCAAATACCCCGGTCGCAGCGTTAATGAACTTATTGCAACTGGCTTTCCAGTGACAGCCGAGTTGGGCCTGTATGCGATAATCGTGGCACTGGTCATCGGCGGCACCGCCGGCGTGATCGCCGCGCTCAAACCGAACTCTACCCAAGACTATGTGTCTATGTCAGCTGCCATGATAGGGATCTGCATGCCAACATTCTTGCTCGGGCCACTGCTGGTGCTGGTTTTTGGGATATGGCTCGAGTGGCTGCCCGTGTCGGGCTGGGGCGATTTGCCCGGTGATAAAATATTGCCCAGCGTCACCTTAGGTGCCATGTACGCCGCTTATGTGGCGCGCTTATCGCGAGGGGGCATGCTGGAAGTGCTCTCACAAGATTATATTCGCACCGCCCATGCAAAAGGATTGCCTAACTATGTGGTGGTGCTTAAACACGGCTTACGCGCCGGTATCATGCCAGTGGTAGCCTATCTAGGTCCAGCGTTTGCGGGGATCCTCTCTGGATCATTCGTGATTGAAACCGTCTTTCAAATCCACGGACTTGGACGTTTTTATGTCCTGGCCGCATTTAATCGGGACTATACCCTCATTTTGGGCTGCACGGTGTTTTTGGCGACATTGATTATCTTGTTTAATTTATTGTCTGATGTGCTAGCGGCTTACCTTAACCCGCGCCTGCGCGCAGAAGTGGGAGGCAAATCATGACGACTGATTCATTCGCGCAGTTTGCGCAAGGCCACTCATTGTGGGATGACGCCTGGCTGCGCCTCAAAAAAAACCGTCTAGCCATGTTTGGATTGGTGACGCTGATTGTGATTAGCGTTGCCTGTGTGGTTGGACCGTGGCTGTCGCCCTATGGTTATGAGACGCAAAATATTGCGCTCGGTGCCACCATGCCGTCTTGGCAACATTGGATGGGCACCGATACGCTTGGCCGCGATATGCTCACGCGGGTGTTGTACGGCGGTCGCGTGTCGTTGGCGGTTGGATTGATCGCCACTGGCGTGGCGCTGGTCGTCGGCGTGTCCTATGGCGCGATTGCTGGTTATGTAGGTGGGCGCACCGATGCGGTAATGATGCGCATCGTTGATATCATTTATGCGCTGCCGTTTATGATTTTCATTGTGCTCTTGATGGTCGTATTTGGGCGCTCGCTAGTCCTGTTATTTCTCGCTATTGGCTTGGTAGAGTGGCTGACCATGGCGCGGATTGTGCGCAGTCAGGTGCAAAGCCTCAAACAACTGGAGTTTGTCGAGTCAGCAAAATCGATTGGCTTGCCCGAGCGCGTCATTATTTGGCGCCATATCATTCCCAACGCCATAGGCCCGGTGATTGTTTATACCACGTTAACTATTCCCAATGTGATGCTGTTGGAGGCGTTTTTGAGCTTCTTGGGCTTGGGGATCCAGCCGCCTGAATCTTCGTGGGGGCTATTGATCTCTCGCGGTGTTGAAACCATGGAAGAATATCCGTGGCTACTGATATTTCCGGGATTAGCACTGTCGCTAGTGCTGTTTTCATTAAACTTTTTGGGTGACGGCTTGCGCGATGCGCTCGATGTCAGAGCATCGAAGGACTAGCTATGGCATTATTACAAATTAATCATTTATCGGTCAGCTTTCGCACGCGTAATGGCGTCACGCAAGCGGTACAAGATGTTAGCTTTTCAGTCGATGCCGGCGAGACTTTGGCTATTGTGGGCGAGTCAGGCTCGGGCAAATCGGTCACCTGCTATTCTATTTTGGGCCTCGTGCCCATGCCCCCGGGGCATATCGATAGCGGTGAAGCGATTTTTGACGGAGTGGATTTGTTACAAGCCGACCCCGCGCATCAGCTAGCCGTGCGTGGCCAAGATGTGGCGATGATATTTCAAGATCCAATGACCTGTCTTAATCCCTATTTGACCGTGGGCAATCAACTTATTGAACCGCTGATCTATCATCGCGATATTAGTCGCAAAGAAGCCAAGCGCAAGGCCATTGCGCTGCTAGAAGAAGTCGGGATCCGCAATCCCGAAGCCAGTTACGATGCCTATCCGCATGAGTTCTCGGGCGGGATGCGCCAGCGGGTGATGATTGCGATGGCGTTGATAGCCGAGCCCAAGCTGTTAATTGCCGATGAGCCGACTACGGCGCTTGATGTCACCATTCAAAAACAAATCCTCGAGTTAGTGGCCAAAATCCAGCGTGAACGCAACATTGCGGTGATTTTTATCAGTCATGATTTGGCGGTGGTCAAAGGCCTTGCCGATAGGGTGATTGTGATGAAGTCCGGGCAAATTGTGGAGTTTGGCGATACGCAAACCGTCTTTGACCAGCCCCAGCACAGCTACACGCAAAAACTTATCAATGCTATTCCCGACGGTGCTAAAGCGATCAGCCATGCTAATCCCGATATGCTGCTATCGGTGCGCGATTTGTGTATTGATTTTCCCACACCCAAAGGCGTATTTCGCGCGGTCGATCACGTTAATTTTGCCCTAAAACGCGGTGAAATATTGGGTTTAGTAGGGGAGTCGGGTTCTGGCAAATCCACCATTGGGCGCAGTTTACTCAAGCTTGTGCCCGCTGTTGGGGATGTGCGCTATGACGGAGACGATCTCTTGGCCAAAGACGCAAAAGCGTTCATGCCATACCGGCGCCGCATGCAGATGATCTTTCAAGATCCTTACGCATCACTGAATCCACGCATGAATATTTTCGACATTTTGGCAGAGCCACTCAAGCTTCATGGGATTGCCAAAGGTGAAGCGCTAACCGAAGCGGTGCTGCAGCTGATGGATGATGTCGGATTAGATCGAGCCTTTGTGCGTAAGTATCCCCACGAGTTCTCCGGTGGACAACGCCAGCGGATTGCGATTGGCAGAGCGATTGCGACTAAACCCGAGTTTATCATTGCCGATGAACCAGTATCGGCGCTCGATGTGACTATTCAAAAACAAATTTTGGATCTGCTCCAGCACCTCGTGCACAAGCACCATTTGAGTATGCTGTTTATTTCGCATGACTTAAGTGTGGTGCGCAAGTTGTGTGACCGCGTCATCGTGCTTAAACACGGTGAGCTGGTTGAGGCTGGAGACGTTGAGTCGGTGTGGGCAGATCCGCAGCATGAATACACTCGCACTTTGTTAAGTGCCGTGCCACATACATAGTAGCTACCCCTGCAAACAATATTTAATTAGGTTTGATTTTAGATGACAAAATATCAATGGCACGCACAGCACGGTCAACAGTGGTTAACGCATGCTCAGCAATGGGAAAAGATGTTAGCGCCTTTGGATACTCCCATCATCGCGTGGGCAGAAAGTCGTGCCGATGAGCGTAATCCTGGGCAAAAATGTCGTCTTGCTGATGTTGCTTGTGGTGCTGGCGGCACGACGTTGGCACTGGCATCTGCATTGCCGAATGACGTGAAAGTGCATGGCTTTGACATGTCCAGCGACCTGATAAAACACGCAACACAACGAGCCGTGTCAGATAACAGTCGCGCTATGTTCAAGGCGTTAAATGTGCAGCAAAGCGTGCCCAAAAAAGCCAGCTACGAGTTACTGATATCGCGCTTTGGGGTGATGTTTTTCAGCGACCCAGACGCGGCATTTCGCAATATTCGCAAAATGTTGGCACCCCGTGGAGAGTTTTTGTTTGCTGTATGGGGACCACAATCGGCCAATCCGTGGTCGCAAGTAGTCAGAGAAGTGATAGGCGAGATTACCCCATTGCCCACTATCTCAACCGATAGCCCGCATCCTTTTCGCTACGGAGAACTGGAACCGCTGTTGAGTACGTTAGATCAAGTTGGCTTTCAACAAGTGCGCTCGCACACCTGGCGAGGGCAATTGCAGCTAGGTGGCGGTATGGATGCAGCTCAAGCTGCGCAATTTGTGCTGGCTAGCTATGAGCTTGGCGCGTTAGTGCAAAAAGCTGGTGAAGCCGCAGTTTCGCGAGCGCAAGCTGAACTTACACAAGCATTTACAGCGTTTGAAAAAGATGGCGTGGTGCAGTGCGCAGCACAGGCCAATTTTGTGAGTGGTTATGCCTAAAGAGTAGATTGTGCAGGGTCGTGATTTATCGTCTAAGATTATATCAAATACACCAGTTGGAGTTAGACATTGCACTACCTCGATGCAGAACTCAACGACTTGTTTACCCGAGATGCAGCACTGTGGCACTACATTCAACAAGCGTCTTTAGATGGCGTGTGGTTTTGGGACCTGCAGCGTCCCGAGCACTTGTACATTAGTCCCGAGTATTGGCATGTCCTGGGGATTGACCCTAGCTCCCGAGAACATTCGCCAGATGAGTTCATTAAGGTGGTCTTTGACGATGACCTGCCCAATATTATGGACAACCTTGAGCGTCACTATGCCGACCCATCAGTTAAATACGAGCAAATAGTCAGGTTCAAACACATTGATGGTTCGACGGTGTGGGTGCGCTGTCGCGGCAAAGCGATCCGCGATGAAAACGGCAAAGCCATTCGCATGCTTGGCGCGCACAACAACATCACCCATGAAATGCAGCGCCAACTAGCGCTTGAGCAGGCCCTAGCGACTATCCAACAGCAAGACGCTGAACTTAAGGTATTGGTAAAGCAACGCGAGCAAGATTTGCGAGACCTGCAAAATAAGCGTCAGCAAGAACAGCAGATGATGGCAGTCATTGCTCATGAGCTGCGCACGCCTATTGCAACCATGGCCATGATTTTGGCTGAAGTGGAACAGCCAACATCCTTGTCACCCAGATATCTCCAAGTGGTCAGACACGCGGTAGAGCAATCTCTCAATGTCCTTGGCGATTTGAAATTTATCAGCCAAAGCAATCAACAAAAGCCCGCGATCCTAAAATCGACTAACTTACACATGTTTGTCACCTCTGTGTATCAACAGCTGTTAGAAATTGTACATAATATCAATCCGGATATTGCTTTTGCTTTACAATGCGAAACTGAGATCGATAAGTTACCGGTGGTCGCGTTAAATACCCAAGCGTTTTTTCAAGTAATCAGCAATCTAGTATGTAATGCGGCCAAACACGCCTGTTGTCAATGCATTGAATTGCATGTCAATGCTGCCCATCAAGGCGAACCTATACTCGTGCAAATTGAGGTGAGAGATAACGGTACCGGTATACCTGCCGATGAGTTAAAGCTGTTATTTAGCGCGTTTGCGCGTGGCAAGAACACCCAAGCCGAAGGCACGGGATTAGGCTTGGCAATTGCCACAACCTTGGTCGATGGTTTAGGTGGTGAGTTACAATATCGAGACAATGCGCCCACCGGCAGTATCTTCTCATTTGCCTTTCAGGTTGAAGCCACCGCGATACAGGAGCAATCCGGCGTACAAGCCGACGTGATTAGCAATAAACGTATTTTGTTTGTGGAAGATAACCATACCATCCAAGTGATCAGCCAGCTTGCTTTAGAAAAAGCTGGAGCTGAAGTAGTGATGGCTGAGCATGGCGTCGAAGCGCTACAATTAATCGAAGGTAGAGAAAAATTTGACTATATCTTTACTGATATTTTTATGCCTCAGATGAATGGTTATGAACTGTGTCGACATCTGCGTCAACAAAAGATTGTTACGCCAATCATTGCCGTGACGGCATCTGTGTTAGGAGATGAGGTTGAACAAGCGCTTGCCAGTGGTGCTGATGCCGTGGTGGAAAAACCCATGTCCATCCCGCATGTGCAGCAGGTGCTGAACCAAATTGTGTCTTAATAAAAGGTTCCATCTTTACCCCATGAGGAGGGAATTTCTTGTCCCAATGGGGGATGGTAGTTTCTCTCCAATATTTTATGATGGTGTGCAAAATCTTTCAAAACTTGTTGTTATATGCTCTACACTCCATTGGGCGAAACTCAGGACAGTGTTTCAACACATCCCACTAGTGATGCTATTTCTTGGCATGAAGACCGCGATAGCTTATTTGCCGAACTGCACTCCCGTCCGTTTAAAATCATCGAGTCTGATGCGCTCATCACACATGTTGCGACCTTAGCAAATGCAGCGCAACGCGAACAACAGCATCAGACGCTCTTGGGATTTTTGCAGCA
>CAZLGJ010000073.1:7310-14413 GCA_964559075.1 uncultured Glaciecola sp.
CTTGGAATTTACGTCCCTGACCATCACGGAGCAAAGGCCGTCTCTGGAAGCTGTTGAGCCATTTTCACAAACGGCGTTGCAACGGCTTCCCAAAGACTGGTTTGAGCACTTTCCCGGACGCATGTTAGTTGCCTTTCACATGCATATTGTCTTTGATTGTCAGCAGCCCATTCCTAAACCGCACTCCCTCAAACCTTTGTTTGCAGATAAGCTCATGGTGGGCAGTTGGCCACAGCAAGGCGCTGCCCAGGTTTGGACCAATTTTCACATGCATGAAGATGGCTTTGGACGATTTATGGTGTTTAACCAAAGCATGACCAAAGGGCAAATGGGGCGAACTGTACAGCGCATTATCGAAATTGAAACCTATCGCTTGTTGACCCTGTTAGGCTTTGTCAAAGCACGTGAATTTACGTCGCAGTTGAAAAGAATGGATCATGATCTTGCCGCCTTAACCGAAAAATTAGCGAGCGGCACTGAAGACGAAGATCACGCACTACTCAAATCACTTACTGATTTGGCCGCTGAAATTGAAGCAATCCGGGCGCGTACCACGTTTCGCTTCAATGCAAGTTTAGCGTATCACGATGTGTTGATGGCTCGAATCAATGAGCTAAATGAAAATGAAGTCACGGGCCATCTGACGTTAAAAGAGTTTTTGACGCGTCGCTTAACTCCCGCGGTAAAATCGTGCGCTGCCGTGCAGGAGCGACTTGAAAACCTGTCTAAACGCGTCAACCGCGCATCGGACATGTTGCGCACGCGGGTTGAGTTAGCCATTCATCATCAAAATCAACACCTGTTGAGTTCGATGGAACGCCGCTCGCGGATTCAGCTGGCAATGCAACATACTGTGGAAGGGCTGTCAGTGGCGGCCATCAGCTACTACACGATTGGCCTGGTAAAATATTTGACTGATGCGGTATATGAAACAGGCGTTATGTTCAATAAAGCTCTCGTACTGGGAGTTTCTGCTCCAGTGGTCATCGGGACGGTATGGTGGCTAACAAGACGGATCCATAACAATTTTAAGGCCTTAGCCAAAAAAGCCCCACAAGCGAAGCATTGATTTATTGCTCGTGATATGAAATATTCGATTCCTTGTGCTTAATATTTTTAACTGCTGAGGCCTCACACCGGTTCCGCTATGTCAGATTATCATTCGTTGATTCGCCGTCTCGCTGGAGACGCCACCTTTGCTAAAGGCGAAGCCTTATTAGCGGAGCATGCAGTGATCGCTTATGATTTTCGCACACCTAAATTGATTGCTACAGTTCAAGATGGTGAACAGGCATATCAAGTGACGTTGCGTTTATCCGAAATGGCGATTGACGGTGGCTGTACCTGTCCAGTCTCTGATGGCTTCGATGTCTGTGAGCACTACGTTGCAGCGGTGCTGTTTCACGATCAACAACAACAGCAGTTCGCCGCGATGATGGCGGGCACGCCAGAGGAAAAAGTCTCGGCATTATTGCAGAGCATGCCAAAGTCCCAGCTCGAGAGTGCGCTGCTAGCACTTATTCAAAAAGATAAAGAGTTGCTGTTGCACTGGTCAACCAAAGCCGAAATTACGGCAGATCAGTTTGATCTAAAATCGCTGCAAAAATGGATTGTCAAAGCACTGCCGCTTAGAGCTGTGTGGCGTTATGAGCTGGTGCGCAAATACTTTGATCGCGCGCGCGAGCAGTTTGCTTTGATTAATCCACTGCTGGACGAGTTATCGGATATCCAAGCACTGCATGTCTGTGAGTTTGCGCTAGCGCGCTATGATAAAGTGTCAGAGCGCATCGAGGATTCTGGCGCTTATCGTTTGGGCGTGGAGACTATGCTGTTGACTCAGCTGGTCAAAACTTTTCAACGCTGGGATGCTGCACAGCACACTAAAGTCGCTTATTTACTCGACTTATATGCTTCAGAACATCTGTATGTGGACTATGGCAACGTCGGCAAACGCTTTATTGCTCAGCACGATACCGAATTACAGCAGGCTTTTTATGCCGCTCTAGAGCAGCAGTATGCCACATTGGATAGCAGCACTAGTGATGCCAAGGCCATGGCTGCCTCACTGACGCTGCACTATGCCGAACAAGATCAGTGGGAACTTGCCTTGCCAACAGCCCTCAAAGCCTACTTGCCGTTTTCGGTTAAGTTTGATTTGGTGCACCAAGCGATCCATGCTGAACAATATCAACTTGCTTACACAACCTTGGTTGCACTCAAACAGCATGCGTTACCGCAAGATCTTAGGCGCATTAACCAGCTCATGGTCAAACTCAATCAGCTCCAAGGGGATGACCAAGCTGCGATGCGCTTGGCGCTAGAGCACTACGCACAAAGTTTGGATGTTCGTTTATTAGAGCAGCTGGTGCAGGCGCACCCGGAACAGTTAGATTTTGTGATTAGCGAGGCGGAACAGATTATTCGCCGTCAGCCATTATCTCGCCAACCCCAAGATTTTTTTGCTTTGTATCTGGCATTTGAACAATTGGATAAAGCATTGGAGCATTGTCACGTTGATGCGCTTGCTGATGACGACATTCATGCCCTTGCCCTGCAGTGTTTGCTTGCGGGTAAAAGTGATGAAGCCGTTAAATTTTATTTGCACGTCATAACTCACAATGTGGAGCTTGGCGCAAAAGGCTATGCCTATGTGATTGAGATTTTAACCGAGATCCACAGCCATCACGACAAGCTCAAACATGGCTTGCGGCAGTTTAACCAATTGATTGCACTGCTACATGAAAATTACCCCAAAAAGCACAGTTTTACCGCGCTCTTGACACAACATTTTTCCGCCTAACATTTTGCTTGCCTAAAGGCTAAAAGTGGCATATAAAGCGTCTTTTTTGGAAGCTACCTCCATGAACAGTGCTGTTGATTATACGCTATTACAGCAACCCCCTGACGATTACTCGCCTTTGTTCTCGGCGATTGCCAACGATTTATACGCGCAAGGCTACAGTATTCAAGTCGCACAACTGCCAACGGAGGTGCTCATTCCAGTGGCTAATCATTGTATGCACATGCATGATACTAACTTTGCACCGGCAGGCATTGGTCGTACTTTGAGTTTCCAACAAAACCGTTTTGTTAGACGTGACGAAATTTGTTGGATCAACGGGGACACCGAAGCGGGTAAAATATGGCTAAACTGGGCTGGGCAGTTACAGCGTTTTCTCAACCAACATTTATTGCTGGGGTTGTTCTCTTTTGAAAGTCACTTTGCCCATTATCCGCCGAATGCATTTTACAAGCGTCACATGGATGCGTTTAAGGGCGAGGCGAACCGCGTGCTGTCCATGGTGGTATACCTCAACAGCGACTGGCCTGAAGACGGTGGCGGTGAATTGGTACTTTATCGCGATGAACAGGATATAGAAGGAGTAAAAGTCACACCATTAATGGGTACGATTGTGACGTTTTTGAGTGAAGATTTCCCTCATGAAGTACTGCCTGCACGTTTAGATAGGTATTCAATCGCAGGCTGGTATCGGTTAAATACCAGTCGTGCCGATCGAGTGGATCCAGCGCGATAGAAGTTAGGGCAGGCAAGCAGCAAGCAAGATCTCAAACTCTTCGTCAGACACCGGCATGATTGACAGACGGCTGCCTTTTTTGACCAGGCCAAGCTCATGAATGTCGGGCATTTGCTTAATTTTTGCAAGCGGCAGCACGCGCGGGAACTTTTCTACAAAGCTCAGTGACACCATCCACCAGCGCGGGTTTTGTGGAGTGGCTTTGGGGTCAAAATAGCAACTTTCGGGATCAAACTGACTAGGATCAACCAGACCGGTTTCCACGATTTTGGCTAGACCAGCAATACCCGGCACAGCACAGCTTGAGTGATAAATAAAAGCACGCTCACCAACAGACATTTGGTCGCGCATAAAGTTGCGTGCCTGATAGTTACGCACACCATCCCAACCCTCTTGTGAGACGGCGGCTAAATCATTGATACCAAAGGCGTCGGGTTCTGTTTTGAATAACCAGTTCATGCACCTATTATGCTCAGGCTATGATGCCTGAGCAAGCGCTTTGTCTTCAGGTGCTAGCGCATTCGCAAAAAAGCTCTCGATTTTGGCGATTTTTAATTGATCACACTTCAGGCCCAGCTTACTCCGACGCCACAAGGCATCTTCTGCACAGGTTGCAAATTCGTGATCGCGCAAATAGCGAAGCTCAACTTCATACAGGCCTACACCATAATTAACGCCCATTTCGGTTTTGCTGTTCACATTCGCCAGTAAAGTCCGAGTTAAGCTACCATAACTGCGCACATATCGGGCAAGCACCGCTGCATCAATAAATGGATAAGCAGTCGCAAGTTCAGCCTGTAAGCTGTCTTGGTCCGTAAAGTCGCCACCGGTGAGCGGTGCTGTTGCCGTCCAAGCGCCTGTCGCCGTTGGGAAGTATTCCGCTAGCTGGTTAACGGCTTGTTCGGCAAGCTTGCGATAAGTTGTGATCTTGCCCCCAAAGATATTTAACAATAAGCCTTCTTGCGCAGAACCGCTGAGCTTAAACTCGTAATCACGCGAAAGGGCTTGCGCGTTGGCGCCTTCTTCTTCGAGTAACGGACGCACGCCGCAAAACGTGTGAATCACATCAGCTTCTGCGATGTTCGTTTTAAAATAATGGTTGGTGATCGCAACCAGATAATCCATTTCATCGCTATCAATTGTCGCTTTGCGTGGATCACCAGTGTAGTTCACATCAGTGGTACCGATTAGTGTGTAGTCATCTTCATAAGGTAACGCAAAGACAATACGGCCATCGGCATTTTGTAATATATACGCTTCATCGCCTTCGTGAATTTTGGGTACCACAATGTGACTGCCTTTAACTAAGCGCATTTTGCGCTTATTTGGCGCTGCAACTACATCGTCTAAGAACTGAATTGCCCAAGGTCCAGCTGCGTTGACTAATGCGCGGGTTTTTACTTGAGTATGCTCGCCTTGACTATCAGATAGAGTGACTACCCAATCGCTAGGTGTATGCTCACAGCGCTTCGCATTGACACACGCCGTGTAGGTACGTACCTCTGCGCCTAAGTCACGTGCCTGCATCGCATTAAGCACGACCAGGCGCGCATCGTCAACCCAGCCATCTGAGTATTCAAATGCCGTGTGCATCTCGGCCTTGAGCGGGGATTGCTCATCGAGTTTCAGGCGGCGCGATGCAGGTAAAATTTCGCGTTTGGCTAAATGATCATATAAAAACAGTCCTGCTTGGATCATCCAAGCAGGGCGTAGGTGCGGCTGATGTGGCAGGCGAAAACGCAACGGCCACATAATATGAGGGGCTTTCTTTAACAGCACTTCGCGCTCTGCAAGCGCTTCGCGCACTAGACGAAACTCGTAGTGCTCAAGATAGCGCAGGCCGCCGTGAATCAGTTTACTGGATTGACTAGAAGTGGCGCTAGCTAGGTCTTTAGCTTCTACCAACAAGACTTTGAGGCCTCTACCTGCGGCATCCGCAGCAATACCTGCACCGTTTACACCGCCACCAATGACGACAATGTCATACTGAGCTGCATCTGCTTGGTTAGCAGTGTCGTGAGAGCCAGGTTGGGTTGTATTCATCGCGTTGACCTCAAATATTAGTGAAAAATTAATCGATAACGAACACTAATATAGCACAAACGAAAATAAAAGAAAGTTTACGAATGTTAAACTTTGATGAAACGAACGTCTTGGTCGTGCATGATTGTGGACAGTGCACTTGGCGCCGCGCTATCACAGACAAAGGTGTCGATTTGGCTGATGTGGGCTTGTTCTACCATGGCTGCGCGGTTGAATTTACTGCCGTCGGCAGCAAGAATGTTGTGATTGGCGTGGGATAACATGGCTTGCGACACTTTGACTTCGCGAAAATCAAAATCTAATAAGGCGCCTTGTTCGTCAATACCGCTGATACCGATGATGCTAAAATCCATACGAAATTGCTTGATAAAGTCCCGGGTTGCTTCACCAATGATCCCACCGTCTTGATAACGTACTTCACCGCCGGCAATGATCACTGAAAAATCCTGTTTTTGTGACAAAATAGAGGCGGCATAGATGTTGTTTGTCACAATCTTTAAGCCTTGGTGATTGAGCAGTGCCTGCGCGACCATTTCATTCGTCGTGCCGATATTGATGAACAAAGAAGAGTGGTCGGGAATTAAACTAGCAACATAGCGACCAATGGCCTGTTTGGCCTCTTGATTATGTGCTTTGCGCTGTTGATATGGGGTATTTTCAAAGCTGGATTCTACAGCCGCCGCCCCGCCGTGATGACGTTTGATTTTCCCTTGATCCGCCAGCATATTCAAGTCTCTGCGCAGCGTTTGCGGAGTGACTTGATAGACCGCGGTCATTTCTTCGGTAGTGATAAATCCGCGCTCTTTGACCAGTTCAACAATGTGCGACAAGCGTTGGCTTTGTTTCATGTTCGGTCCAGCTATTTGATAAGTACTTCAGACATAATATACGCTGAGTATACTGCATTATTAGACTGCAGAAAATGTAGAAAGACGAAATCTAACGATCGCAAATGTTCGTAAACGAAAATAAAAAAGCGAAAAGCAGTTGTAAAAGCCATGTTAATTTGCTTAGATATTAGGATAATACTATACAAAACGGCATGCACAGATGGCACAATATATCTTATCTATTGATCAAGGCACGACTTCTTCACGCGCAATTATTTTTGATACTCACGGTAATATTATCGCGACTGGCCAGCAAGAGTTCGCGCAACATTTTCCGCAAGATGGCTGGGTTGAACACACGCCGAAAGATCTCTGGGATACCACTTTGGCAAGCTGCCAACACGCTATCGAAGCTGCGGGCATTGCCGCCACTGACATCGTGACATGCGGGATCACCAACCAACGCGAAACTACTTTGGTGTGGGAGAAATCATCCGGCAAGTGTATATATCCGGCAATTGTCTGGCAGGATCGTCGCACGGCTGATCATTGTGCCAAACTTCGTGAAGATGCGCAGCTAGTGACGACTATTCAAGATAAAACGGGACTGTTACTCGATCCGTATTTTTCTGCCACCAAAGTACGCTGGATCCTCGATCATGTAGAAGGGGCTCAACAGCGCGCTGAACAAGGT
>CAZLGJ010000074.1:0-14332 GCA_964559075.1 uncultured Glaciecola sp.
TGAGTTAGGGCAATATCGCGAGTGGGATCACGATGGTCAGTTGGATTGGCATTTGTTAGATACGCCTAAACATCAACAGGTGCAGCACTTATATCGGACGCTAAATGGCCTGTATCGCACTACGCCAGCCTTACATCAACAGTGTCACACTGGCGCAGGCTTTAGCTGGCTCGTTCACGACGATGCCGAGCGCTCGCTGCTGGCGTTTGTCCGACACGCTAGCGATGGCTCACCTGCGGTGTATGTGGTGTGCAATTTTACGCCAACCCCACACGATGACTATCATTTGCCTGTTGCTGATGCTGGACAATACCGAGTGATATATAATAGCGATGCTCAAGAATTTGGTGGCAGTGCTTATTCTCAAGCGTTACTGGCAGATACATTGACTACCAATGAACAGAATATGCTGAGTGTGAGCTTACCGCCGCTAGCCTGTATTTTGATATCGCCCATAGCGTAATACTAAGAGTGTAAGGACAACAGCTGATGATCCGTCAATCCCTGCCACATTTACTTGGCGCCCATGTGAAAGCCACTCATGTCGAGTGTGCGTTGCATGGTCCACAAATCGACGCGGTCGAGATTGTCATTTACCATCCAGATACCCAAGAAGAGCTCAAGCGCGTTGCGCCACTTAAACGCATCGGCGGAGTATGGCTGTGGCATCTGCCGCTGAGTGACCGCGATAAGGTGTATTTGTACTATGTGACGCAAGCAGATGGCGAGTCACGCTTTATTAGCGATCCCTATGCCAAGGCACTGACCCACGCGTGGTACTGGGATGCCAAAAAATATCAGCAAACCCCCCAGCTGTGGTTTCCCAAAGCTTACTTTGAGCATCGTCAGCGCGGGGTTAGTACGCCGCTGCAGCACAAAGTGTCACCGCAGCATCGGGTTATCTACGAAACCCACGTTAAGTCAATATCTATGCGCCATCCAGAGGTGCCTAAAGAGTTACGCGGTACCTATTTAGGGCTGTGCCAAGCGCCTATTATCAAACACTTGCACGAGCTAGGTGTGACCACTATTCAGCTGATGCCGGTGATGGCATTTATGCCTGAACCCTTTATCACAGAAAAGGGCATGACCAATTATTGGGGCTATAACCCTGCCTCGTTTTTTGCCCCTGATCCGCGCTATGCGTATCAAGATGCGCACAGTGAGTTACAAACCTGCATCAACACGCTGCATAAAGCCGGTTTTGAGGTAATATTGGATGTGGGGTTTAACCACACCGCTGAGGGCGGCGTGGATGGCCCCACCTTACATTTTCGCGCGCTCAATCCCGACACCGCCTATACCCTTGACCCCGATACTGGCCACTATGCCAATTATTCGGGCTGTGGTAACACGCTTAACTTAAGTAGCAACGTCAATATTCGGCTGTGTTTGGATGCCGCAAGGCACTGGTGTGAAGTTTATGGTATTGATGGGTTTCGCTATGATTTGGCAACCAATTTAGGGCGTCAGCCACATGCCTTTTCGCCTAAAGCGGGTCTGTTAAGAGCCCTGTTACAAGATCCGATTTTGCGCGACAAAATTCATATCGCCGAGCCTTGGGATATTGGTGATTATGGCTATCAGCTGGGCAATTTCCCCGTTGATTTTGCCGAAATTAACGATCAGTTTCGCGATGTTACTCGGGCGTTTTGGCGCGGGGACAAAAACATTATGGCACGCTTTGCGACCTGTATGTTTGGTTCACGCGATGTGTTTGCCAAAGGCTTACGGGCAAGCTACACCTCGATTAATCCCGTGACCTGCCACGATGGCTTTACGTTGCATGACCTCGTGAGCTACTCGCGCAAACACAACGAAGCCAACGGCGAGGACAATCGCGATGGGCATAATCACAACGGCAGTCACAACTATGGCGTGGAAGGCCCGACCGATGATGTGGTCATACAGCACCTGCGCGAGCGCCAAAAACGCAACTTATTTGCTTCTATGATCTTTGCTCAAGGCACACCAGCCATGCTCGGTGGGGATGAATTGAGTCGTACCCAACAGGGCAATAACAACGCTTACTGTCAAGACAATGATATCAACTACTGTCAGTGGGATTTGGCTAGACGCGAGGCGGATTTTTTGCAGTTTTGTCGTTACTGCATTGCGCTCAAACAAGACTCTGTGGTGCTGACCAACGCCCAATTAGCAGACGATCAGTTCTTGTCAGATGTGAACGTGGCGGAAGTCAACTGGTTCAAAATTGACGGCTCGCCCAAATCGGACGATGATTGGCACGACCCCAACAATCGCGGTTTCGCCGTAGAACTAGTGAGCACCGAGGAGTTTGCCGAGCACTGGCTATTGTGTGTCAATGCCGATACGGTCGATCACAACTTGGTATTGCCACCGGTCAGCAAGGGCCAGCGCTGGCAAGTGGTGCTCGATACCCGCATGACCGATTTTCGGCCAACAGGGCTGTATATCGCCAAACAATCATTTGTGATCTCTAATCGCTCGTTTGTTATATTTAAACAGGAGCCTGTCGCGTAGCATATTGATAACGCGGCTTTGATCGTTGAGTAAGCACAAAGGAGCAGTTGATGAGCAAGCCATCAAATGAATCGACACAACCATACAGCACCGCGCACTTAAGCCCCGAAGCGCTGTATGTGACCCAACAAAAGGGCACCGAACGACCCTTTACCAGTGAGTTTAACGATCATGCAGAGACGGGCATGTATCACTGCGTAGTGTGTGATCATGCGCTATTTTCCTCCGCACACAAATTTGACGCGGGCTGCGGCTGGCCGAGTTTTTATGAACAAGATGTCGCGCAGAACGTGGTATTTGCCCCTGATCATTCACACGGTATGCGCCGCACCGAAATCTTGTGTAAACACTGTGGGGCGCATCTTGGTCACGTGTTTGACGATGGCCCAGCACCCACCGGTCAGCGCTACTGTGTCAACGGCATCTCCTTACAATTTCACCCTGAATAGGCGTATATTTTAGTCGTAGATAATCACGGCTGAATGTAGCTTTATTTCAGCCGTTACTGCGATATCTGACGCTTGTGTCACAAGTGTCTGTCTTCATCTTTTATTTTGTAGTAAACCTACCGCTTTTTTGTCGTTTTTGTGGCGCCACATTCGCCAATCTGTAACTTTATACCAATTTGGCAAGTCTGCACCCTTTGGGTAGAATTAGCTCGAAATTAGCGCTGTACCCTACCAAACTACAGTCGCTGCAGGTTTTTCACAATGTCCATTTTTAAATGAGCTATTTACCAAAAGGCAAAATGAAACATGAATCAAGCAGTTGAATTGGAACTTCAAAAAAGCTGGCAAGAGCGTCAGGAATTCGCAGAAAAAATGATGCCAATCATTGGCAAACTGTATCGCAATAAAGCAATTGAAATCACGGTATATGGCCGTTCACTGCTCAATGCTAGTGCGATTGATGTGATCAAAGCGCACCGCACCGTGCGTCGCCACGAAGGCCAAAAACTGCGTTTGCGTGAGTCGTTCCCAATTTTGGAAGCGATTAACGAGTTACAAATCGCCCCAGCCAGCATTGATATTGGTAAATTAGCTTATGATTTTCACTACGGTGCAGGCAAAGAAAGCGATGATGTAGTGGCGTTTTTGCGTGAACAGCTTGCCAGTGTCGTAGACAAAGAAGACAATCAAGCGCCTCAAGACGTAGTCTTATATGGTTTTGGCCGTATCGGTCGCTTGCTTGCGCGCTTATTGATTGAGCGTCAAGGCGAAAACAACAAACTGCGTTTACGTGCCATTGTGGTGCGCGGCGGTAAAGACGGTGATTTGGAAAAGCGCGCGTCATTGCTGCGTCGCGATTCGGTTCACGGTCCATTTAACGGCTCCATTACCGTTGATAACGAGCGCAAAGCGATTTTGGCGAACGGATCATATATTCAGGTGATTTATGCCAACTCGCCTGAAACGGTTGATTACACGCAGTACGGCATTGATAACGCGTTGATCATCGATAATACCGGTATCTGGCGTGACCGCGATGGCCTTGGTTTGCACCTTAAGGCCAAAGGCGCTGCCAAAGCGCTCTTAACGGCACCGGGTAAAGGCGATATCAAAAACATCGTCTATGGCGTCAACCATCAAGACATCACCGCAGACGATACCATTGTTTCTGCCGCGTCTTGTACCACTAATGCTATTACCCCTGTGCTGAAAGCCCTTGATGAAGAGTACGGGATCAAAAATGGTCACGTCGAAACCGTGCATGCCTATACCAATGACCAAAACCTCATTGATAACTATCACAAGGCCGAGCGTCGTGGTCGCAGTGCGCCACTGAACATGGTTATCACGGAAACGGGCGCTGCCAAAGCGGTCTCTAAGTGCTACCCAAAACTTGAAGGTAAATTGACGGGCAACGCTATCCGCGTACCGACACCGAATGTATCGATGGCTATTTTGAACCTTAACTTAGACAAAGAAGCGCGTTCAAAAGAAGCAATCAACGACTTTTTGCAAAACTCAGCGTTGTTCTCTGACTTGCAACATCAGATTGATTTTACTTCATCTACCGAAATCGTCTCTAGCGACTTAGTGGGCGCGCGCGCAGCCTCTATCGTTGATAGCAGCGCAACAATCGTCTCGGGCGATCGCGCTACGCTGTATGTGTGGTATGACAACGAGTTTGGTTACAGCTGTCAGGTAATGCGTGTCGCACAAGACATGGCCGGTATTTTTGCACCGAGCTTACCTGCTAAATAAACACGGCAATATCTTAAAAGCCCTGTCAGCATATCATTGCTCACAGGGCTTTTTTCATTTGTGTGAATGATAATTTGCACCTGACCGGTCATCTTGTTAAGTTATCTTTAAAACGGCATCACATCTGAATTATGACATCTGAACAGGCAACTGAACGAAAAAAACCTTGGCGAGGGCTAGTCGAAATCGGCCTATTTGTTGCCTTACTGCTCGCATTTGCGTGGTTTCAACAGCGCGATATGCTCCTAGCTGATGGTTCGGTGACCATTCCCGAACATCAATTTGTCAGCCTTGAGGGACAGACATTGCCGTTATTGGCAGCAGATAAGCCAACTTTAGTGTATTTTTTTGCCCCTTGGTGCAAGGTGTGCCGCTGGAGCATCAACAATGTCGATGAGCTCGACCAGAGCAAGGTGAACGTGGTCAAAGTGGCCTTGTCTTATAGTAACTTAGAAGCCGTTGCGCAGTTTGTGCAAGAAACGCAGACACAGCGTGACAACGTGTTGTTTGGCACACGACGTACAGCGCATGAGTTTCAGGTTAGCGCTTTTCCCAGTGTGTATATTATTGAGCCGGATGGGCGTGTGGTCGGTCGCAGTGTTGGCTACACCACTGAATTTGGCCTCAAGCTCAAACTTGCCTTTGGTGTATGAGTACGCCTGTGTAGACATTACCACTAGTCATTGACGCCCTGACTGTGCTAGATTAAATGATAATAATAACAACATGGATTGATAAGCATGCACATCAGCAGCGCTTTTGACAGTGGGAACATTAATGTCGTTTCCGCAGACGAACCCAGCAATATCCGCCTAACGATCAATAAAGACAATCACGCTGATTTTTATCAGTGGTTTCATTTTCGCCTCGCTTCGACCCCGATGGTCAATCACCGCATTATCATCGAAGATCTCGCTAACTCTGCTTATCCAAAAGGGTGGGAAGGCTATCAGGCCGTAGCTAGCTACGACCGCGAAGAGTGGTTTCGCGTGGACACTGAGTTTGATGGCAACCAGCTCTCGATTGATGTCACGCCTGAACACGACATCATGTATTTTGCGTATTTTGCGCCCTATAGCTATGAGCGCCATCTGGATTTGATTAGCTCAGCGCAAGCGGAGTTTGGCTGTCGGCATGAGTTACTCGGGCATACGCTGGATGGCCGTGATATGAACCTGCTGATTATTGGTGATGAAATCGATGAAGCGCCCAAGCTAAAATTTTGGGTGATCGCGCGTCAGCATCCCGGTGAAACCATGGCGCAGTGGTGTGCAGAAGGTCTTATCAGTCGCTTGTTAGACGAAGACGACGGGGTGGCGCGTAGCCTATTGCAGCACTGCGTGTTTTACGTTGTGCCGAACATGAATCCCGATGGCAGTGTGCGGGGGCATTTGCGCACCAATGCTGCCGGCGTGAACTTAAACCGCGAATGGCAAACCCCGTCGCTTGAAAAAAGCCCCGAGGTTTATCACGTGCTCAACAAAATGCACGAGGTAGGTGTGGATGCCTTTATCGATATGCACGGCGATGAAGCGCTGCCGTATAACTTTGTGGCTGGCTGTGAAGGTAACCCCAACTACAGTGTTGAGCTGGCGCAGCTAGAGTCGATTTTTAAAACGACCTTGATGCAGGCCACGCCAGAGTTTCAAGATACCTTTGGCTATCCAAAAGACGCGCCAGGGGAAGCGAATTTGACCATTGGTGCAAGTGCAGTAGGGCATGCCTTTGACTGTTTATCCTACACGCTTGAAATGCCGTTTAAAGATAACGCAGACTTGCCTGATGCCGCTTACGGCTGGTCTATTCCGCGCTCACAGCAGCTCGGTGCGGATGTCTTGGTTGCGTTGCATGCAGTGATGCAAGCACTGACAGATGAATAACTGATAACAGAATTAAATAAAACAATAACAACATCCTCATATTAAGGAGCAACAAGTGGAAGCACTCAACAATTTTTTACTCATGCTAGATGGGTTTTTAGGCAGTGCCTTTTGGTTCCCGTATGTCCTGTTGGGCACGGGTTTGTTTTTTACCATTTACCTCAAATTCCCACAAATCCGCTTTTTTAAGCACGGCTGGCAAGTGGTGACGGGTAAATACGCTAAAGCAGATGATCCAGGTGATACCTCGCCCTTTAAATCGCTGACAACCGCACTTTCAGGTACCGTTGGTACGGGTAACATCTCAGGGGTGGCTTTTGCTATTTTTTTAGGCGGTCCTGCGGCGTTATTTTGGATGTGGGTGACGGCGTTTTTGGGCATGACGACCAAGTTTGTTGAAGTCACCTTATCGCATAAATACCGTGAAAAAACCGAAGATGGCACCATGGCCGGTGGTCCGATGTATTTTATGGACAAAGGGTTGAATATGAAATGGATGGCTGTGGCCTTTGCTGTTGCGACCGTGATTTGTTCATTTGGTACCGGCAACCTGCCGCAGTCTAACGGCATAGCGAGTGCGATGGAGCAGGCGTTTGGGATTGATCCTATGGTCATGGGCGGGATCCTTGCGATTTTGCTTGGCTTAGTTATTCTTGGCGGGATCCAGCGTATCGCGGCAGTGACATCCAAAATTGTGCCGTTTATGGCGGTGATCTATATCATTGGGGCATTTGCCGTGATTTTTGCCAACCTCGATAACTTAGGCGCAGCATTTGTGTCGGTTTGGGCAGACGCATTTACCGGTTCAGCTGCTGCCGGTGGCTTTTTGGGTGCGAGCTTAGCTTATGCCTTTAACCGTGGGGTCAATCGTGGCTTGTTCTCTAACGAAGCGGGGCAGGGCTCAGCGCCGATTGCTCACGCGGCAGCCAAAACCAAAGATCCGGCGGCGGAAGGCATGGTGTCAATCTTAGAGCCGTTCATCGATACGATCATCATCTGTACGATTACGGGTTTGGTTATCTTATCGTCCGGTGTATGGAATGAAAAACATCACAATGTGTTTGATAAAGCCGACATGCTCATCGTTGCAGGACAATACAGCGACAAAAATGAAGCTGACGTCAACGCACTGTATCAGTATTTGAACAACATCGATAAAGAGGCTATCACGCCATACACTGGCCGCATACAAGTGGTTGCAGGCAAAGCGGTCAATTCGACTGATTTTACTATAATCAACTCACGCTCGGTTGCAGAAGAGGTGACTTTTAGCATTGCTTCTGAGGAAGATGCGTTCTCTGGAACCGTCATTGTTGAGGATGGCGTAGCGCAAAAAGCGAACTTGGTCGTTTCTGGCAAGTCTCTGGTGCATTCTGCGCGGCTGACCACTATCGCCTTTACCCGAGGTTTCTTTGGTGATTTTGGTCAGTATATCGTGTCTATTGGTCTGTTGTTGTTTGCTTTTTCAACGGCGCTGGCCTGGTCATATTATGGTGATAGAGCCATGACGTATTTGTTTGGACCACGCTCCATCATGCCTTATCGCGTGGTCTATGTCGCGGGCTTTTTCATGGCGGCGTTTTCGGACACCACGCTGGTGTGGACGTTTTCTGCAGTAGCCATCGTGGTCATGACTTTACCCAACTTGTTTGGTATTTTGATGCTGCGTAAAGAAATGAAAGCATCGATGGACAGCTACTGGGATAAAGTCAAACAACAATAATCAAGCCCTCGTCGCAGTTCTATTCGAAAGCTGATATCATACGGTATCAGCTTTTTTATTAAGGGATCCCCGTGCTTAAAGACTGTCCAGCATGTAAGAAAAAAATCTCAGATAAAGCCACTACTTGCCAACACTGCGGTTTTGAACTGGGTGCCGATAATGCCGATGAGGTACTGCGCCTAGAAAAGCGCAAACGCTACGAAAAACACCAAAGTCTACAGACTCAATCCTTTGTGGCCGTGTTATTATTTATCACCGGCTTTGGTCTGATGTACTGGGGTAGCCCAGAAATTGGCAGCAACCAGCACAGCATTGCGATGTTGGTCATGGTGTTTGGCTTTTTGTGGTATGTGGTAAATCGCGTGCGCATCGCGTTTATCAAAGCTAGTAAACTAAAATTTTAGGAAACGATTAGTCATGAATGTTGAACAACTCGTTGCGGCGATGACCCCTGAGGTATTTGCTAATTTGCAGCAAGCCGTCGAAACCGGCAAATGGCCAAACGGCACCGCGCTGACTGAAGAGCAAAAAGAAAATTCACTGCAAGCCGTGATGCTCTATCAAGCCAAGGTGGCCAAGACCAATGAACACATGACCATTGGCGAAAATGGCGAGATGGTGCACAAATCAAAATCGGAGCTGCGCAGAGAGTTGCAGGACGAACAAGAAATTATGCGGGTCAAGTTAGACGATTAGTCTACTTTGACCGGCTCGGTCATCTCCCCGCGCAGGTTTTGGCTCATCAACACTCGCTGCTCTTGGTAATCATCGGTCACCGATAGCACATAATGCAGTTTGGTCAGCGCCGCCTCTGGCGTCATATCAAATCCGCTCAATACACCCACATCTGCTAATATTTGACCATTGGCATAGCCGCGCATATTCACACTACCTTGCAGGCACTGCGTGCAGTTCACAATCAGGATCTGTTGTTGATGCGCATGTGCTAGCAAGGCTAGCATCGCAGCATTTTGCGGTGCGTTACCGACACCATAGCTCAACAAAACGATAGCGCGGACGGGCTGACGGAGTAGGTTTTCTAAGATTTGTGCATCAATCCCAGGGTATAGGTAGAGTAGGGCAACCGGCTGAGCACTGATGGGCTGCAACCTTAGCACTTCATTGCTGCTGTGCTTGGCCACTGGCGCAGATTGGATCTCAATCCCCACGTTTAATAAAGCGGGAAAATTAGGTGAGCCGAAAGCGGCAAAGCCGTCAGCATCGAGCTTGCGCGCACGATTGCCGCGAAAGAATTGATTATTAAAATATAATCCAACTTCATTGATGGGATGATACGCCGCGATATATAAGGCGTTGACGAGGTTTTCTTGTCCGTCAGAGCGCAGCTGGGCAAGGGGAATTTGTGATCCAGTCACAATGATGGGCTTGCTTAAGCCACTAAACATAAATGACAGCGCTGATGCGGTGTAAGCCATGGTATCGGTGCCGTGCAGTATAATAAAGCCATCATACTCGTCATAGCGCTGCATAATATCATCGGCAATGAGCTGCCATTGATGCGGTGACATGTCCGACGAATCAAGTAGCTCAGGGTATTCAAACAAGTCATACTGAGGCATCTCGGGGCGCGATAATTCGGAAAGCTGAGCAAGGCTGTGTTGCAAAAAACCGGTTACTGGCACGTAGCCTTGCGCCGAGGGCTTCATACCAATGGTGCCGCCAGTATAGGCGATGTAAATGCGTTTTTGATGATGCATGGTATTTGGGATGTCACATTTGTGTTAATGGAATAAGTGGTCTATACCATATTCTAAGGTATTGTATTTTCAGGACGATAATACACTTAACCATAAGGATATGCTATGAACTACTTAAAAACGACTTTTTGTTTATTATGTTGCGTGCTATTACCGGCTTGTGGCGGCGGTGGTGGCAGCTCCAGTCCGAACAATGGCAACAATACCCCTCCTGCTAATCGTGCCCCAGTTGCTACAGCAGGCGGTAATCAATCAGTGACCATGGGCAGTGTGGTCAGCTTAAGTGGTTCTGGTGCTGACGCAGATGGAGATAGCCTCAGTTACACTTGGTCAATGCAAAGCCAACCCTCTGGTGCAGCCGTTTCATTATCCTCAACTGATGTCGCCAATCCGAGTTTTACTCCGTCAGTCGCAGGGACTTATGTCCTACAGCTCGTTGTCAACGATGGTACTGTCAATAGTAGCGCTTCGACTGTGCAGATTACCGTGAACGAGAATTCCCAGCCCAATCCCGCTAATACGCCTCCCACCGCGAACGCCGGAAGTGCGCAGACGGTGACAACGGGGACACAGGTCAACTTATCTGGATTGCTGAGTAGTGATGCTGATGACGACACTTTAACCTATCGTTGGGAAGTCTTGTCGCAGCCATCCGGAAGCAATATCAATCTTGCGAACGCCACGCTTGCGAACATTAGTTTTACGCCGACTACGTCAGGTAATTACGCCTTTGGTTTGGTGGTGAATGACGGCACGGCGGATAGTGCTCAATCGCAAGTCAGTGTGACGGTCAACGCACCACCCGCAACGAATGGTCGACCATTTGCGAATGCCGGTGACGATCTTGACGGTGAAGTCAACGTTCAGGTCGTAGTGGACGGGCAGAGTAGTTCTGATCCCGAAAATGACACCATTATTTATACGTGGTCACTTTTATCAGTGCCCGCCGGGTCAACCACCTCACTGCTGTCAACGAGTGCGGCTGTGACCGGCTTTACGCCTGATGTGGCTGGTGAATATCAACTTCAGCTGATTGTGAATGATGGAGTCAACATTAGTTTGCCAGATACGGTAGTAGTAACGGTGATCCCTGAGAATCTTCCTCCCGAAGCGGACATAGCAGCAGTGGCTAATCCACAAGTCAATCAAGTGGTAACCCTTAATGGCACTAACAGCAGTGATCCAGATGCAGGCTCTGATGACGTTTTACAATTTAGTTGGAGTATTGTGTCAGCCCCAGCAGATAGTGCAGTTGTGTTACAAAATGCTGCGACGGACATTGCCAGTTTTATACCCGATCAAGCCGGGAGCTATGAAATTGCACTCACCGTGATCGATGCGCGTTTTGGTACCGATAGCGAGACGACAACACTGGTTGTGACGCGAGTCAATAATGCACCGACTGCCAATGCTGGTAATCCACAAACTGGGCTTACCGGTACGACCTTCACCCTTGATGGCACTGCTAGTGCCGATGTGGATGGAGATGCGTTAAGTTATGCTTGGTCCGTGGTGTCACAGCCTGCTGGTGAGGATGTCAGTATCAGCGATGCAGCAGCGGCAAGCCCGGAAGTGACGTTAACCGCTGTGGGAGAATATCGCTTTGCCTTGACGGTGGACGACGGTGATGCTTCTAGTGCACCAGCTGAGGTGATGATTACTGTAGCAACCGGCAATGTAGCGCCTATTGCTAACGCCGGTCATGATCAAGCGGTCAATACAGGCGCAGACGTCGTATTATCCGCGCAAAACAGCATGGATAACGATGGCGATACCATTACCTTTACATGGCGCATTATTAGTCAGCCAGCCAGCAGTGCTGTTACGTTAAACGATCCGACAGCGGTGAATCAAGCGTTCACCGTCACCCATGACGGTGTCTATCAGCTGGGGCTGATTGCCAATGATGGTGCGCTTGACTCAGCAGAAGATAGCGTAGAAGTTGTGGCCACGACTGACAATGCTTTGCCCATCGCGAATGCCGGTGTCGATGTTGACGCGACTGCTGGTCAATTAGTTACTTTAGATGCTGGCTTGAGCACCGATGCAGATAACGATGCATTGAGATATCAATGGCAACTGCTCAGCCAGCCGGTTGGCAGCGATGTGAGTATTAGCGCAGCCAATTCTGTTACTGCGAGTTTTACTCCGCAACAAAACGGTGATTATATCCTTCAGCTGATTGTCAATGATGGCACTGGGAGCTCGCAGCCGGATACGCTTGTGATCAGTGTCGTACAAGGCAACTTATCACCAATCGCAAATGCAGGTAGTGACCAAAGTGTACGCGTGATGGATACGGTCTTGTTAGACGCAAATAATAGTGTCGATCCCGATGCTGATGTACTGACTTATCGCTGGAGCTTAGTCACAGTCCCTGCGGGGAGCACAGCGTCCTTGAGCACTGCACAAAATGAGCAAGCAAGCTTTACAGCGGATGTGGCGGGCACCTTTGTCGTTGCATTAATAGTGAACGACGGAGCTGTTGATAGCCAAACTGACACGGTGCAAATTACCGCGACTAATACCAATGCTGTACCTATTGCAGTTATCACCTCACCGCAGAACCTGTTCACCCGTGAACTGATCACATTATCAGCAACAGACAGTACCGATGCCGATGCAGATGTGTTAACGGTGGCTTGGTCAGTAGATGCTGTGCCAGAGGGCAGCAGTGCTACGCTTAATAATGTGAATGCCATTACGCCAAGTTTTATCGGCGACGTACCGGGAAGTTATGTGGTGAGCTTGACGGTGAATGACGGTGTTGCTGATAGCAGCACAGTGACACAAACACTCATCGTGGCTGAGCACATCATCTTACAACGTCAATCAGATTCGTTTAACGCGACATTTGATAAAGTCGACTTTCCGTTTAACAACGTTAAAGTGGCGCTTAACTGGTTCGGTTCACAGCGTGATACGTTCTACACCTTAGACCGTTTCCGCATTACTGCGCAAAGTCGAGATTTTACGATTTCACAACTGCAGTTCGGATTTAGTAACCCCAACTACGTCCCTTTTGCGTTTTATGATGTGGATAATGTTATCGTAGGAATGGCAAATGGCGATGTCATAGCACAAGGCGAGACGGTTGAATTTATCTTGGCATCACCATTAACCGATAACCAGGTAGCCGATGTTGTAGTGCGTTTTGTGATTGCGGAAACGGGCGAGGAGTTCCGCGCAACGTATCGCTACTCGGCGAGTAACTAAGGTGGTCTAGAAATAGTGCCTGATAAAAAAACGGCCTGATGCGTCACTTCATCAAGCCGTTTTTGTGTTATTGCTTGGTTAGCATTTAGGCTTTTTTAGGGGTAAAGTGACCAACAATCTCTTCACCCGCCGCTTGTTTGTCAGCATGGTAACTAGAACGCACCATAGGACCGCAAGCAGCGTGGCTAAAGCCGATATTTTTCGCATAATCACCTAGCTCGTCAAATTCAGCCGGCGTCACATAGCGCTTTACAGGGTAGTGATGACGTGAAGGCTGCAAATATTGCCCCAAGGTCAGCATATCGACATCATGCGCACGCAAGTCATCCAGCACCTGCTGGATCTGCTCATTGGTTTCCCCCATCCCCATCATGAGGCCAGATTTGGTTGGGATGTCAGGATGTTGTGCTTTAAATTTGCGCAACAATTCTAGTGACCACTTGTAGTTGGCACCCGGACGACATTCGCGGTACAGATCAGGAATGGTTTCTAGGTTGTGGTTAAACACATCCGGCGGACCTGCTTTGAAAATCTCCAGTGCACGGTCCATACGACCACGAAAATCAGGTACCAGCACTTCAATTTTGGTGGCTGGGCTGTGCTCGCGAATAGCATTGATGCAGTCGACAAAATGTTGCGCACCACCGTCACGCAAATCATCGCGATCCACTGAGGTGATCACGACGTATTTTAGCGCCATTTGCGCAATCGTCTTGGCTAATTTTTCTGGTTCTTCAGCACTAGGAGGCAGCGGCTTGCCATGCGCAACGTCACAAAACGGGCAACGACGCGTACATATGTCACCCAAAATCATAAAGGTCGCTGTGCCGTGGTTAAAACACTCTGCCAAATTAGGGCAGCTTGCTTCTTCACACACTGAGTGCAAATTGTTTTCGCGCAAAACTTTTTTGATGTTGTCGACCCGTTCGGTAGAACGCGGCAACTTGACCTTGATCCATTCAGGCTTGCGCAGCATCTCTTCTTTTTCGGTCGGTACGATAGTGACGGGAATGTATTTTACTTTTTCGTCATCGCGTAGTTTGACGCCAGCTTGTGTCCTTGAATTACTCATCAAAACCTTCTTTA